>NZ_JBEXKX010000031.1:0-122672 GCF_040609695.1 Amycolatopsis sp. NPDC004625
ACTGACGAGCGCCTCCAGGCATCACGCGTGACCCGAGGGGCATCACGCGTGATCAGCGGGGCATCACCCGTGATCAGGGAGGCATCACTCGTGCGCTGGAGGGAAAGGGCCTGGCTGGGGCAGACGTGCACCGCTTCGCGGGCCTTCTCGACCAGCTCGCCCTCGGGCTGGTCATCGAGCACGATGACCGTGCCGTCGTCCTCGCTCTGGTCGAACAGGGCCGGCTCGGTGAGTACGCACTGACCGGCGCCGACGCACTTGCCGGTGTCCGCGATGATCTTCATGGTCCTTCTCTCCCTGTGGTGGGTGGCAGTTCGTCTCTACCAGGTCACCGGCAGCCGGTACAGGCCGTAGATGTTCGCGTCGTCCTTGAACGGGAGGTCGTCCACCGATGCGGCCAGTGCCAGCGAGGGCACGCGGCGGAACAGGGTGTCGAAGACGATCTGCAGTTCCATCCGGGCCAGGTTCTGGCCGAGGCACTGGTGGGGACCGAACCCGAACGCCACGTGGTGGCGCGCGCCGCGTTCGATGTCCAGGGTGTCCGGGGCGTCGAACGCGCGTGGGTCGCGGTTCGCCGAGTACCCCAGGGCCAGGACGCCCTCGCCGGCGCGGATCAGCTGCCCGCCGACCTCGATGTCCTCGACGCACAGGCGTGCGGTGGCCGCGTCGACGATCGTCCAGTACCGCAGCATCTCTTCGACGGCGTCGAGCGTCTTGCCCGGGTCGGCCCTGATCACCGCGAGCTGCTCCGGGTTGCGCAGGAAGGCCACGGTGGACAGCGAGATCATGTTCGCCGTCGTCTCGTGCCCCGCGACCAGCAGCAGGAACCCCGTCGCGGCCAGCGACTCGCGCCGGTAGGTGCCCTCTTCGCGCAGCTTGACGATCTGCCGGCCGAGCAGGTCGTCCGGCGGGTTCGCCTCCTTCTCGCCGATCAGGTCGGCCATGTACCCGCGGATCGTGTCGAACGCCGCCCGCCGGTCCTCGGCGCTGGTCGACCGCTTGATCAGCTTCGCGGTGTGGGTCTGGAAGAAGTCGTGGTCGGTGTACGGGACGCCGAGCATCTCGCAGATGACCAGCGACGGCACCGGCAGCGACAGCGCCTCCACCAGGTCACCGGGCTTCGGGCCGGCCAGCAGCGCGTCGATCCGGGCGTCGACGATCTCCTGGATCCGCGGCCGCAGCGCCTCCATCCGGCGCACGGTGAACTCGCCGAGCACGGCCTTGCGGGCCGGGCCGTGCTCGGGCGCGTCCATGGTGATCATGGTGCGCTCGTCGCCCTTGCGCCGGAACCCGCCCTTGACCAGCTGCGGGAAGTCCGGGTGCTGCCGGTCGGCGCTGAACCGCCGGTCGTTCAGCACGGTCCGGACGTCCTCGTGCCGAGTGACCGCCCAGGCGTGGCCGCCGTCGGGCAGCCGGACCCGCGAGACGGGCTCGCCCTCGCGGATCTCCTCGTACGCCGGCGGCGGCGCGAACGGGCACGTGCGGGTCATCGGGAATTCGCGCTCTTCGACGGTCGTCATGACGTCCCCTTCACCAGGTCACGGGCAGGCAGTAGAGGCCGAAGATCGACGAATCGTGCTTGAACGGCAGCTGGTCGACCGGCGCGGCCAGCTTGAGCTCCGGGATGCGGCGGAACAGCGTGTCGAAGACGATCTGCAGCTCCATCCGGGCGAGGTTCTGGCCGAGGCACTGGTGCGGCCCGAAGCCGAAGGCGACGTGGTGGCGCGCGCCGCGCTCGAGGTCGAGCTCGTCGGCGTTCTCGAACGCCGCTTCGTCGCGGTTGCCGGAGTAGCTCAGCCCCAGGACGCCCTCGCCTTCGCGGATCAGCTGTCCGCCGATCTCGACGTCTTCGGTGGCGACGCGCGAGGTCGCGAACTCGGCGATGGTGAAGTACCGCAGCAGCTCCTCGACGGCGTCCAGGGTCTTGCCGGGGTCGTCCTTGATGAGGGCGAGCTGGTCCGGGTTCTCCAGCAGCGCGACGGTGCCGAGGGAGATCATGTTCGCCGTCGTCTCGTGCCCGGCGATGAGCAGCAGGAACGCCATCGAGACGAGCTCGTCGTGCGCGACCTCGCCGTGCTCCTCGCGCTGCTTGAGGACCTGGCGGCCGAGCAGGTCGTCGGTCGGGTCGGCTTCCTTGGCGCTGACCAGCCGGTCGAGGTACTCCTGCAGCTCGTCGACGGCCTTGAGCCGGGCCTCCGGGTCCACCTCCCGGTTGAGCAGCGTCGAGCTGCGCACCTGGAAGAAGTCGTGGTCGGCGTAGGGGACGCCGAGCAGCTCGCAGATCACCAGCGACGGCACCGGCAGCGACAGCGCCGAAACCAGGTCGGCCGGCTTGGGCCCGGCCAGGATCGCGTCGATGTGCTCGTCGACGATCTGCTGGATCCGCGGCTGCAGGGCCTTCATGCGCTTGACGGTGAACTCGCCGACGACCTCGCGCCGGGCCGGGCCGTGCTCCGGCGGGTCCATGTTGATCAACGACGGGGTGAAGTTGCTCCGCCGCTGCGGCCGCCCCGACTTGAACAGGACCGGGAAGCCGGGGTTGAACCGGTCGGAGCTGAACCGCGGGTCGGTCAGCATCTGCCGTACGTCCTCGAGCCGCGTCACCGCCCACGCCTCCTGGCCCGACTGCAGCCGGACGCGCTGGACGGGACCGGCTTCGCGCAGCTCCTCGTACGCCGGCGGCGGGGCAAACGGGCAGCTGCGGGTCAGCGGGAAGGTCTCGTCCCGCGTCGCGGGCTCAGCCAATTCAGTCATTTCGGACCCCCTAAATCGGACGGAAAGTATGCGGAGGATTACATTCCGGTTCTCTGGTCCAAGGTACCGAAGCGGAAGGACATCGTCCACTAGGTGCCCGCTACCCGGTTGAGGAGGCAGTGCGTGGCCCGCTGGCCGTGCGAGAATCACCCCGCGCGATTCAGCGGAAGGCGAACGGCATGACGGCAGACCCCGAGACCACCCTGCGGGCGGACGCGCGGCGCAACCGCGACCAGATCCTCGCCGCCGCGAAGAACATCTTCGCCATGTCCGGTCCCGAGGTGCCGATGGAGGAGATCGCCCGCGCGGCCGGCGTCGGCGTCGGCACGCTCTACCGCCGGTTCCCGGACCGCGACGCGCTGGTCCGCGCGGTCGCCATGGACAACTTCGAGCGGGTGCTGATCGACGCGCGCGTGATCGCCGAGGAGGAGACGTCGTCGTGGCGCGCGCTCGAGCGGCTGCTGCGGCAGTCGGTGGAGCTGCAGCTGAGCGTGCAGCTGGCGATGGTGTCGCACCGGGCGCTGGTGATCCTCAAGAGCGACCCGGAGGTCCGCCGGCTGCGCGACGAGATCCTGTCGGTGCTCGACGGCTTCGTCGACGGCGCGAAGGCCGAGGGCAAGCTCCGCGACGACGTCGGCGCCGGTGACATCGCGATCCTGTTCGCGACGCTGCTGCGCCAGATGCGCGCGAAGTCCCCGGAGGTGGCCGAGATGGCGGCGCGGCGGTGCGTCGGCATCATGATCGACGGCCTCAGCGCGCGGCCGGGTTCGGCGCTGCCCGGACGCCCGATCACCTCCGGCGACCTCGACCCGGACTGAATCCGCGGTTTTTCGTGTTAGGGTTCCGCCTCGTTCTGCCGGAATTGCAGCTGCGGGCGGGAAAATGCGACGAAGAATGCTGGCCGTGTTGTTGGCGATTTCCTTCCCGGTGGTCGCCGGGTGTGGCGGCAAGCCGGTCGACGGCGTGGCGGCGGTCGCGCCGGCTCCGCTGACTCCGTCGTCGTCTTCGGCACCGCCTGCTTCTTCGTCGTCTGCGCCTACACCTTCGACGTCGTCGTCGCGACCTGCGCCTTCGTCGGCTCCGGTGCCGCCGTCGGCCACGCCGGTGCGGGGCTGCCGCACCCCGGAGTTCACCACGAGCGACCCCGACGGCGGCTGGTCCGACGGCGGGTACTACGTCCACAACAACATGTGGAACGCCGGGGAGGCGGGCCCGGAAACGTTGCGGGCGTGCGCGTACGACAACTGGTACGTCGATTCCACCCAACCGGCGTCGACGTCGGTGAAAACCTATCCGAACGTGCACAAGGACATCAACGACCAAAAGGGAAAGCCGGTCAACGACTATTCGGTGATCAAATCGACGTTCGCCGGCCGCGGTCCGGGCACCGGCGTCTACGACGTGGCGTACGACCTGTGGCTCAACGGCGTGGGCGACGGCAAGGGCGTCAGCGAGCTGATGGTGTGGACGGAGAACAGCAAGCAGGTCCCGGCGGGCGACAAGCTGTCGACGTACACCGCCGGCGGCTCGACGTACGACGTCTGGGCGGACGACGAGGGGTACGTGGCGTTCGTGTCCCGCGCGACCCAGTATTCGGGAAGCGTGGACCTGAAGGCGATGATCGGCTGGGCGATCGGCAAGGGCCTGATCCCGGCGAACCCGACGATCAACCAGATCGGCTACGGGATCGAGTTCTGCTCCACGGGTGGGGGCAAGGCGCGGTTCACGCTGTCGGACTTCTCGGTGACGATGAGCTAGCGCGACGCCTCGGTACGATGCCGCGCATGGTCATCAAACTGGAGAACGTCGGCATCGCCGTTCGCGATCTCGAAGCGACGATCGCCTTTTTCACCGACCTGGGTCTCACGCTCCTCGGCCGGGACACGGTCAGTGGCGAGTGGACCGACACGGCCGTCGGCCTTGACGGCAACCACGCCAGGATCGCCATGCTCCGGACGCCCGACGGCCAAGGTTGCCTCGAGCTCTTCGAGTACATCCACCCCGAAGCGATCGAGACGGCGCCCACGCGCCCCAACGAGATCGGCATGCACCGCGTGGCCTTCTCCGTCGACGACATCGACGAGGCCCTCGAAATCGCCGCGAGGCACGGCTGCCACCCGCTTCGCGGCGTGGCGACGTACGAGGACGTCTACAAGCTCACCTACGTCCGCGGCCCCAGCGGCATCATCGTGATGCTCGCCGAGGAGCTGAAGAAGAGCTAGCGGCCGCCACCCCGAGGGGTGACGGCCGCTGTCAGCTCAGACGCCCAGCGGGTGCCAGACCGTCTTCGCCTCCAGGTACCGCCGCAACCGGGTCAGGTCCGGGGCTGCCGTCCAGTCCGGCTCCGCCTCCGGGACCGTCAGGACCCGCTTCACCGTGTTCGCCGCTTCGCGCGCCAGCTCGACGCGGTCCGCCGGGGCCGCTCCCGTCGGGTCGAGCGCGTTGACGTCTCCGTGCGAAGCCAGCCACGGGCCCAGCTCCGCGGCCCGTCCGGTCAGGATGTTCGCCACCCCGCCCGGGACGTCCGACGTGGCCAGGACCTCCGACAGCGTGATCGCCGGCAGCGGGCGCTCCGCGCTGGAGACCACCACCGCCGTCGAGCCCGTCGCCAGGACCGGGGCCAGCACCTCGACCAGGCCCAGCAGCGACGACGACTGCGGCGCCAGGACGCCCACCACGCCCGTCGGCTCCGGGACCGTGAACGAGAAGTACGGGCCCGCCACCGGGTTCGCCGCGCCGAGGACCGTGGCGATCTTGTCCGTCCAGCCCGCGTACCAGACCCAGCGGTCGATCGCGGCGTCCACTGTGGACTCGGCCTTCTTCGTCGCCAGGCCCTCCGACGAGGACACCTCCGCGATGAACTGGTCGCGGCGGCCCTCCAGGACCTCGGCCACGCGGTAGAGGACCTGGCCGCGGTTGTACGCCGTGGCCGCGGACCAGCCCGGGAACGCCTTGCGCGCGGCCACCACCGCGTCGCGGACGTCCTTGCGGGACGCGTGGGCCGCGTTCGCCAGGAACTTGCCCTTGCTGTCCGTCACCGGGTACACCCGGCCGGACTCCGAACGGGGGAACTTGCCGCCGAGGTACAGCTTGTACGTCTTCGCGACGGAAATCCGGTCAGACATTCAGGTACGCCTCCAGCCCGGTGCGGCCGCCTTCGCGCCCGAAGCCGGATTCCTGGTAGCCGCCGAACGGGGCGGCGGGGTCGAAGCGGTTGAAGGTGTTGGCCCAGACCACGCCGGCGCGCAGCTGGTTCGCCATCCACAGGATCCGGGAGCCCTTTTCGGTCCAGATGCCCGCCGACAGCCCGTACGGCGTGTTGTTCGCCTTCGCGACGGCCTCGTCCGGCGTGCGGAACGTCAGCACCGACAGCACCGGGCCGAAGATCTCCTCGCGCGCGATCCGCATCGACTGGTGGACGTTCGCGAACACCGTCGGCGCGAAGAAGAACCCGCGCTCCGGCACCGGGCACGGGCTGGTCCAGCGCTGCGCGCCTTCGGCGTCCCCGGCTTCGACGAGCCCGCGGATCTTGGCCAGCTGTTCGGCGGAGTTGATCGCGCCGATGTCGGTGTTCTTGTCGAGGGGGTCGCCGAGGCGCAGGGTGGACACCCGATAGCGCAGCTTCTCCAGCACCTCTTCGGCGATGGATTCCTGGACCAGCAGGCGCGAACCCGCGCAGCAGACGTGGCCCTGGTTGAAGAAGATGCCGTTGACGATCCCTTCGACGGCCTGGTCGAGCGGCGCGTCCTCGAAGACGATGTTCGCCGCCTTGCCGCCCAGCTCCAGGGTCAGCTTCTTCGGCGTGCCCGCGACCTGGCGCTGGATCGCCTTGCCGACCTCGGTCGAGCCGGTGAAGGCGATCTTGTCGACGTCGGC
This sequence comes from Amycolatopsis sp. NPDC004625, assembly GCF_040609695.1. NCBI lineage: Bacteria > Bacillati > Actinomycetota > Actinomycetes > Pseudonocardiales > Pseudonocardiaceae > Amycolatopsis > Amycolatopsis sp. NPDC004625. The sequence continues at coordinate 6,631 of NZ_JBEXKX010000031.1, forward strand.
GTGCTCCACGATGGACGCGCCGATGTCACCCGCGCCCGGCAGGATGTTCACCACGCCCGGCGGCAGCTCGGCCTGCTGGCAGATCTCGGCGAAGACCAGCGCGGTCAGCGGCGTGGTCTCGGCCGGCTTGAGGACCACGGTGTTGCCGGTCGCCAGCGCCGGGGCGATCTTCCAGGCCAGCATCAGCAGCGGGAAGTTCCACGGGATGATCTGGCCCGCGACGCCCAGCGGACGCGGGTTGGGCCCGTAGCCCGCGTACTCCAGCTTGTCGGCCCAGCCCGCGTGGTAGAAGAAGTGCGCGGCCGCCGTCGGGACGTCGGAGTCGCGCGATTCCTTGATCGGCTTGCCGTTGTCCAGGCTCTCCAGCACGGCCAGCTCGCGCGAACGCTCCTGGATGAGCCGCGCGATGCGGAAGAGGTACTTCGCGCGCTCGGTACCCGGCATCTTCGACCAGACACTCGTATAAGCCTTGCGCGCGGCCTTCACCGCGGTGTCCACATCGGACTTCGACGCGGTGCCGACCTCGGCGAGGACCTCTTCGGTGGCCGGGTTGATCGTCTTGAGCGGCTCACCCGAGCCGTCGACGAATTCGCCGTTGACGAACGGCTTGTACGAGTCCTTCAGGTTCGCGATGGCCCGGGATTCCGGCGCCGGCGCGTATTCGAAAACGGGCATCAGTCCACCGTCACGTAGTCGGGGCCGCTGTAGTGGCCGTCCACCTGGGTGCGGCGCTGCAGCAGCAGGTCGTTGAGCAGGCTGGACGCGCCGAAGCGGAACAGGTCCGGGGTCAGCCACGCCTCGCCGGCGACCTCGTGCACCGCGACCAGGTACTTGATCGCGTCCTTCGTCGTCCGGATGCCGCCCGCGGGTTTGACACCGCGCAGCTCGCCGGTCTGGACGTGCCAGTCGTGGACCGCCTGCAGCATGATGTGCGTGACCGGCAGCGTCGCGGCGGGGGAGACCTTGCCGGTGGACGTCTTGATGAAGTCCCCGCCGGCCAGCAGCGCCAGCCACGACGCGCGCCGCACGTTGTCGTAGGTCGCCAGCTCGCCGGTCTCGAGGATGACCTTCAGGTGGGCGTCCCCGCAGGCGGCTTTGATCGCGCTGATCTCTTCGAAGACGGCCATGTACCGGCCTTCGAGGAAAGCGCCGCGGTCGATCACCATGTCGACTTCGTGCGCGCCCGCGTCGACGGCGATCTTGGTGTCGGCCAGCTTGATCTCGCGGCTCGTGCGCCCGGCGGGAAAGCCGGTGGCGACGCTCGCGACGTGCACACCGCTGCCCTTGAGCGCTTCGACGGCGGTGGCGACCATGTCCGGGTACACGCAGACGGCGGCGACGCGCGGGGTGTCCTGCCGCTCGGGATCGGGCCGGACGGCCTTCGCGGCGAGCGCCCGGACCTTGCCCTGGGTGTCGGCGCCCTCCAGCGTGGTCAGGTCGACCATGGAGATGGCGGTGTCGATGGCCCACCGCTTGGCGTCCTTCTTGATGCTGCGCGTGCCGAGGCCCGCCGCGCGCTGCTCGACGCCGACCTGGTCGACACCGGGCAGCCCGAGCAGGAAGCGGCGCAGGCTCGCGTCATCGCGAGTCGCGTCCACCAGCGGTGCCGGGGTGGCCGGCGCCGCTGACGTGCTGGTCGTGGCTGTCATGCCGCTGAGTCTAGGCGGCGGGTCCGACAGTGCGAGCCCCCGTTGGGTGTGACGCTGAGTGCAGAACGCGTCACAAAGCCGTGGTCAGGACCCTTCGATCTGCGGTGGCTCGGTTCGTTTCGACGGCTTCCGGTACACGACGACGCCGCCCCAGAAGGCCAGGCCGTTGATCTTCACCGTGGGGGCGGTCGGGGGTGCGGGTGGTGCGCCCGACTTGTCCTCCAGGACGAAACCGCCCATCAGGCCGATGCCCGTGACGTCCACGTTGATGTCGTCCGGGACCGTGATCTGGATGCCGCCCATGATCGCGACCGCCGTGATCGTGCTGTGCTTGTCCGCGAAACGGGCCTGGCGGAGGTCGATCTCCGCGCCGCCCCAGAAGGCCAGGCTGTTGTGCTGGGGTGGGAGGACCCAGCTGCCCTTGCGGACCGCGCCCGACAGCACGCCGATCGACACCGGGGAGCCCGGGTGGCCGCCGATGCGCTGGTCCGGGAAGCCGAGGGCGCGGGTCGTGGCCGGCTCGATCGCCGCGGACGAAGAGGGGAGGTCGGCCGTCACCGGCTTCAGCTCGCCGAGGGTTTTCGCCGCGTAGACCGTCGTGAGCCGCTCTTCCAGCTCGTTGACCGTGATACGCCCCTCCGCGAGGGCGTTGTGCAGCACCTGGGCGACGCGTTCACGGTCCGCGTCCGAAGCCCGCATCTGGTCGGGCGTCAACTCGCTCACCCGGCGTAGCTTATCGGCGAAAACCACCCTACGTGTCCATCTTCCGGAGGACACTGACCCGATGGTGGAATTCCCGGACGGCACCCGCGTCCAGGGGCGGGGGCTGGGCCGCCCGCGCCCCGACGGTCCCGACCCCGGCTTCGGCCTCTACCTGGGGACGAGCCGGCTGCGCCGCAAGCACGGCGGGGGTATTACGTGGCCACACGAGTGGGTGACGTGGCCGGACTTCCTGCTGCCGGTCAGGCCTGCGGAAGCGCGCCGGCAGATCATCGCGCTCCACGAACGGGCGAAGACGGAGACGGTCGAGGTCGCCTGCTACGGCGGTGCGGGCCGGACCGGGACGGTCATGGCCTGCCTGGCGACGCTCTCGGGGGTGCCGGCGGGGGAGGCGGTGGCGTGGGTGCGCGAGCACTACCACGAACGGGCGGTCGAGACGCCCTGGCAGCGACGCTGGGTCAGCTGGTTCGCCCGGCAGCGTTGACGAAGGCGATCCACGCGGGGGCGGGGATGGTGAGGTGGCCGCCCTCGCGATCCTTGGTGTCCCGCACGCCGACGGTGGTGGAAGTGGAGGACACCTCGACGCAGTTGGAATCGTTGGTGCTGTAGCTGCTCTTGCCCCATGCGACGACTTCCACGCAGTTCGCCTGGCTGCCGCTGTAGCTGCTCTTTCGCCAGGTGCCCTCGGCGATCATCGTTCGTGCTCCTAGTGGGCGGTCCAGTCGCCAATGGCCCTGGCGATGCGCCCGATCGATTCGTCGGGTGACATGGCGACGGCATGAATGCCGCGCCAGGCGACCCTAGCACTGGCGATGTGCTCCTCTTCCTCGAGAAAACTGCTCGTGCTGCAGCTGTCCATGTAGGCGACCGGCGGGGCCGAGCCGAAGTCGAGAATCGCGAACGGACCATCCAGGCCGGGATGTGCAGATACCGAGAAAGGCACCACCTGAACCGTTACGTTGCTGCGCTCGCTCAGGCCGCGCAGATGATGCAGCTGTGCGCGCATGATGTCGGGAGCGCACACCGGTCGGATGAGGACGGTTTCATCGATCAGCAGATGGATCACCGGCGCGGGGCGGCGGCTGAAGATGACTTGCCGGGCCATCCGCGAAGCCACCAGTGCATCGACCTCGGAATCGGTCAGCCGAGGGCTGGTGCCTCGGATGATCGCGCGCGAGTAGTCCGGTACCTGCGCGAGGCCGGGGACCAGCATCGGTTCGTAGTTCTGGATGGAGGTGGCCTCGCTCTCGAAGCGCATGAGCTCCTTCCAGTTCGGCGGCAACTTGCCATGGATCTCGTGCCAGTTGCGCTCCTCGCCCTCCCTGACCAGCGCCAACAGCTCACTCCGCTTCGCCGCCGGCACGCGCAACAGCCCCAAGATCGCCGACACGTCGTCCGCGTACAACCCGCGGTCGCCCGTCTCCATCCGGCTGATCTTGCTCTCCGAACAGTCCAAAGCCGTCGCCACGTCCAGGCAGGTCAGGCCCGCCGCCACCCGCAACGTCCGGAGCTCCGCCGAGACCCTTCGCTGCCGCACCGACACCCGCTTGTTCTTGGCCATGCGCACACCTTCTCCGCTTGCCAGCGCGGCAAGGAAGATCGCTCACCCGGTCGATCAGTTGCGTGCGTCCGTGGCAAGAAACCAGGGTTGGGCATGCTCAAGAAACACAAGGTCCTGCACCAGACGTGGACGCTCAACGGCGTCTACGCGAACTGGAAGCTGACCGTCGCGATCGAGCCGGGGGAGTACTCCCGCGACCTGCCCGAGTGGCCCGGCGACAAGCTGGCCCCGGTCGTCGGGCACTTCTTCGAGGCCGTCAACCTCTACGAACTGAGAAGGGACGCCGAACCGCCCACCGGCTAGATTGACCCGCATGGATGTGCACGTCGTCGACCACCCCCTCGCGAAGGCCCGGCTCTCCACGATGCGCGACGCGCGCACCGACAGCGCCGCGTTCCGGGCCGCGCTGCACGAGCTGACCGTCATGCTGGTCTACGAAGCCACGCGGGACGTGCCCGTCAAGATCGAGAAGATCCACACGCCGGTCGCCCGCACGGACGGCTTCCGCCTGGCCAAGCCTCCCCTGCTCGTCCCGGTGCTGCGGGCCGGCCTGGGCATGGCCGACCAGGCGCACAAGCTGATCCCGGACGCGCAGATGGGGTTCGTCGGCCTCGCGCGCGACGAGGAGACGCTCAAGCCGACCCCCTACCTCGAATCGCTGCCGGAGTCGCTCGCCGACCGGCCCGTCCTCGTGCTCGACCCGATGCTCGCCACCGGCGGCTCGATGGAGTACACGATCCGCCTGCTCACCGACCGCGGTGCCGACGACGTCACCGCGATCTGCGCGCTCGCGGCCCCGGAGGGCCTGGCGCACCTGGAAAAGACCGGCCTGCCGGTCCGGGTGGTCACGGCGAGCATCGACGAACGCCTCAACGACTCGGGGTTCATCGTCCCGGGCCTCGGTGACGCGGGCGACCGCCAGTACGGCGCCGTCTAGCCTTGCCCGTCCTGAAGTGGCGGTGGATCGCCGTGACCGCCGTCGCGGTCGCGGGCGTCACCGGGTCGCTGCTCTGGCTGTTCCTGACCTGGTCCGGACGGCCGGACGCGCCGGTCCGGATCGACGCCGTCAAAACCGCGTTCGGGGTCGGCGCGGGCGCCGGCGGGGCGTTCGCGCTCTGGCTGGCGACCCGCCGGCAGCGCACGCTCGAACTGCAGCTGGCCGAGACGACCGTGGACCTGGCGGAACGCCGGGTCACCGAGCTGTACACGAAGTCCGTCGAGCAGCTCGGCAGCGACAAGGCCCCCGTCCGGCTCGGCGGGCTGTACGCGCTCGAACGGCTCGGGCAGGACAACCCGAAACAACGCCAGACGATCGTCAACGTGCTGTGCTCCTACCTGCGGATGCCGTTCAAGAGCCCGGAAACCGGCCTCCGCGGCCGGACCGGCGCGGAACTCGGCGAGGACACCGACCCCGAACTGCTGGTCCGGCTGGCCGCGCAGGACCTGCTCAAGACCCACCTGAGCCACGACGAGCCGGGGTTCTGGCCGGGGATGTCGGTCGACCTGCAGCGGGCCGTCCTGGTCGACTTCCGGCTGAGCGGCTGCACCCTGGCCGCCGCGGACTTCAGCCGCGCCCGGTTCGTCGGCGCGGTCCACGTCCGCGGCTCGCGCTTCACCCGCCGGGCGGGGTTCTACGGCGCCGAATTCACCGACATCGCGAACTTCGACCGGTCGGTCTTCGACGAAGGCGCCTTCTTCTCCTACGCACACTTCGCCCGGGACGCCACCTTCACCCGGATCCGCTCGGGCGGGGTGTTCCAGTTCTCCCGCACGGCCTTCGACGCGGGCGCCGACTTCGCGGGCGGCGAACACGAGGAGCTCGACCTGCCGGACGCGCTGCGCAACAAGCCGGCCGATGCCGGCCACGAAGGGGTGTGACCAACCAAGCGACGGGGACGCCGGTGGGCGACCGGGATCTGTGGGAGCAGGCGGCCGAGGGCGACGAAGCCGCCTTCGGTGAGCTCTTCGAGCGGCACGCCGAGGCCGTCTGGAACCACGCCTACCGGCTGACCGGCTCGTGGGCCGCGGCCGAGGACCTCACCTCGCACACCTTCCTCATCGCCTGGCGCCGTCGCGCCGACGTGACGCTGGTGCGCGACAGCGCGCTGCCGTGGCTCTACACCGTCGCCGGCAACGCGGCCCGCGACGAACACCGCGGCGCGAAACGGCGGCTGCGCCTGCTGCGGAAGATCCCGGACGCGCCGGTGGTGTCCGACCACGCCGACGCCGTCGCCGAGCGGCTCGACAGCGAGCAGCGGCTGGGCGAGGTCGTCGCCGCCGTCCGGACGCTGCCGAGGGCGCAGCGGGAGGTCGTCGAGCTCTGCCTGCTCGGCGACCTGAGTGCCGCCGACGCCGCGGCGCTGCTGTCCGTCGCCGAGGTCACCGTCCGCGCCCACCTGTCCCGGGCCCGCGCCCGGCTGCGCACGCTGCTGGAGGAAAAATGAGCCTGCGAGATCTCCCGCCCCGGCGCGTCCTGCCGGACGACGTCCGTGACCGGCTGCGTGCCGAGGTCCGTCAGGGCATCGCGAAACCCCGGCGGAGCAGGCACGTCTGGTACGCCGCCGCGGCCGCCGTGCTCGTCCTGGCCGCGGGCGCGGTCGTCGTGACGCGGCAGTTGCGGACGCCCGTCGAAGCGCCGCCCGCGACGACGAACACCGGCCTGACCCTCGACGCGAAATTGGCGACCTCGGCCCTCGACCGCTGCTGGGCGGCCGTGCGGACGGCGGGGAAGACCGGCCGCGTGGCGGACCGCGCCGACTGGGTGCCCCTGTTCACGGACACGTTCGGCACCGACTCGGTCGTCGCGGCCACCGCCGCCGGGAAGCCGATGTTCTGCGAGGTCACCGAGACGACGGTGACCCTGTCCGATCCGGCGGCCGCGCCCGCGTACGCCCCCGGTAGCCGGTCCGGGCTGCTGCTGCACAGCGCGACCGGGCTGGCGGCCGGGGTCGTCGACCCGGCCTGGCCGCAGGCGAACCTCGCCACGAAGTCGGCGGGTGGCTCGTCGAGCGCGTCGGGCCTGGACTTCTCGCCGGCCAGCCGCCAGTTCGTCGCGTTCACCGGCACGGTCCCGGCGAAGGTGGAACTGGCCATCGGGGACGGGCCGGGCGAGCAGCCGATGTTCCGCCTGCCGGAGGCGCCGCCGCCCCTGCTTTCGGTCACGGACCGCCCGGCCGACGCCGAGCGGACGTCGGCCGCGGGCCGGGCGCTGGGCGAGTGCCTGGCCGCCGCGGAGGAGGTCGTCGCGGACGCCCCGGCCTACCGGGCCGGGCCGTCGCTGGCCGAGCGGGGCTACCGGATCGTGCTCGGCCGCCTGGGTGACCGGGTCGTCGCGTGCACGACGGAACCGGGGCCCGCGGGACCGCGGTCACACGCCTACCCGGACCGCTACACCGGACCGGCGGTGCCCGCGCGCAGCCTCGTCGTCGACACGCTGGGGGCGACCGAAGGCGGCGGCCAGGACCGGCCGCGGACGCCGTTCGCGGCGGTGGTGCCGTCGACCGCGACCCAGGTGATCGTCGACTACGGCGGCGGGAACGGCGCCGACACGCTGGTCACCGACGGGATGTTCGCCGTCTGGCTGCCGGTCGGCCGGCTCAAGCCGGACGCGAAGGGGCACGTCAAGGCGTGGGACGCCCGCGGCACGGTCGTCTACGACGGGATGCTGCCGCTGTTCTGAGTCCGCAGCCAGCCGGAGGCGTTCGCGCGCAGGGCGGCCTCGTACGACGTCGTGACGTCGAACTCCTCCGGCAGGTTGCCGGTCAGCTCCAGGGAGACCAAGCCGTGCACGATGGCCCAGCAGCCGACCGCGATCGTCTCCGGCGGGACGTCGAGGAAGACGCCGTCGGCGACGGCTCGGCGGATGATCCGCTCCAGGGGCTTGAGCGTTTCGCGGGCGAGCTCCTCGGCGTCTTCGTTCGGCTCGAACCCGGGCACCGACCTGGTGAACATGATCCCGTAGAGGTTCGGGTCGGCCAGCGCGCTCGTGCGGTAGGCGGTGCCGAGCGCGACGAGGTCCTCGACGGCGTCACCGGTCAGCGGCGTCCCGGCCATCCGGGCGCCGAAACGGCGGAAACCCTCGGTGTAGAGGGCGTTGACCAGGTCGGGTTTGCTGCCGAAGAGCGAGTACACGGCGGTGGTCGACGTCCCGGCGTCGGCGGCCAGCTTGCGCAGGGAAAGGGCCTTCGGCCCGTCGGCCGCGATGAGCTCGCCGGCTCGGTCGAGGAGCTTGAGCCGGAGCGCTTCGTCGTGCGTGCGTGGCCGTGCCATGCACAGAGCGTATCGCAACGGTGTTATTTTTTGCGAGGACGAAGATTTGACCTGGAGTGCACTCCAGGTCGTACTGTCGGCGCATGAGCTACTCGATAGCGGAAGCCGCTCGACGTAGCGGACTGTCCATCGACACCCTCCGGTACTACGAGCGCATCAAACTGCTCGACCCGCCCGCCCGGGACACCGCGGGCCGCCGGGCGTACTCCGACGACGACCTCAACTGGCTGGGTTTCCTGACCAAGCTGCGCACCACCGGCATGCCGATCAAGAGCATGCGCGAGTACGCGTCGCTGCGCCGCCACGGCGTCGCGAGCGCGGGCCGCCGCAAGGCCCTGCTGGTGGACCAGCGCCGGTCGGTCGCCGAGCGGATCGCCGAGCTGCAGGGGTGCCTCGACATCCTCGACTACAAGATCGAAAACTACGCCCAGGTCGAGCGCAACGTGCTCGGCGTGGAACCCGGTATGGAGGAGATTTCCGCGTGAAGAACAGGAAGCTGGGCGGCCTGGAAGTCGGCGCCCAGGGGCTCGGCTGCATGGGGATGAGCCAGGCCTACGGCGTCCGCGACAACGAAGACGAGTCGATCGCGACCATCCACCGGGCGCTGGAGCTCGGCGTGACGCTGCTGGACACCGCGAACGTCTACGGCGGCGGCGTCAACGAGGAACTGGTCGGCCGCGCGATCGCCGGCCGCCGCGACGAGGTCGTGCTCGCGACGAAGTTCGGCATCGTGTGGAACGACGGCGCGATGGGCGCCCGCGGCGACGCCGCGTACGTGAAGCAGTCTTGTGACGAGTCGCTGCGGCGGCTGGGAGTCGACCACATCGACCTGTACTACCAGCACCGCGTCGACCCGGACACGCCGATCGAGGAGACCTGGGGCGCGCTCGCTTCGCTGGTGGAGGCCGGGAAGATCCGGTACGCCGGGATCTCGGAGGCGAGCGCGGCGACGATCCGGGCCGCGCACGCCGTGCACCCGGTGACGGCGTTGCAGAGCGAGTGGTCGCTGTGGACGCGGGGCATCGAGGGTGACGTCCTTTCCACGTGCCGCGAGCTGGGGATCGGGATCGTCCCGTTCTCGCCGCTGGGCCGGGGTTTCCTGACGGGTGCGGTGACGTCGGTCGCCGACCTGCCGGAGGACGACATGCGCCGCGGCCTGCCGCGGTTCGCCGAGGGCAACCTCGAGCGGAACCTGGCGATCGTCGAGGCCCTGCGCGCGCTGGCTGCGGACAAGGGCGTCACCGCGGGCCAGCTGGCGCTGGCGTGGGTGCAGTCCCACGGCGAGGACGTCGTGCCGATCCCGGGCACCAAGCGCCGCAAGTACCTCGAGGAGAACGTGGCGGCGGCTTCGCTGGAGCTGACGGCGTCGGACATCGAGGCCATCGAGGCGGCGGCTCCCGCGGACGCGATCGCGGGAGAGCGCTACCCGGAGCGCTTGGCCCGCGCCGCCGGGAAGTAAGTTTCTTGCTTCTGAGGCTTTTCTGAGATCTCCGGAGCAGGCTCGGCGCCGATCATGCGGTCGGTGCCGAGCCTCAGGAGGTCGTCGTGGCGGAGGAAGTGCTCGATTATCTGGTCGTCGGGGCCGGGCCCGCGGGGTTGCAGCTCGCGCAGCACCTCGGCCGGGCCGGCCGCCGCTACCTCGTGCTGGAAGCCGGTTCCGCGCCCGGCCACTTCTTCGAAACCTTTCCGCGGCACCGAACCCTCATCTCCATCAACAAGAAGCACACCGGGTACGCCGACCCGGAACTGCGCATGCGGATGGACTGGAACTCGATCCTCGCCGACGGCGACGACGATCCCGTCCTCTTCACCGACTACAGCGACAAGCTCTTCCCGAAAGCCGAGAACCTCCTCCGCTACCTCGCCGACTACGCGGCGAAGTACCAGCTGGACATCCGTTACGACACCCGGGTGACGCGCATCCGGCGGGAGAGCGAAACTTTCGTGCTCACCGCGGGGAAAACCGAGTTCCGGGCGCACCGGCTGATCATGGCCACCGGCGTGACGAAGCCGTACGTCCCGCAGTTCCCCGGCGTCGAGCTCATCGACCAGTACGTGGACGTCGACGTCGATCCGGCGAGCTTCACCGGCCAGCGCGTCCTCGTGCTCGGCAAGGGCAACTCCGCGTTCGAGACCGCGGACAACCTGATCGAGCGGGCCGCGGTCGTGCACGTCGGCGGCCCGCGGCCGGTGAAACTGGCCTGGCGCACGCACTTCGTCGGCCACCTGCGCGCCTACAACGCCGGCATCCTGGACATGTACCAGCTCAAGCTGCAGCACGCGATCCTCGACGGCGAGGTGCGCGAAGTCCGCAAGGACGCCGACGGCTACCACGTCAAGTTCGCCTTCGCCCGCGCCGACGAGGTCGTCAAGGAAATCCGCTACGACCGCGTGATCGGCTGCACCGGCTTCCGGTTCGACGCCTCCCTCTTCGACGAGGACTGCCGTCCGCAGCTCACCATCAATGACCGCTTCCCGGCGCAGACGTCGAGCTGGGAGTCGGTCAACGTCCCCGGCCTGTACTTCGCCGGCACGATCACGCAGGTCCGCGACTTCAAGAAGGCCACCAGCGCGTTCATCCACGGCTTCCGCTACGGCGCCCGGGCGTTGGCGAAGGTGCTGGACGAGCGCTACCACGACGTCCCGTGGCCGCACACCGAACTGCCCGCCAAACCGGACGCCCTGACCGACGCCGTGATCACCCGGATCAACCGGACTTCCGGGCTCTACCAGCAGTTCGGCTTCCTCGGTGACGTCCTCGTCGTGGACGGCGACACCGCCCGCTACCTCGAAGAGGTGCCGGTCGACCGGGTCCTCGAAGACCCGCCGGAGGACGCCTACGTCGTCACCCTGGACTACGGCCCCGACCACGACAAGGTCGACCCGTTCGACTTCGTCGCCCGCGCCGCCCAGGACAAGGCCAACGACCGCGGCGAGGGTCACTACCTGCACCCGATCGTCCGGCACTACCGCCGCGGCGAGCTCGTCGCCACCCACCACGTCACCGAGAACCTCGAGAACGAGTGGGACCAGGAAGTCCACATCGGACCGCTGACCGCCTTCTTCACCCGGGAACTCTGATGCGCACGATCGCGGAGTTCGAGGCGGCGGCCCGCGAGCGCCTCGACCCGGCCCACTACGACTACTTCGCGGGCGGCGCGCAGGACGAGATCACCCTGCGGGAGAACGAAACCGCGTACAAACGGCTGCGGCTGCTGCCCCGGGTGCTGCGCGGCAGCGACAAACGCGACCTGAGCCTGACGCTGCTCGGCACGCCGTCGTCGATGCCGATCCTGATCGCGCCCACGGCGTTCCACCGGCTCGCGCACCCCGACGGCGAGCTCGCCACCGCCCGGGCCGCGGCGCGGGCCGGCACGATCATGATCGTCAGCATGGCCGCCACCACGGCGATCGAGGACATCGCCGCGGCCGCCCCGGACCTCGGCCTGTGGTTCCAGCTCTACCTGCAGCCGGACCTGGAGTTCACCGAGGCGATCGTGCGCCGGGCCGAAAACGCCGGTGTGCAGGCGTTCGTCGTCACCGTCGACTCGCCCGTGCTCGGCCGCCGCGAGCGCGACGACCGCAACGCCTTCCACGACCTGCCGGCCGGGCTGGCCGTGGAAAACCTGCGCGACATCGGCGAGAACCGCAGCGGCGGCACCGCCAGCCACGTCCGTGACATCGTCATGTCGGCGCTGAACTGGGACCACATCGCTTGGCTGCGGTCCAGGACCAAGCTCCCGGTGCTGATCAAGGGCGTCCTCCACGCCGAAGACGCGCGGCTGGCCGTGCACCACGGCGTCGCCGGGATCGTGGTGTCCAACCACGGCGGCCGCCAGCTCGACACGGTGGCCGCGACCATCGACGTGCTGCCGGAGATCGCGGCCGCGGTCGGCGGGGCGGTGCCCGTCCTGCTGGACGGCGGGATCCGCCGCGGCACCGACGTCGTCAAGGCCCTGGCGCTGGGCGCGGACGCGGTCGGCGTCGGCCGCCCGGTGGTGTGGGGCCTGGCCGCGGGCGGCCGCGAAGGCGTCACGGAGGTCCTGGAGCTGCTGCGGGAGGACTTCGACCAGGCCCTCGCGCTGTGCGGCGGCCGGCACCCGGCCGATCTCACCCCGGACCAGGTGCGGCGATGACCGGCACCGCGCTCGCCTGGCTGCCGGCGCGGGTCGTCGCGCTGCGGATGCGGATCTTCGCGCTGGTCAACGGCCAGGACGCGGTGACGGTCCCGGGCCCGCAGGTCGGCGTCGGCGACTTCCGGCGCGTCTACGCCGACCCGGCGGCGAACGGCCGCAGCCGCGGTGCCGCGCTGTCGGACCTGTTCTGGTACTGGCTGTCGCCCGGGGCGCAGGTGCACCAGGAACACCTCGAAGCCGGGCCGCGCTACGACGAGGTCGCCAAGTGCACCCGGCACATCCTGGTCCGGTCCAAAAAGGACTCCGAGGAGCTGACCCGGCGGGTGGCCGCGCACGTACTCGACGGCGTCCGGCCCGGCCTCGTCCGGCTGCGCGACGAAATGATGCCGATCTGGGCCGAGCTGTACTACGAGCTGGTGTTCGAGGAGCCGTGCCCGCCGGAGGCGCGGGACCTCATCGTGGCGCACGCGGACGACGTCGTCTCGGCCCTGAAGTGCGTGCGGCCGCGCAACATGCGGCGCCGGGCGCGGCTGACGCGGTACCTGCGAAGGCGGCTGGCCGACGTCCCGCACCCGCTCCCGGAATCCCTGACCCCCGACGAGCAGGCGTACTACCTGCAGGGGACGTTCTTCACCACGGCCGTAGTGCAGATGTCTGAGGCGATGGCACACCTGCTGATGATCATCGCGCAGGACGAGGGCCTCCAGGAGCGGCTCGCCGGCCACCCCGACGACAACGACCGGGTCATCGGCAGTGTCATCGAGGACGGGTTGCGCGCGTACCCGCTGTTCGGCATCGCGCACCGGATCACCACCGCCGACATCGAACTGGCGGACCTGACCATCCCGGCCGGGACGGTGCTGTGCTTCAGCTACCCGGACTTCGCCGCCCGGACCACGCGCGACGACTTCATCCCGTTCGGCGTCGCGCAGAACCGGGCCTGCCCGGCCCGCGGGCTCGCGCCGCCGACCATGCGGATCGTGACCAGCGAGGTGCTGCGCCGCTTCGGCCTCGCCTCGACGGCCGGGCACACGCGCTCGATCCCCAACCGCGGGCCGGCCCTGCTGACGCCCCGCGGCGCGCGTCCCCGGCGGGCGCCGCTGGTGTGGATCGCGGTCCGCGACCGCTGGGAAGACGTCTGGCGCAGCTTCGCCCAGCTCGTCTTCGGCACGTACATGGTGCTCGACGCCCGCAAGAAAGCCCTCTGCACGACCTACTTCGCCGGAGGTAACCGATGAGCCCGTCCGAAGCGGCGCCGATCTTCTTCCTCGCCGTCGTGGTGATCCTCGTGGTGGTCAGGCTGGTGTGCCTGGTCGCGGTCAAGCTCGGCCAGCCACCGGTGGTCGGGGAGATGATCTCCGGGGTGCTCCTGGGCCCGTCCCTGCTCGGGTTGCTGCTCCCGGACGTCCAGGCGGCGCTGTTCCCGGACGGCATCCGCTCGCTGCTCTACGTCGGCGGCCAGATCGGCCTGGTCATCTACATGTTCGGCGCCGGCTACGAGTTCAACGTCGGCAGCGTCCGGGAGTCGCGGAAGTCGGTCGCGGCGATCTCGTCGGCCGGGACGCTGGTGCCGCTGGCGCTCGGGGTCGGCGTCGCGGTGGTCGGCACGACGTGGGTCGGCATCGGCAAGGAGGGCGTTTCGCCGGTGACGTCGGCGGCCTTCGTCGGCGTGGCCCTGGCGATCACGGCGTTCCCGATGCTGGCGCGGATCATCACCGAACGCGGGATCGCGTCGACGAAGTTCGGCTCGCTGGCGCTGGCCTGCGGCGCGCTGGACGACGTGCTGGCGTGGCTGCTGCTGGCCGTCGTGCTGGGCATGCACGCCGGGTCGGCCGGGCCGGTGGCGCTCGCGCTGGGCGGCGGGGTGCTCTTCGCCGGGCTGGTGTTCACCATCGGGCGGCGGTTGCTGGCGAAGGCGATGAACAGCGAGCGCATGGGGGTCGACCAGCGGGTGCTCGTCACCGCGATGGCGTTGTTCGCCGCCGCCTGGTTCACCGACAAGATCGGCCTGTACGCGGTGTTCGGCGCGTTCTGCGTCGGGATCGCGTTCCCGCGGACGCCCACCGCCGACGCCGTGCTGGCGAAGATCATGCCGATCGGGCGGATCGTGTTCCTCCCGCTGTTCTTCACCTACTCCGGCCTGAACACGCGGTTCGCGCTGCTGGCCGACCCCAAGCTGCTGGCGTTCGCGGTGCTGTGCGTGGTGGTCGCCATCGTCGGCAAGCTGGGGGCGTCCTGGGGCGCGGCCCGGCTGGCGGGGGAGCCGCCGGCGATCGCGTCGCGCGTCGGCGTGCTCGTCAACGCGCGCGGGCTGATGCAGCTGATCGCGCTCAACGTCGGGCTCGCCGCGGGGATCGTCTCGCCGGCGTTGTTCACCGTGCTGGTGCTCGTCGCGCTGGTCACCACGATCATGACCGCCCCGGTGCTGGGCTGGCTCGACCGCCGGGATGCCCGCAAGGGGACCACCGAGGTACTCCTGACGGCCGAACCGGTCCCGGTGACCGGGAAAAGTTGATTCTTCAATTCCGGAAAATCACTGCCAGTATGGATCCGTGCGCGATGGGGTGGCGAAACCGCGGGTGCTCCTGGTCGAGGACGACCGCGAACTGGCAGGCATGCTGGGGGAGTTGCTCGCGGACGAAGGCTACGAGACCGACGCGGCGTACGACGGCCAGCGGGGCCTGCACCTCGGGCTCACCGGGCAGTACGACGTGATGGTCATCGACCGGCGGCTCCCGGTGCTCGACGGGCTGGAGCTGCTCCGGCGGCTGCGGGCGCGGGCGGTGACCACGCGGGTGCTGGTGCTCTCGGCGCTCGGCGAGGTGGCCGACCGCGTCGCCGGGCTCGACGCGGGGGCCGACGACTACCTCGTCAAGCCGTTCGAGGCCGAGGAGCTGCTGGCCCGGCTGCGTGCGCTGGGCCGCCGTGACCTCGACGGCGCCGAGTGCCTCCCGCTCGGCGCGGCGGCGCTCGACCTGCGGCGGCACGAGGTCGTGCTGCCGCGCGGCGAGCGGATCACGCTGTCCGGGCGGGAGTTCGAACTGCTGCGGACGCTGGCGCAGCGGCCCAAGGCGATCCACCCGCGGGCGGCGCTGCGCACGCACGTGTTCGCCGACTCGACCGGGGAGTCCATTGTGGACACCTATGTGTACTACCTGCGGCGCAAGCTGGGCCGCGACGTCGTCCGGACCGTGCACGGCCTCGGCTACCAGATCGGGGCGGTATGAGCCCCGATCCCGAACAGGGGGCCCTGCGGCGGGCGCGGTGGGTGATCACCGCGCAGGTCGCCGTCGTGGTGTCGCTGCTGGTGGCCGTCGCGGGGGCGATCGCGTACGGGATGCTGCTGTCCGGGCAGCACGCCGACGCCGACCGGACGCTGGCCAGGGCGATCCAGCTCGGCCCGGGCACGACCCCGCCCGGCTGCGTCTGGCTGTTCACGCCGACCGCGCACGCGCCGGCCGGGCCGCCACCGGCGGGGATGCCGCTGCCCGAGCTGAACGCGCTGGTGCCCGCGTCCGGCGACGTCCACACCGAACGGCGGTCGATCGGCTGGATGACCTACACGATCCGGGTGGAGAACCACGGCGGCGTCGTCTCGCAGGCGTTGTTCGAGGAGCGGTACCAGGTCCAGGACCGCGCGTCGCTGCTGCTCGGGCTCGGCGTCGCCGAGGTGCTGGCCCTGCTGGCGGCCCTGGTCAGCGGACGGGTGCTGGCCCGCCGGGCGATCCGGCCCCTGGAAGACGCGCTGCGGCGGCAGCGGACGTTCGTCGCGGACGCGTCCCACGAGCTGCGGGCCCCGCTGACCCGGCTGCACACGCGCGCGCAGCTGCTGGCCCGGCGGGCGTCGGGCCGTGACGCGGCCGAACTCGACCAGCTGGTCCGCGGCACGCGTGAGCTCGGCGAAGTCGTCGAGGACCTGCTGCTGTCGGCGCAGGCGTGCGGCGACCGGCCATCGCTGGAACCGGTGGAGCTGGGGGTGCTCGCGGAGGAGGCGGTCGCGGCGGAGGCGGTGCGCGCGGGGGAGGGCCGGGTCCGGCTGGCGGTGACCCGCGAGCGGCGGCCGTACCTCGTCCAGGGCGTGCCGACGGCGTTGCGCCGCGTGCTGTCGGCGTTGCTGGACAACGCACTCGGCCACACCCCGCCGGGCGGCTCGATCGAGGTGTGGCTCGGCGTCCCGGACGAGCACCACGTGGAGCTGCGCGTCCGCGACACGGGCGTCGGCTTCCCACCGGCCGACGCGGACCGCATCTTCGAGCGGTTCGCCCGCGGCTCCGACGGCGACGGCCGCCGTTTCGGCCTCGGCCTGGCCCTGGTCCGCGAAGTGGTGACGGGCCACGGCGGCACGATCGCCGCCGCCACCCGCCCGGGAGCAGGAGCAACCTTCACCCTCCGCCTCCTCCGCGCCGACCCCACAGGGCATCACGCGTGATTACACGGGCATCACCCGTGACTGGAGGGGCATCTCGCGTGATCAGGCGGGCATCAGCGTGATGCCTCCCCAATCACGCGTGATGCCCCTCTGATCACCTGAGATGCCTCGCTGATCACGCGTGATGCCTTGATGCGCTCAGGGCGAAGCGGATCTGGCGGGCCGTTTCTGGCGGGAGGAGGTCGAGGTGGGTTTCGATTTCGGTGGCGAGGGTCGGGGACGGGGTCGTGTAGGTGGCGGCCGTGTGCTGGAGCCAGGCGTGGATGTCCTGGTGGGCGTCGGGGGCGAGGTCCGGGTCGGGCAGGAGGACGAGGTCGGTGTGCAGGCGGTGCCACGTGCCGTGGTCGCGGAGGAGGGCTGCGGCCGCGCGGCGGGTGTGGAGCGGGTGGGCCGGGGACAGGAGGGGGCGGAGCGTGGCCGGGGCGACGAACCGGCCGCGCAGGAACGCCACCACCTCGCGGGTCACCGCGGGCGACGGGTCCGTCAGCAACGGCCGGACCGCCGCCGACTCCGGGGCGATCCGGCGCAGGCCGCGGACGGCCGCCCGGCGGATGCGGGGACGCTCGTCGGTGAGGTGACGCTCCAGGAGCGGGGCGTCGGCGGCCGTGCCGGTCTCACCCAGGCCGGCGAGCGCGCCGAACGAGACCGGCAGCGTGCGGTAGTGCGCCGCCGGGTCCGGGACGAGGACCTGCGCCATCGACCGCACCGCCGAGGACCGGTCCGCCAGGTGGGCCACGGCGGCGTCGGGGCCGAGCAGGGTCAGCGCCCGCATCCGCACCTTCGGCGCGCCGGCCGCCAGGAGCTCCTCGACGCATTCGCCGCGGTCGAGCAGCGCGTCGCCGCAGATCATGCGCACCACGAAGTCGGCGTGCGTGGAAGCGATCTCGAGCAGCCGCTCGCGTGAAAGTAACTCGAGCGCCTCGCGGTGCGCGAACCGGCGGCTCTCGCGGTCGTCCAGCGCCAGCGCGGTGTCGAGCGAGCTCAGCAGCGTCTTGCGGAACAACTCGGTCATCCAGCCGTCGACCAGACGCCGCCGCAGCACGCCGATCAGCGGCAGCATCGCGCGCATCGCCGAATCGTCCAGTTTGGACAGAACGGCCTCGCGGGCCGCCGCCCGGACCTGCGGGACCCAGTCCACGCACCGGATCAGCAGCAGCGGCACCGCCTCGGGGTCCCGGCTCACCGCGAGCCGCCAGACCGTCGCCTCGCGCTCGTGACCGTCCGGCGAGCAGGCAGCGATCGCCACCGCTTCCCGCGCTGTCCGGCGGCCGCCGCGGTACCACCACTCCCGCCGCACGGTGCGGTCGAACCCGACCCACTGCCGCACGTCTTCGAACTCGATCATCGGCCTCCCCTTCCGGCGCCCAGGATGCCCCGGACGCCGGAGGGGAGCGAACCGGTTTACGCCAGCAGCGCCCGCACGGCCGCGGGCGCGTCCGCGACCGCCACCGAGTTCTGCTCGCGCGTCGCCAGGCTCCGGACCGTCACGGTGCCCGCCGCCCAGTCCTCCTGGCCGACGATCACCACCGCGACCGCGCCCGCCTTGTCCGCGCGGGTCAGTTCCTTGCCCAGCTTGCGGTGCTCGATCGGCGTCGACGTCCGCAGGCCCGCGGTGCGCAGGGACGCCGCCACCGACCGGGCCGCGTCGTGGAGGTCCTCGGTCACCGGGATCACCATGACGTCGACCTCGTTGCGCGGGGCCGGGGTCAGGCCGTGCGTGTCGAGGAAGTCGATCAGCGTCACGTCGCCCATGCCGAACCCGATGCCCGGGATCTGCTGCGGCGTGAACATCGACGCCAGGTCGGCGTACCGCCCGCCGCCGAACAGGGCGCGGCGGTTCTCCGGCGAGGTGTCGAAGACCTCGAACACGGTCGACGTGTAGTACGCCAGCCCGCGCACGATCATCGGCTCGTACTTCACCAGGGATCCCGCGCTGCTCTGCAGGACGCGCACCAGGTTCGACTGCTCCCGCACCTCCGCCGGCAGCTCGTCGAGCAGCGCCTCGCCCGCGCCGAGCGTCTCCGCGAGCTTCTCGAACTGCTTGTCCGAAAGCCCGATCTCGGCGGCGTTCTCGGCCAGCTTCTCGCGGGGGTACTTCTCCCAGCGGTCGACCAGCGCGAACACCTGGCTCAGGTGGTCCTGCGACACCCCGGCGACGTCGGTGAGCGCCGAGGTCAGCAGGTTCCGGTCGTTGACGCGCAGCACGAACATGTCCGGCGTCGCACCCAGCGCGGCCATCAGGTCGTGCACCAGCTCGAAGATCTCGATCTCGCAGTTGGCGCTGTCCGAACCGAAGATGTCCGCGTTGATCTGCCAGTGCTCGCGGACGCGGCCGCGCTGCGGCGCCTCGTACCGGTGGCAGTTCGGGTGGCTGTACCAGCGCACCGGGAACGACAGCGACTTCGCGCTCCCGGCGATCATCCGCGCCACCGACGGCGTCATCTCCGGCCGCAGCGCCAGCCGCCGCCCGCCCTTGTCGGTCAGCGTGTACAGCTGCTTGTCGGCGAGCTCCTGACCGGACTTGCGTTCGTAGATCTCGGCCGGCTCGAGGATCGGGCCGTCGTAGCGGAGGAAACCGCGGCGCTCGAGGACGTCGTAGAGATGACCGAACACCTGGGTACGCACGGACATTTCGGCGGGCAGGAAGTCCCGGGTCCCCTTGTAGGGCGCGGTCGGCAGGTATTCAGGCACGTCACCAGCTTAACGACCGGCCGCATCCGGGTTTTCAGGGGAAGGCGACCCCGTACGCGGTGAGCAGCACGGCCGCGGCCAGCAGCACCGCGCCGGCGGACGTCACGCGGCCGCCGAGCCGGCCCCGGTTCGGGAGCAGGTGGAGGAAGAACCCACCGGACTGGGCGAGGATCCCGAACAGCAGCAGGAAGCAGGTGACCCACAACGCCGGGTCGGACAGCGTCGTGCGGCTCAGGATCTGCAGCGCGACCAGGGCGAGGACCAGCAGGACACCGGCGTGGGCGTGCCCGGCGCGGAACATCGCGCGCTGGTGCTCGGTGAGCTTCCGGTCGCGCAGGACGCCCATCAGCGCGTAGCCGCCGTACATCACGGTCGGCAGCGAGACCAGGGCGATCAC
Organism: Amycolatopsis sp. NPDC004625; assembly: GCF_040609695.1. Classification (NCBI taxonomy): domain Bacteria; kingdom Bacillati; phylum Actinomycetota; class Actinomycetes; order Pseudonocardiales; family Pseudonocardiaceae; genus Amycolatopsis; species Amycolatopsis sp. NPDC004625. The sequence goes on from NZ_JBEXKX010000031.1 coordinate 26,483, forward strand.
CGTGAACAGCTGGGTCGGTCCGTGCATCGGGGAGCTCCTTCGAGATGGGTAGCGCGACTGTAACACTGTTTTAAAACGCTGTCACCAAAGTGGGCATTCCCCGATCGGGGACCTAGGCCGGACGGCCCTGCGCGAGCACCAGCAGGGGGTTCCGGAGCGGGGCCAGCGACGCGAGCGGGTCACCTTCGACGACCAGGACGTCCGCCGAAAGCCCGGCTTCGAGCCGTCCCGTGACGTTGCCCAGACCCAGCCCGGCCGCGCTGTCCTCGGTCGCGATCTCCAGGATCCGGCGCCGCGGGAAACCGAGCCATTCGTACAGCTCCAGCGCGCCGACCGGGTCGTCGAACACCGAGCCGGGCAGGCCCGCGTCGGTCCCGGACAGCAGGCGGACGCCGTGCTCCTCCAGCCACGGCAGGCGCCCGTACATCGCCTGGGCGACGTCGTCGCCGAGCTTCTCGACGATCACGCGCCAGTTGCGGCTGCTCGTCGAGCACGCCGAAATCCCGTCGGCCGCCATCCGCTTGGCCACGTGCTCGCGGCGGTCGAACGACTTCGGGCCGGTCAGGAAGCTGCAGTGCTCGACCGTCGACACCCCGGCCTCGACGGCGGCCTCGATCGCGTCGGCGCCGTGGGCGTGCGCGGCCACCGGCAGCCCGTGCGACGCCGCGTGCGCGACGACCACCGACAGCTGGCGGGCGTCGAACTGCGACTCCCACATGTCCGCGCCGCCCTCGGTGATCTGGCCGCCGCTGGCCATCACCTTGATCACGTCGGCGCCCGCGGCCGCGTTCGCGTCGATCAGCGCGCGGATTTCGCCGTCGGAGGCCGTTTCCCCGCCGAAGAAGTGGCAGTGACCGCCCGGCACGGTGATCGGCGGGCCGGACACCAGCAGCCGCGGCGCCGCCGACCCTTCGAACGAGCGCCGGACGGCCGCGCCGAGGTGCCCGCGGTCGCCGAGGTCCCGCACGGTCGTGACGCCGCTGCGCAGCATCGCCGTGAGCCGCGAGCGTGCGCCGCCCAGGAGGTCGTCGCTCTCGGAAAAGTGCGCCAGCATCTCGCGGGAGGCGTCGAACGCCAGGTGCACGTGGACGTTGCACAGCCCGGCCAGTGCGGTCCCGGTGGGGAAGTCGTGCCGGACCGCGTCCGGCGCGGCCTGCGCGACGACGTCCGCGCGCGGCCCGGCCGCGACGATCACGCCGTCGCGCACCAGCACGGCGCCGTCGTCGACGGGGGTGGCAGGCCGCGGCAGGACCCGGCCGGCGGTGATCAAGGTGTCCACGTCACGTCCCGTTCTCCATCGCGGCCGACAGCGCGAGCAGCGGCCGGACGTCGGATTCGAGGTCGTCCGCCCCGGCGGGGAGGACCTGTTTCGCACGGCCGTCGCTGGCCTCGCCGGCCGCGTGCCGCGCCAGCGCCGCCTTCAACGCGGCCGCCGCGGCCCCGGGATCGGTGGCGACGACGTCGCCGAAGTCCGCGTCCAGGTACGGCGACAGCTGCACCAGGCCGTCCCGGATCTCGATCACCCGGCGGTAGTGCACCCGGTGCACGCCGCGCGGGGACAGCCGGTCGCCCCGCCGCGGCGGCGTCCGCAGCACGATGCTCGGGAACGCCCGGACCAGGACCGTCCACAAGGGAGCCAGGGCCCGGTGCTCCCGCTGGTGCTGGCGGCGGCGCCGCAACGCCGACACCCGCGCCCGCAGCCCGGGGTAGGTGACGCCGACGAGGAACAGCATCCCGCCGACGATGACGAACGGCACGCCCAGCAGGAGCAGGGCCTTCACGACCGGCCCGAACACCCACGCGACCACGATGTACAGCGCGCGGAAGATGCTGCCGGCGGCCGCGCCGGCCATGCCGATCGCGCTCAGCCGCAGGCCGATCCGCAGGTTCCGGTCGGCCACCCGCTGGTACCGCACGATCCAGGCGGTGCAGGCGACGAGGCCGTAGATCAGGTAGAGCCCGGCGCCGAGGTAGAACACCGCGACGCGGCTGTCGTGGATCGTCGAGGGCCCCAGCGGCAGGCCCCGCAGCTCCGGCGGGGTCAGGCTCATCGTGACGACCATCAGCGCGATCGCCGCGGCCAGCGGCACCAGCTCCAGCGTCACCCGCCGGTAGCGCCGCGGGCCCAGCGCCGAGCCGAGGAAGAAGACCAGCAGCGCGCAGATGCCGCACGCCAGCAGGGCGTTGTTCGCCACCCGCGCCGCGCCGCGGCCGAACAGCGCGTCCACCTCGTCGGAGATCACGGTCTGCTGCAGCAGGAACGCCGCCGCGAAGCCGGCGACGCACGCGGTGACGGCCCAGTTCGGCACCGTCGGCGCGCGCGTCACCTGGTAGATCCGCCACGCCAGTGCGGCGCCGAACAGCAGCAGGGCCAGCAGGTTGACCGGGCTGAAAAGCGTGCTCACAACCACCCTTGGTGATCGCCGAGCGCCCCCTGGATCCGGCGAAGATCCCGGTCAGCGGCGCGCCGGGGGATCGTGTAGTTCAGGACCGACGCCCATTCGAGGATGATCGTCGCGACCGTTTCGGCTTCCCACTCGTGCGCGTCATCGTAGGACGAGCGGCGCAGGGCGCGGTGTACGGCATCCGGGTCGAGATCGGCCGCCGGCCCGCGCAGGAAGTCCGCCGGCTCGGCGTCACCGTGCGGGTGGTGGTCGGCCAGCATGTGGCCGAGCTCGTGCAGGATGATGTGGTCCTGGTGGGGTTTCGTCGTTTCGGCCTGGTAGAAGATGTAGTCCGCGGACGACGTCGCGATCCAGCAGCCGAACGGCCCGGGCACCTCCAGCGGGTACGCCAGCAGCCGGATCGGCTTCCCGCGCCGCTCGCCCAGCCGCGCGCACAGCACCTCGACGTCCAGCGGCGGCCCGATGTCGAGGTCCTTGAGCAGTTTCCGGCAGCGGCGGCGCAGCTCGCGCTCCTTCATCGCGGCGCGTCCTCCGGGTTCCGGCCTTCGCGCTCGGCCCGCTCGTAGCGCTCGACGAGCTCCAGCAGGTCCATCACCTGCCGACGGCCCTGCGGGGACAGCTCCTGGGCCCGCATCGCCATCAGCTGGGCCTCACCCGCGGGCACCGCGGCCGCCTCTTCGTCGAAGAAGTACGTCACCGGCACGCCGAACAGCCTCGCCAGCGCTTCGACGTAGTGGATCTTCGGGTTGACCCGCTTGCCCGTGGCGAGTTGCTGCAGGTACGCGGGCGACATCGCCGGGCCGCCCGCGCGCTCGACGGCGGCGGAGATCTCCCGGTAGCTGTGCGGTGCCCGGCCGTCCACGCGTGCGGCCTCGATCAGGGCGCTCAGGCGCTCCGCGAAGGTGCGTTCCCGTGCCATCTCCACCCCCTGGGAATCCAGCCGCGGAAATTCTAACCGCAAACCACTGTACGCACTTGTTGACAGCCGTCGTATGCAGTGGTTTACAGTTGGCTCGCCTCTCGCCCTGGCTCTCCGTGCCCTGGGGGTGCACGGATCGGTCAAGGCGAGAGGTTGTCGTGCCTTCGACTCGTCATGATCGGCCGTCTGTAGTACGCTTCGGGGGCCAAGGTTGATCGCCCTCGTGCGAACCCTTGGCCACGGCCTGTTGCCGGAGGTCGACCCCCAGGGCTTCCGGTGACAGGCCCCTTTAATTTCCGGACATCAGGGACGCGGCCAGCGTCGCGCCCAGTTCGGTACACGCTTCCAGCGTCGCTTTGTCCGGTTCACCTGTTGTGATGACGGGTTCTGCCGTTTTTGTCCAGGACAAGCCGGTTGTGATGGCGAGCAGCTGGCGTTCCGTGCCCGAAGTGTCGCTGTTGCCGTGAATCCAGTACCCGAAAGAGCGACCGCGCGTCGCGTCCAGACACGGGTAGTAAATCGTGTCGAAGAAGTGCTTCAGCGCACCGCTCATGCTGCCCAGGTTCGCCGGCGTGCCCAGCAGGTAGCCGTCCGCGGCCAGGACGTCGGGGACGGTGGCCGCCAAGGCCGCGCGGCGGACCACCTCCACCCCTTCGATGTCCGGATGCGTTGCGCCCGCCACCACCGCCTCGAACAACGCCTGCGTCGACGGCGACGGCGTGTGGTGCACGATCAGCAGCCGCGCCATCAGGCCAGCAGTTCCTCGACGTCCGCCCGCAACGCCGTCAGCCGCTCCTGCGCCGCTTCGCGCGCGCTGTCCACGACCTGCAGGTACGCCTTCAGCTTCGGCTCGGTCCCCGACGGCCGGACGACCACCCGCACGCCTTCGCCGGTCAGGCGCACGACGTCGGCGTCCGGCAGCAGGTCTTCGAGGGTGACCTCGACGCCGCCGAGCCGGGCCGGCGGGGTCGCCCGCACCTTCGCCATCAGCTGCCCGCGCACCGCCAGATCGGTGACCCGCAGCGAAACCTGGTCGGTCAGGTGGACGCCGTGGCGCCGCGACAGCTCGTCGAGCACGTCCAGCGGCGTGCGGCCCCGCGCCTTCAGCTGCGCGGCCAGTCCCGCGGCCAGCGTCGCGGCGGCGATGCCGTCCTTGTCGCGCACGAAACCCGGGTTCACGCACAGGCCGAGCGCTTCTTCGTAGGCGAACACCAGCCCTTCGCCCGCCCGCACCAGCCACTTGAACCCGGTCAGCGTCTCGGCGTACCGGGCGCCTTCGGCCTTCGCGATTTCGCCGAGCATCGACGACGACACGATCGTGGTGGCCACCAGCGGGTCCGGCAGCACCGTGCGGTCCACTGTGGACAAGACGTGCGAGCCGAGCAGCACGCCGGTTTCGTCGCCGCGCAGCATCCGCCACCGCCCGTCCCGCTCGCGCACACCCAGCGCACAGCGGTCGGCGTCGGGGTCGAGCGCGATCGCCAGGTCGGCGTCCACTTCGGACGCCAGCTCGAGCAGCAGGTCGGTCGCGCCCGGCTCTTCCGGGTTCGGGAACGACACCGTGGGGAAGTCGGGGTCCGGCGACGCCTGCGCGTCCACCAGGTGCAGGTCGGTGAACCCGGCCCGCTCGAACGTCGCCCGCAGCGTGTCGGCGCCGACGCCGTGCAACGCCGTCGCGGCCACGCGCACCGCGCGCTCGGACCCCATCGGCAGCGTCGCGACCTCGTCGAGGTAGCGGTCCAGCAGGTCGACGACCTCGGCACCGGGCGCCCGCGGCACGCTGACCGCGGCGGGCGCGGCCTGGATGGCCCGCTCGATCTCGCCGTCGGACGGCGGCACGATCTGCCCGCCCGTGGCGTCGTAGAGCTTGTAGCCGTTGTCGGCCGGCGGGTTGTGCGACGCGGTGATCTGGATGCCGGCCACCGCGCCGAGCCGCCCGACGGCGAAGGCGAGCACCGGCGTCGGCAGCGGCCGGGGGAACACCTTGACGTCGAACCCGGCCGCGGTCAGCACTTCGGCCGCCGCGGTCGCAAAAGCTTCCGAGCCGTGGCGCGCGTCACGTCCGACGACGACCAGCGCACCCGCGTGCCCGTGCGCCTTCAGCCACTCCGCGACCCCGGCGGTGGTGCGGGTGACGACGGCCACGTTCATCCCGTTCGGCCCCGCGCGCACCGGGCCGCGCAGCCCGGCGGTGCCGAACTCCAGCGGCCCGGCCATCCGGTCGGCGAGGTCTTCGGCGGCCCCGGGTTCGCCGCCCAGCGCCTTCGCCAGCACAGCCTGCAGTTCGGCGCGCGTGCGGTCGTCCGGATCGTCGGCGATCCAGCGGAAAGCGGCCTCGCGCAAGGTGGAATCGGTCGTCACCGGGCCAGCCTACGGGCTATGGTCGGGTAGGTGCGCTTACTCTTCACCTCTCTGGGGTCCTTCGGCCACACCTTCCCGCTCGTCCCGCTGGCGGTCGCCGCGCGCGAGGCGGGCCACGACGTCACCTTCGCCACCTCGGAAGACTTCCTGCCACAGCTGACGAAAGCCGGCCTCGAAACGGCGGCCGCCGGGCTCGCCATCAAGGACGCCTTCGGCCAGGCGTTCGCCGGATCGGGTCCGCCCGGCCCGCGCCGCCCGGCCGGCGACATCCCGCGCGAAGAGCTGTTCCCGGTCGTCGCGAAGGTGTTCGGCGAACTGATGCCCAAGCGGTTCCTCGCCGACCTGCTGCCGCTGTTCGACCACGTCCGGCCCGACCTGGTGGTGAGCGAGGCGGGCAATTCGGGCGGCGCGTTCGCCGCCATGAAGGCGGGCATCCCGGTGGTGGCCCACGGTTTCGGCCGCGTGTCGACCGGCGACCCGATGACCACGCAGATCCGGGACGCGATCCGCGAACACGGCGCTTCGCTGGGCATCGAAATCGGCGAGGACCTGGCGTTCGGCGGCCCGTTCGTCGACATCTGCCCGGAATCGGTGCAGGACACCGGTTTCCTGGCGCGCACCCGCCGGGTGCCGCTGCGCCCGGTCGGCTGGAGCGAGCCGGGCGAGCTGCCGCCGGGCGTGCTGGACAAGCGGCGTCCGCTGGTCTACCTGACGCTGGGCACGGCGATGGGGCACGCGGGCGTGCTCACCGAGGCGATCGCCGGCCTGTCCGGGCTGGACGTCGACGTCCTGGTCGCCACCGGCCCGTCGCTGCCGGAGGACGCGCTGGGCGAGGTCCCGGAGAACGTCCGGCTCGAGGCGTGGGTCCCGCAGGCGGCGCTGCTCCCGCACGTCGACCTGGTGGTCCACCACGGCGGCAGCGGCACGACGCTCGGCGCGTTCGGCGCGGCTCTGCCCCAGCTGCTGATGCCGCAGGGCGCGGACCAGTTCACCAACGCCGACGCGGTGGTCGCGGCCGGCGTCGGCGACCGCCTGCTCGGCACCGAGGTCACCGCCGAGGCCGTGGCGGCCAAGGCGCGTCACCTGCTCACGGACACCGCGGTCCGCGACGCGGCCGACGCCCTGGCCACCGAGGTCGCGGCCATGCCGTCCCCGGCCGAGGTGGCCGCGCAACTCTCCACCCTGGTCTGAGTTCCGGCTTCGAGCACGCGGGTTCCGGCTTGAACCACCTGGTTCAAGCCGGAACCCGGGTCAGGCGCGGGTGACGAGGTCCCGCAGCAGGGAGCCCATCTGGGTGGCGGCCGCGCGGCCCGCTTCCAGGACTTCCTCGTGGTTGAGCGGCTCGCCGGTCATGCCCGCGGCCAGGTTCGTCACCAGGGACAGGCCGAAGACCTCGACACCGGCCGCGCGGGCGGCGATGGCCTCCAGGACCGTCGACATGCCGACCAGGTCCGCGCCCAGCGTGCGCAGCATCCGGATCTCCGCCGGCGTCTCGAAGTGCGGCCCCACCAGGCCCGCGTAGACGCCCTCTTCGAGCGACGGGTCGATCTCCCGCGCGATCTTGCGCAGCCGGGCCGAGTACAGGTCCGTCAGGTCGACGAAGTTCGCGCCGACGATCGGGGAGCGCGCGGTCAGGTTCAGGTGGTCCGAAATCAGCACCGGCTGACCCACCCGGAAGCCTTCGCGCAGGCCGCCTGCCGCGTTCGTCAGCAGCACCGTCCGGACGCCGGCCGCCGCCGCGGTGCGCACGTTGTGCACCACCGGGTCGATGCCCTTGCCCTCGTAGAAGTGCGTGCGCCCGAGCATGACCAGGACGTTCTTGTCCCCGATCTTCAGCGAGCGGATGGTGCCGCCGTGGCCCACCGCGCCGGGCGTGGTGAAGCCGGGCAGTTCGGCGAACGGGATCTCCGTCTCGCACTCCCCGATGACGTCCGCCGCCGGGCGCCAGCCCGACCCCAGGACCACCGCGATGTCGTGCGCGTCAACGCCGGTGCGCTTGGCGATGGCGCTCGCGGCTTCGTGTTCACTCATGCGAGGGAGCGTAACCGGACGGCCCGGACCACGAGGAACACGACCAGTCCGAACGGGGACAGGAAGATCGTCAGCAGCAGGATCGGGCTGACGATCCACGGCGAGATCCCGCGCGCCCGGCCTTCGAAGTACATCCACCGCGCGATGAACAGGTCGAACGCGATCAGGTGCGCCCAGACGAGCCCGGCGCCCCACGGCGTGGCCAGCAGCGTCTGCAGGACGCCGAGGTCGGGCCGGAGCATCGCCCGCCCCCACTCGCCGAAGTGCGGCAGCACCAGCGCGAAGTAGCAGACCAGCGGCAGCAGGGGCACCCACGGCGAGGCCATGATCCGCTCGGTCCACCGCCACTTCGGCGCCAGGATCATCAGCGCCCAGAACGGCGCGGCCAGCGGGAACGCCAGGGAGAACAGCGTCATCGGACCGCCGTCCGCTCCGGCGCCCGGACGACGGCCAGCGCACCCAGCCCGACCGCCGCGACCAGCAGCGCGAACGCCCACAGCGTCACCGCGTCCGGGTGCACGATCGACTGCGCCCGCAGCGCCTGCCAGGTGACCAGCGCGGTCAGCCCGGCGTACCCGGCCGCGCCGACGAGGACCAGCCGCGCGCGGACGACGTCGTCGCGCAGCCGCGGGAAACGCCGGGCCAGGGCGGCCAGCGCGATGGCGAGCAGCGGCAGGACCTGCAGCGCGTGCATCCCGACGAAGTGCGGGATCCGCAGGTCGCCCGCCACCGTGCTCCAGCCGAGCAGGGGCAGGCCGGGGCCGCCGTCGGCGAGCCCGACGGTGTGCGCGCCGACCATCGTCGGCGCCGAACCGGTCTTCCACTGCGCGAGCTGCTGCGCGGTCGGCGACGTCATCAGGATGCCGAGCGTGATCCCGGCCAGCGACAGCACGGCCCCGGTGCGCACCGCCCAGAAGCTCGCCCGGTCCCGGAGTTTCGTGAACATCACCAGCACGGTCAGCGCCAGCGTCGCGACCCACAGACCCATGATCATCTTGCCCATCACGTTGTAGATCAGGGTGTCCTGCGGGGTGGCGTTGTTGAAGTGGCTGGCGTGGCCACGCGCGGCCTGGAACACGAGGAGAACGTACTCGGCGGCGAAGATCAGGACGAGCAGGTTCGTCAGCAGGCCCGCCGTGCGCCGGAACCGCGGCAGCAGCGAGACGAGCCAGCTCCAGGTGGCGAAGTAGAGCGCCCCGGACACGGCGAACTTGACCGGCTTGGCCCAGATCGGCGCACCCGCCAGGGTCCGCTGGTCGACGGCGAGGGCGGCGAGCCCCAGCAGTGCCACCACGCCCAGTACGGCGGCCGCGACCGCGGACGGCCGGTGCCAGGAGGTCGTTCTGCTCCGGAGATCGGCGAGAATGGTCATGGTTCCCTCCCAGAATGGATAGTCAAGCTCTCCGTTATGGGAAGTTAAGCTATCCATGCTGAGAAGTCTTCAGGGTTGTCCCGGAGACGACCCCGGGACATTGGAGCGGATGCGAATGCGGATGGCCGAACTGAGCGATCGGTCGGGGGTGCCGGTCGCGACCGTCAAGTACTACCTGCGCGAGGGCCTGCTCCCGCCCGGCGAGCGGACCAGCCCGAACCAGGCGCGGTACTCGGCGGCGCACGTCCAGCGGCTGCGGCTGATCAAGGCGCTCACCGACGTCGGCGGGCTGCCGCTGGCCTCGGTCGGCGCCGTGCTGGCCGCGATCGACGGCGACGAGACCCCGCACAGCACGATGGGCGTCGTCCAGGAAGAGCTGGCCGGTGTCGCGCCGAAGGTGTCCGAGGAAGCCGCGGCGTGGGCGTCCGGGCTGCTCGAGGAGGTCGTCCGGGAGAACGGCTGGAAGTGGCACGAACCGGGCGGCGCGGCGATGGACAACCTCGTCGCCGCGCTGGCCACGGCGAAGGAGCTCGGGCAGGACAAGCTGACCGAACGGCTCGGCGAGTACGCCCGGCTGGCGGTGCGCGTCGCGGAGGTCGACGTCGGCGTGGTGGCCGGCCTGGCTTCGGTGGACAAGATCATCGAGGCCGGCGTGGTCGCCACCGTGCTCGGCGACCGGATCTTCGCCGGCCTGCGGCACCTCGCCCAGGAGCAGGTGTCCCGCGAGGTGCTCGGCGGCGGCGCTAGTCCGAAACGCTGAGCGTCCTGGCGACGCGGTCGAAGACGTCCTGGCCCGAGCTCTCCTGCTCGGCCGGCACGGTGACGGACAGCAGCCACAGGCTCGTGCCCGCCTGGATCAGGTTCATGAACGTCACGCGGGTGCCGCCGCCCCCGCTTTCGGGCAGCGCGCCGCCCTCGGCGAGGCGGTAGGTCAGGGTCGAGCCCTTGCCGTCCGGCAACGGCGACGGCCCGAAGAGGGCGAACGCGTTGCCCGGGTAGGACCCCTTCAGCCAGGCGATGTACTCGCCGTCGTCGGGGAACTGGGCGAAGTACTTGGCCAGCCGTTCGACCCGCAGCGAGCGGCGGCCGTCGGGCGAGACGTACTGCACGGCCGTGCTCGCCCCGAACTTCGTGGTCGTGTGCGGGGCGACGAACTTCTCCCACCCCTGCGGCACGGCGAGCCCGAACTGCCCGCCGTTGCCGGTCGCGTAGCTCGCGTCGCCGGACTGCTGCACCAGCGACGGCGGCGGCACGTCGGTGGGGCCGTTCGACGTGCTCCGCGGGGCGGCGGCCGGCGGGAACAGCGGCTGGCCGCCGACCGTCCTGGCCAGCGCGAACCCGCCGCCGGCGGCGAGCAGGAAGAGCAGGATCGCCACCGCGACGAGGACCGCGGTGGCCGTGCCGCTGCGGCGGCCCACCCGCGGCGGCGGGACGAACACCGTCGGCGCGTTCGTGGCCGAGGCCGGCGCGGGAGCCGGGGCCGGGGCCGGCGGCCGCAGGAACGGCAGCGGGCCGGGATCGGTGGCGAGCTCGCTGCTCGACCCCTCGGCCTTCTTCTCCGCCTTCGCCTTGTCGGGCAGGACGGTCTTGATCACCTGCGTGTCGGTCGCGTCCGGCTGCGCGGACGTCTTCTTGCCGTCCGGGGTGTGGAACAGCTCGGGCCCGAACAGGTCGAGCGGCGTCTTCGTCTGCAGCGGGTACAGCCGGTGCCGGACCTCCCGCAGCGTGATCCGGCGGCCCGGCTCCTTCGTCATCAGCGCGCTGATGACTTCGGCGAGCGGGCCGGCCTTCGGCTTGGGCACCTTCCCGTTGACGACCTTGCCGACCGTCTCCAGCGGGTCGCCGTCGGCGTCGTACGGCGGCGCGCCCTCGACCGCGGCGAACAGCGTCGCGCCGAGGCCCCAGAGGTCCGCGGCCGGCGTGACCGCGCCGCCCGAGGCCACCTCCGGCGCGATGTAGGCGGGCGAGCCGAGCATGATCCCGGTGCGGGTCATGGTCGCCTCGGAGACGTTGCGGGCGATGCCGAAGTCGGTCAGCTTGATCCGGCCGTCACTGGCCACCAGGACGTTGCCCGGCTTGACGTCACGGTGGGTGATGCCGGCGGCGTGCGCGGCCTCCAGCGCGGACGCCACGGCGATGCCGACCGCGGCGGCCTGCCCGACGGTCAGCGGCCCGTGGTCGCGCAGGATGTGCGCCAGGCTGCGCGAGGGCAGCAGCTCCATCACCACGAACGGCTGGTCGTCCTCGCGGGCGACGTCGTGCAGGATGATCACGTTCGGGTGGGAGAGGACGGCGATCGCGCGGGCCTCACGCAGCGTGCGCTCCCGCAGCTCGTCCGCCTGCGACGCCGGGATGCCCGGCGGGACCTTCATCTCCTTGACGGCCACCTGCCGGTGCAGGAACTCGTCGTAGGCCGACCAGACGGTGCCCATCGACCCGGAGCCGAGCACCGAACGCAGCCGGTAGCGACCGGCGACCACTCGTGTCTCTTCGCTGGAGGGGGGCACGGGGCAATTGTGGCGTACGCGACCGGCCGTCTCGACGCAGCGTGCGCGTTCACACCCCTGACCCTGCCCCTAGCGCGACCAGACTCACAGGTCGAGCGCGGCGAGTGCCTCTACCATCACAGGTTATGACTGATGTGGCCGGTCCGGAGTCAGTGCCGATCTCCGAACTCGACCTGGCGGCCGAGTTCCCGCAGGCGACGCGCGAGCAGTGGCAGGAGCTGGTCGCGGGCGTGCTGCGCAAGAGCGGGAAGCTGCCGGAGGACTTCGCGGGCGCCCCGGAGGGCAAGCTCGTCACGCGGACCTACGACGGGATCGAGATCCAGCCGCTGTACACGGCCGAAGACGTCGCCGGTGACATCGGCTTCCCCGGGCTGCCGCCGTACGTGCGCGGCGCGCGCCCGGACGGTCAGGTCGGCACCGGCTGGGACGTCCGGGCCCGGTTCACCGGCGACGACGGCCGCGCGGTCAACAAGGCGATCCTGGCCGACCTCGAAGGCGGCGTGACGTCGATCTGGCTGTCGGTCCCGCCCGCGGCCCTGGCGGACGCGCTGAACGAGGTCTACCTCGACCTGGCGCCGGTGGTCCTGGACGCGGGTGACTCGCACGAAGCGGCCGCCTCCTCGCTGTTCGAGCTGTTCGACGAGCGCGAGATCCCGGCGAGCGAAGCCACCGCCGTCCTGGGCGCCGACCCGATCGGGCTGGCGGCCCGTTCCGGCGCCGCCGTGGCGCTGGAACCGGCGGCCGCGCTCGCCGTGCGTGTCGCCGGGAAGTACCCGAAAGTGCGGACGATCGTCGTCGACGGACTGCCGTTCCACGAAGCGGGCGGGTCGGACGCGCAGGAGCTGGGCGCTTTGGTGGCCGCCGGCGTCACGTACCTGCGTGCGCTGACCGACGCCGGGCTCGACATCGAGGCCGCGGCCGGGCAGCTGGAGTTCCGGCTCGCCGCGACCGCCGACCAGTTCTCCACCATCGCGAAGCTGCGCGCGGCCCGCCGCCTGTGGGCGCGCGTCGCCGAGGTCTGCGGCTTCACCTCGCCGATGCGCCAGCACGCCGTGACGTCGCCGGCCATGCTGACCAGGCGCGATCCGTGGGTGAACATGCTGCGCACGACTGTGGCCTGCTTCGGCGCGGGTGTCGGCGGCGCGGACGCGGTCACCGTGCTGCCGTTCGACGCGGCGATCGGGCGGCCTGACGCCTTCTCCGCGCGGATCGCCCGCAACACCCACGCCGTGCTGCTGGAGGAGTCCAAGCTGGCCGGCGTCGCCGACCCGGCGGGCGGCTCGTGGTACGTCGAGAAGCTCACCGACGACCTCGCGCACGCCGCCTGGGCCGAGTTCACCGCCATCGAAGGTGAAGGCGGCGTGGTGGCTTCACTGGCCTCCGGTGCGCTGGCCTCGCGATTGGCGGCGACGTGGGAGAAGCGCGCTTCGCGGATCGCGACCCGGCGTGACCCGCTCACCGGCGTCAGCGAGTTCCCTAACCTGGCCGAGAAGCCGGTGGTGCGGGAGCCGGTGGCGTCCACTGTGGAGGGTGGGTTGCCGCGGCACCGATACGCCGAAGGCTTCGAAGCCCTTCGCGACGCTTCGGACGCGTACCTCGCTTCGCACGGCTCGCGGCCGAAGATCTTCCTGGCCACGCTCGGCTCGGTCGCCGCGCACACCACGCGGGCCGGGTTCGCCGCCAACCTGTTCCAGGCGGGCGGGATCGAGGCCGTCAACCCGGGCGCGACCGACGACCTGCCCGCCGCGTTCCGCGCGTCCGGCGCGCGCATCGCCTGCATCTGCGGCACCGACGACGCCTACGCGGCCCAGGCGGCCGAAGTCGCCGCGTCGCTGGGCGCCGAACACGTCCTGCTCGCGGGGAAGGGCACCTACGACGGCGTGTCCGGGAACGTCTTCGCCGGCTGCGACGCCCTGGAAGTCCTCAACGGCCTGCACGCCAAGCTGGGAGTCACGCGATGAGCATCCCGAACTTCGCCGGTCTCGACCTCGGCACGCCGTCGCCGGGCGACCGCGACGCGTGGGCACGCGCGGTGGAGGACGCCACCGGCAAGGGCCCGGACGCCCTGGCCTGGGAGACGCCCGAGGGCATCGGCGTCAAGCCGGTCTACACCACCGCCGATCTGTCCGACGTGGACTTCCTCGGCACGTACCCCGGCATCGCGCCCTTCCTGCGCGGGCCGTACCCGACGATGTACGTCAACCAGCCGTGGACCATCCGCCAGTACGCCGGGTTCTCCACCGCCGAGGAGTCCAACGCGTTCTACCGGCGCAACCTCGCCGCCGGGCAGAAGGGCCTCTCGGTCGCCTTCGACCTGGCCACCCACCGCGGCTACGACTCCGACCACCCGCGCGTGTCGGGTGACGTCGGCATGGCGGGCGTGGCGATCGACTCCATCTACGACATGCGCCAGCTCTTCGACGGCATCCCCCTAGATAAAATGAGCGTGTCCATGACGATGAATGGGGCAGTACTTCCAGTACTGGCGCTGTACGTCGTCGCGGCGGAAGAACAGGGCGTCAAACCGGAGCAGCTCGCGGGGACCATCCAGAACGACATCCTCAAGGAGTTCATGGTCCGCAACACCTACATCTACCCGCCGCAGCCGTCGATGCGGATCATCTCCGACATCTTTTCGTTCACCTCGCAGCACATGCCGAAGTACAACTCGATCTCCATCTCCGGCTACCACATGCAGGAAGCCGGCGCGACGGCCGACCTCGAGCTGGCGTACACGCTCGCGGACGGCGTCGAATACATCCGATCGGGTGTCGCCGCGGGGCTGAGCGTGGACAAGTTCGCGCCGCGGCTGTCCTTCTTCTGGGCGATCGGCATGAACTTCTTCATGGAGGTCGCGAAGCTGCGCGCGGCGCGTCTGCTGTGGGCGAAGCTCGTGAAGGGCTTCAACCCTTCGTCGTCGAAGTCGCTTTCGCTGCGTACGCACTCCCAGACGTCCGGCTGGTCGCTGACCGCGCAGGACGTCTACAACAACGTCGTCCGCACCTGCGTCGAAGCGATGGCCGCGACCCAGGGGCACACGCAGTCGCTGCACACGAACGCCCTCGACGAGGCCCTCGCGCTGCCGACCGACTTCTCCGCGCGGATCGCCCGCAACACGCAGCTGCTGCTGCAGCAGGAGTCCGGCACCACGCGCGTGATCGACCCGTGGGGCGGTTCTGCCTTCGTCGAGAAGCTGACCTACGACCTCGCGCGCAAGGCTTGGGGGCACATCAGCGAGGTCGAGCAGGCCGGCGGGATGGCCCGCGCGATCGACGCCGGTATCCCCAAGCTGCGCATCGAGGAGGCCGCCGCGCGCACCCAGGCGCGCATCGACTCCGGGCGGCAGCCGGTGATCGGCGTCAACAAGTACCAGGTCACCGACGACGAAGAGATCGACGTCCTCAAGGTCGACAACGCCGGCGTCCGCGCGCAGCAGCTCGAAAAGCTGCGGCGGCTGCGGTCCGAACGCGACGCTCCGGCGACCGAAGACGCGTTGCGGCGGCTCACCGAGGGCGCCGGGAACGGCGGCAACCTCCTGGAGCTGGCCATCGACGCCGCCCGGGCGAAGGCCACGGTCGGTGAGATCTCCGACGCGCTCGAGAAGCTCTGGGGACGACACTCCGGCCAGATCCGGACCATCTCGGGTGTCTACCGCGAGGAGGTGGGGAAGACGCAGAACGTCGAGAAGGCCCGTGCGCTGGTCGAGGAGTTCGCCGCCGAGGAGGGCCGCCGTCCCCGCATCCTGGTCGCGAAGATGGGCCAGGACGGCCACGACCGCGGCCAGAAGGTGATCGCCACCGGCTTCGCCGACCTCGGCTTCGACGTCGACGTCGGCCCGCTGTTCTCCACCCCGGCCGAGGTCGCGCGGCAGGCGATCGAGGCGGACGTGCACGTCGTCGGCGTCTCGTCGCTGGCCGCCGGGCACCTCTCGCTGGTGCCCGCGCTGCGCCACGAGCTCGCCGAGCTGGGGCGCGAGGACATCATGGTCGTCGTCGGCGGCGTCATCCCGCCGCAGGACTACCCGGCGCTGCGCGAGGCCGGGGCGGCCGCGATCTTCGGGCCCGGCACGGTGCTCGCGGACGCGGCCATCGACCTGCTCGGCCAGCTGTCCGCGCAGGAGTCCTGACCCTTGCCGAGGAAGATCGACGTCACCGCCTACGCCAAGGGCGTCCTGGCGGGGGACCGCGGGACGCTGTCGAAGGCGATCACGCTGGTCGAGTCGCAGCGGGACGACCACCGGGCGCTGGCCCAGGAGCTGCTGGTCGAGCTGCTGCCGTCGGCCGGCGGCGCGCGGCGCGTCGGCATCACCGGTGTCCCCGGTGTCGGCAAGTCGACATTCATCGACCAGCTGGGCACCGACCTGACCGCCGCCGGGCACCGCGTGGCCGTGCTGGCGGTGGACCCGTCGTCGACGCGGACCGGCGGGTCGATCCTCGGCGACAAGACCCGGATGGCGCGCCTGGCGGTCGACGAACGGGCGTTCATCCGGCCGTCGCCGACGTCCGGGACGCTCGGCGGGGTCGCGCGGGCCACCCGCGAGACGATCGTGCTGATGGAGGCGGCCGGCTACGACGTCGTGCTGGTCGAGACGGTCGGGGTCGGACAGTCCGAAGTGACCGTCGCGAACATGGTGGACTGCTTCCTGTTCCTGACGCTCGCGCGGACGGGTGACCAGCTCCAGGGCATCAAGAAGGGCGTACTGGAGCTCGCCGACGTCATCGCGGTCAACAAGGCCGACGGCGACCACGAACGGGACGCGCGCCGGGCGGCTCGCGAGCTGGCGGGCGCGCTGCGGATGATCTACGGGCCCGAGGCGTCGTGGACGCCGCCGGTGCTGACCTGCAGCGGCCTGCACAACCTGCGGCTCGACGAGGTCTGGGGCGCGATCGAGCAGCACCGCGACACGCTGACGGCGTCCGGCGAGCTCGACGCGCGGCGGCGGCAGCAGCAGGTCGACTGGACCTGGGCGATGGTGCGCGAGCAACTGCTCGGTCGGCTGGCGGTGCATCCGGACGTGCGAACGGTCGTTCCCGACGTCGAACGGGCGGTGCGGGACGGTGAACTGACGGCTACCCTCGGTGCACAGCGGATCCTCGACGCGTTCGGTGGCTGACGCGCGGGCGGTCCGTGGGCAGAATGCCTGGTCGTGGCGAAAGGATGACATGGCGAAACTGCGGGGTCTGGTCCTGGTCGGGCTGCTGGGCGCGGTGCTGTTCACGGCGTCGCCGGCAGTGGCCGCGCCGGTGCGTCCGGCCGCCGTCACGGTGAGCGTGGCGCACGCTTCCCCCGGGCTGGTCCCGGCGCAGACCCAGCCACCGGGTCCGGTCCTCGACCCGGCCCAGACGGACAAGGCGAACAGCGAAAAGACCCGGAACAAGCTGGTCGCGGGCCTGATCGCGATCGTACTGCTCGGCATCGTGATCTGGGGGCGCAAGATCCGTTCGAAGCGGGCCAAGGGGTCCTGAGGTTTTCGGCTTTGCCGAAGTGGTGCACGCCGTTCAACGCAGATCCGGTACCGGCCGTCTAGGACGGCCGTTTTCGAGGCGCGGCTTGCCGCCTGCATGGTGCACGATCGTCTGCAAATGCGTACGACAGATCGATCGGCACGACGCGTGACCCCAGCCGCTGCGCGGGTTACCCGTGTTGCGGGAGGAGGTGCGGCGTGACGGTGTTGGATTCACGACCGGACGTTCCAGGCGACCCCCAAGGGCGCATCATCAACCCCATGGAGGGGTCCGAGGCGCTGATTTCCGCAGCCGGCGTAAGCATGGCTCCCGTGGAGGACCTTGGTGCGGGCCGCGGCCCGTTCTGGCTGGACGACTGGCTGCGCGCCAACGCGACCGACGTGCTCGCCTGGCGGCGGCACATCCACGCGCACCCGGAGCTGTCGCGGCACGAGTTCGCGACCACGGAACTGGTCGTCACGCTGCTGCGTTCGGTCGGGCTCAAGCCGTGGGTGCTGCCGGGCGGCACCGGCGTCGTGTGCGACATCGGCAGTGGTGAGCGGTGCGTGGCGCTGCGCGCGGACATGGACGCGCTGCCGCTGACGGAGGCGACGGGCCTGCCCTACGCGTCGACGACCGAGGGCGCGGCGCACATGTGCGGCCACGACGCCCACACGGCGATCCTGCTGGGCGCGGCCCGTGCCCTGGCCGGCGCGCCGGAGCTGCCGGGCCGGGTCCGGCTGATCTTCCAGGCGGCCGAGGAGGTCATGCCGGGCGGAGCCCTGGACATGATCGCGGCGGGCGCGCTGGAGGGTGTCGAGCGCATCTACGGCCTGCACGTCGACCCGCGGCTCGAGGTGGGCTCGGTCGGCATGCGCGTCGGCGCGCTGACGTCGGCGGCGGACCTGATCGAGCTGCGCCTGACGTCCCCGGGCGGCCACACGTCCCGTCCGCACCTGACGGCGGACCTGGTCCACGCGCTGGGCACGGTGATCACGTCCCTGCCGGCGCTGCTCTCGCGGCGCGTCGACCCGCGGTCCGGGACGGTCCTGGTGTGGGGCGCGGTCCACGCGGGCCAGGCGGCCAACGCGGTCCCGCAGGACGGCGTCCTGCGCGGCACGCTCCGGACGGCGGACCACGAGGTCTGGACGGCCCTGGAGCCGTTGGTCGCCTCCTCGGTGGAGTCCCTTCTGGCCCCGACCGGCGTCGGCTTCCAGCTGGACTACCGCCGCGGCGTCCCGCCGGTGGTCTCGGACCCGGAATCGACAGCCCTGATGCGCGCCGGCGTCGAAGCCGCCCTCGGCGAGGGCGCAGTAGCCCCGACCGAGCAGTCCTCGGGCGGCGAGGACTTCGGCTGGTACCTCGAGCACGTCCAGGGAGCCTTCGCCCGCCTCGGCGTCTGGTCCGGCCCCCCGGCCCCCCAGTCGGACATCCACCGCCCGACGTTCATCCTCGACGAGCGGTCCCTCCTCTGCGGAGTCCGAACCCTGGTCCACACCGCCCTAACCACCCTCGCGTAACCGACCGTCCAGATACGCGAGCCGACCCTCCGGGTACGCGAGCCGACCCTCCGGGTACGCGAGCCGACCCTCCGGGTACGCGAGCCGACCCTCCGGGTACGCGAGCCGACCCTCCGGGTACGCGAGTTATCCACAGGTGGGCCGAGTTGTCCACAGTTGGTGCATGAGGGGCTTTCGTCGAAAGCGGAAGCCCCTCATGCTCGATCTTGTGATCAATTGGGGAGGAAGACACGGGGCGGCTTTGCGTAGCGAAGCCGTCGAGGTGCTGGGCCAGCGAGCGCTCCGGCATGCGCTCGCCGGCGGGTTGCTGGCGCAGCCTTGGCGAGGCGTGGTGGTCCCGGCTTCGCACTCTCTCAAGCTGGCGACCCGGGCCGAGGCCGCCCTGCTTCTGGCCGGTCCGCCTGCGGTCCTTTCGGGAGCCACTTCTCTTGCCCTGCATGGAATATCAGTAGCCGAAGGGGGCGATATCCACCTCACGGTCCCCTACTCGCGGCGGGTCAGATCCAAGCCCGGACTGGTGGTGCACCAGAGTGACTACGAGCCGCACGATGTGATCGAAATCGATGGTCTGCCGACCTTCAGCCTGGACTTCGCCCTGGCCGATTTCCTCTGCCGAGGTGACAAGCCAACGGCCTTCGCGGCCGTCGAAGAGGCCATGCGCGGGCTGCCACCGGACCACCTCCGAACGCTCCGCGAGAACGTCCGGGACCGCATTCTCGACCGGGCGAGCCGCCGAGGTATCCACAGGGCGCTGTCGATGCTGGCGCTCGCCGACGGCAAGGCCGAATCGCCACCGGAGAGCATGCTGCGGCTGACCGTGGTCGAGGCCGGTCTACCGGCTCCGGAGGTGCAGTATCCGATCAACGACATCGGCGGGAGGCTGCTGTACGTGCTCGACATGGCCTGGCCCGCTCTACGGGTCGCACTCGAGTACGACGGGTTCGCCGCACACGAGGACAGGCAGGCTGCCGATGCCGAGCGGGATCGGCGGATGGCGGGTCGCGGGTGGATCACCGTCCGCGCTGCCGCCGCCGATCTGCGTGATCCAGTCCGGGTTCTGAGTGAGTTGCGCGAAGCTCTCCGGGCACGCGCTGCGTAGCTCGCGTACCTGGACGGTCGGCTGGCGTGCCTGGGCGGTCGGCTGGCGTGCCTGGGCGGTCGGTTCGCGTACCTGGGGGGTCGGTTAGCCGGTTATGCCGGAGCAGGGGCGGGTGCGGAGGTCGCCGACGTAGTCGGCTGGGGCGCCGGCCGCCTCGGCGGCGTCGGCCAGGACGCCGAGGTAGCGGGCCGAGGGGAGGCCGCCTTCGTAGGCGTCCAGGACGTAGAGCCAGGCCAGGACCGAGCCGTCCATCGTCTGGACCCGCAGGCGGATCTTCGAATGGATGCCCAGCTCGCCGCCTTCCCAGCGGTCCAGGCCGTCCTCGTCGAAGGAGGTCACGTCGTAGAGGACGACGAACACCCGTGACCCGGGGTCCTCGACGATCGTGGCCAGGGCACCTTCCCACCCCAGGTCCTCGCCGCCGAAGGTCAGGCGCCAGCCCTCCAGCCAGCCGGTGCCGGCCATCGGAGAGTGCGGCGCGCGCTCCAGCATCTGGGCGGGCTCCATGTTCGATCCGTACGCGGCATACAACGGCACGCCGACAGCGTAGCGACACCTCCCTCACCCGAGTGGACGCACTCGCCGTGTTCGCCCACTTCAGTGTCCGGACACCTTCGCCGCGTACGGTGAGAGCACCGCACGGACAGCCATGAGGAGGACCCAGGTGACCAGGATCGTGATCATGGGCGGGGGCCCGGCCGGCTACGAGGCCGCGCTGGTCGCGGCCCAGCACGGAGCCGACGTCACGATCGTCGAGCGCGACGGCCTGGGCGGTGCCTGCGTCCTCTACGACTGCGTCCCCTCGAAGACCTTCATCGCCAGCTCCGGCGCCCTGGCCAAGATGCACGACCTCGGCGAGCTCGGCATCAACACCGACCTGGCCGACACCAGCATCGACCTCCCGACCGTCCACGGCCGGGTGAAGGGCCTCGCGCTCGCCCAGTCCGCCGACATCCGCGCCCGCGTCCAGCGCGAAGGCGTCCGCGTCATCGCCGGCGAGGCGCGCTTCTGCGACGAAGAGCCCGGCCTCGCGACGCACAAGGTCGCCGTCACGACGAAGGACGGCACCGAGAAGCTGCCCGCCGACGTCGTCCTCATCGCCACCGGCGCCACTCCGCGCGTGCTGCCCGGCGCCGTGCCGGACGGCGAGCGCATCCTCGACTGGCGCCAGCTCTACGAGCTCCAGGAGCTCCCCGAGCACCTGGCCGTGATCGGCTCGGGCGTCACCGGCGCCGAGTTCGCGTCCGCCTACACCGAGATGGGCGTCAAGGTCACCGTCGTCTCCAGCCGTGACCGCGTCCTCCCGCACGAGGACGCCGACGCCGCCGCGGTGCTCGAAGAGGTCTTCTCGCAGCGCGGCACGACAGTCGCGAAGCAGGCGCGCGCCGACCGCGTCGAGCGCACCGAGAAGGGCGTCGAGATCCACCTCGCCGACGGCCGCGTGATCGAAGCCAGCCACGCGCTGATGACCGTCGGGTCGGTCCCGAACACCCAGGACGTCGGCCTCGACAAGGTCGGCATCGAGCCCGGCCCCGGCGGGTTCATCACCGTCGACCGCGTTTCGCGCACCTCCGTTCCCGGGATCTACGCCGCCGGCGACTGCACCGGCGTGCTCATGCTCGCCTCGGTGGCGAGCATGCAGGGCCGCATCGCGATGTGGCACGCGCTGGGCGAGGGCGTCGCGCCGATCAAGCTCAAGACCGTCGCCGCCAACGTGTTCACCCACCCGGAGATCGCCACCGTCGGCATCAGCCAGCAGGCGATCGACTCCGGCGAGGTGCCCGCGCGCACCATCATGCTGCCTCTGGCCACCAACGCGCGCGCGAAGATGGAGGGCCTCCGCCGAGGCTTCGTGAAGCTGTTCTGCCGCCCCGCCACCGGCGTGGTCGTCGGTGGAGTCGTCGTGGCGCCGCAGGCGAGCGAGCTCATCCTTCCCATCGCGCTCGCCGTCCAGAACCAGCTCACAGTGGACCACCTGGCACTGACATTTTCGGTGTACCCGTCGCTCTCGGGCTCGATCACCGAGGCCGGGCGCCAGCTCATGCGCCACGACGATCTCGACTGATTCCGTACGCAACCCGTCGCGCCCCGTCGCGTCTTGTCGGTTGTAAGGCTGAAGGACGCGAAGGGTGTGAAGGTGCGCAAGACGGTGTTTTTCGTTGCGGCAGCGGTGTTCGGGGCGACGGCGCTGGCGGGGCCGGCGATGGCGCAGAGCACCAGCACCGCGGCCGCCCCGAGCCCCGCCGCCGGCAAGGTCCAGCTCAACGTCAACACCGCGATCAACCAGACGCTGGTGGACAAGTACGTCCGTGACGCGCCGAACGTCGCACTGGCCAAGTGTGACGGCGCTTCGCCGAAGTTCGCCTCGCCGGTGCTGAGCTTCTCCAACTACACCCCCGGCCCGTTCATGGGCACGGACGCGAACATCAGCGCCGACGTCGAGCTGAAGCCCGGCACCGGTGCGGGGTCGTACCCGCTGACGGTCACCTGCGGCGGCCAGACGTACAGCACCCAGTTCACGGTGCCCGCCGCCCAGGTCGCGAAGGTGCCGTCCGGGGCCGCGAAAGCGGGCGACGGCAGCATGGCCGACTGAATTCCCGAAACGCCACGACCACCCCGGAGCCGCACTCCGGGGTGGTTTTTTCATGGGTTCCCGACGAAGTTTTTCGCGACGTTTTCGTGACCTTCACGCGCAACCCTTCGCAGGTGGAGACGTCTTTGGGAGCGTAGGTGAACGGGCAAGGCCGATGCAGGGGGAACTGCGGACGGCACCCGTTTCCGAGTGCGTAATCCATTGGGGAGAACTAATGAAGAACACCGTTGTCGTCGCCGGCGTCGCCGCCGCTTTCGCGATTCTCGCGCCCGCCACGGCGCTCGCGGCCACGCCCACCACGACGCCGTCCGCACCCACCACCACGCCGGCCACGCCGTCGGCCACGCCCACCGCCACCCAGCCGGAGTACCCGGAAGGCCCGCTGACCCGGATCACCCGGCTGCTGCGGGTGGCGCCGGCCAAGGCGCTGCCGGGCGCGCACGTGAAGCTCGACTTCGCCTGCCAGACCCGCGGTCCGGAGGAGGAGGTCGTCGTGCAGTCGGCGGCGCTCGTCTTCCCCAAGCCCGGCAACTACGCCGCCGCCGAGGTGCAGAACGTCAAGCCGGGCAAGTACCGCGTCACGCTGCACTGCGGCCCGGAGACCTACACCGTGCCGTTCGAGGTCCTCTCGGCCGCGAAGCAGGTCGCCAAGGTGCCCTCCGGCGCCCCGCAGACCGGCGGGACCGACGGCCCCGCCGACAGCGGCCCGCTCGCGGCCGCGGCCGCCATGGGCGTCCTCGCCGTCGGGGGCGGCGGGCTGCTGCTCGCCCGCCGGGCCCGCCGGCGCTGAGCGGGGGGAGGCCCGCTCCGGGGCAGGGGCGCCGGAGCGGGCCGTCCGCGGAGGTACCGTCGGGGCCCACCCGCTCGGTCCACCCGGACGTGTGAACTTCCAGGCGCCGGTCACGGGGGAGAACATGACGACGAGGATCACGAACAGACGGGGTGTGCTGATCACCCTCGCCATCGCGCTGCTGGCGGTACTGGCGGTGCTGGCCCTGACGCTCGGCGGCGGGCCGGGGCCGTCCGCCGCGCAACCGCCGCCCGCGCAGCCGGTCGCCGCGGTCCCGCAGCCGCGGAGCGAAAGCCGGGACGCCGTCGCGGCGATGCCCAGGTCCGAGCCCGTTTCGATCGACATCCCGAAGATCGGCGCCCGCTCGTCGCTGGTGCCGCTCGGGCTCAACCCGGACAACACCGTCCAGGTGCCGCCGGTGACCACGCCGCTGCAGGCGGGCTGGTACACCTACGCGCCGACGCCGGGCGAGGTCGGCCCGGCCGTCGTCCTCGGCCACGTCGACGGCAACCACCAGAAGGGGATTTTCTTCCGGCTCAAGGAACTCGCCGCCGGCGACCGCGTCTCGATCGCCCGCACGGACGGCACCAACGCGGTGTTCGAGGTGACGAAGGTGCACCAGGTGCCGAAGAAGGACTTCGAGGCCGAAGGCGTGTACGACGACACGGCCGGCCCCGAACTGCGGCTGATCACCTGCGGCGGCGTCTTCGACCGGAGCGCGCACAACTACGTCGACAACATCGTCGTCTACGCCCGGCTGGTCAGCGGCTGATTTTCGGTTTTTGTCGGTGCCCGGTGCCAGACTGTGGCGGTCGTCACCGGACGGTGGCGTGGACGAGGGTTGGGAGTCGACATGGTGTTCCGGGAAGAAAGATGGCCCGACGGCACACCCAGCTGGGTGGACCTGATGGTGCCCGACCAGGCGAAGGCGATCGCCTTCTACAGCGGCCTGTTCGGCTGGGACGTTCAGCGGGGCGGTGAGGAGACCGGCTTCTACGGCATGGCGGAGCTGCGGGGGCGCCCGGTCGCCGGGATCGGCCAGACCCCACCGGGCCAGGACATCCCGCCGGTCTGGACGACCTACCTCGCGGTATCCGATGTGGACCGCACGGTCACGGCGATCACCGAGGCCGGCGGGCAGGTCGTGATGCCGGTGATGGAGGTGATGAAGGAGGGCCGGATGGCCGTCGTCGCCGATCCGGCGGGCGCGGTCTTCGGGCTCTGGGAAGCCGGCCACCACCTCGGCACGCAGGTCACCGCGGCGCCGGGCACCCTGGCCTGGAACGAGTGCATGAGCCGCGGCTTCCCGGCGGCGAAGCCGTTCTACGAAGAGGTCTTCGGCTACGGCTTCCAGGACATCTCGAGCGACGAGTTCACGTACGCGGTGCTGCTGATCGACGGGCGGCCGGTCGGCGGCCTCGGTGGCCTGCCGGATTCGGTGCCGGCCGAGGTGCCGTCGCACTGGCTGGCCTACTTCTGGGTACCGGACGCCGACGCGGCCGCGGCCAGGGTCACCGAGCTGGGCGGCACGGTGCAGGGGAAGGCGTTCGACTCGCCGTACGGGCGGCAGGTGCGGGTCACGGACGACCAGGGCGTGCCGTTCCTGGTCATCGCGCCCAACGAGCAGTCCGGCGAGCCGGAGGGCTGGGAAGTGTGAGCGGGCGGGCCGGGAGCGCCGCAGGGCGGCACCCCCGGCCCTCGCCGGTCAGTCCTCTTCGGATACCCAGTCGAAGGTCTTGGTGACGGCCTTCTTCCAGTTGCGGTACTCGCGCTCGCGGCGGGCGTCGTCCATCGACGGATCCCACTGCTTGTCCTGAGCCCAGTTGGTGCGGATGTCGTCCTCGGACTTCCAGAACCCGACGGCGAGGCCGGCGGCGTACGCGGCACCCAGCGCGGTGGTCTCGTTGACCACCGGGCGGATCACCGGCACGCCGAGGATGTCGGCCTGGAACTGCATGAGCAGCTCGTTGACGACCATGCCGCCGTCGACCTTGAGGGAGGTGAGGGCGACGCCGGAGTCGGCGTTCATCGCGTCGATGACCTCGCGGGACTGGAAGGCGGTCGCCTCCAGCACCGCGCGGGCGAGGTGCCCCTTGTTGACGAACCGGGTGAGCCCGACGATCGCGCCGCGAGCGTCGGATCGCCAGTAAGGAGCGAACAGACCCGAGAACGCCGGGACGAAGTACGCGCCGCCGTTGTCCTCGACGCTGCGCGCGTGCTCCTCGATCTCGGCCGCGGTCGCGATCATGCCGAGGTTGTCGCGCAGCCACTGCACCAGCGAACCGGTGACGGCGATGGAGCCTTCCAGCGCGTAGACCGTGTCGTTCGAGCCGATCTTGTAGCAGACCGTGGTGAGCAGCCCGTTCTGCGACATCACCTTTTCGGTGCCGGTGTTGAGCAGCATGAAGTTGCCGGTGCCGTAGGTGTTCTTGGCTTCGCCGGGCGAAAGGCACGCCTGGCCGAACGTCGCGGCCTGCTGGTCGCCCAGGATGCCCGCGATCGGGACGCCGGCCAGCGCGCCCTTCTCGCGGACCTTGCCGTACTCCTCGGAGGAGGAGCGGATCTCCGGCAGCATCGAAAGGGGGATGCCCATCTCGCCGGCGATCTCGGCGTCCCACTGCAGGGTGTCGAGGTCCATCAGCATGGTGCGGGAGGCGTTGGTCGGGTCGGTGGCGTGCACGCCACCGTCGGTCCCGCCGGTCATGTTCCACAGCACCCAGGTGTCCATGTTGCCGAAGATCAGGTCACCGGCCTCGGCCTTCTCGCGCGCGCCTTCGACGTTGTCCAGGATCCACTTGATCTTGGGCCCGGAGAAGTAGGTCGCGAGCGGGAGGCCGACCTTGTCGCGGTAGCGCTCCTGGCCGCCGCCGAGGTTGCCGAGCTCGGTGACGATCTTGTCGGTGCGGGTGTCCTGCCAGACGATCGCGTTGTACACCGGCGTGCCGGTCGTCTTGTCCCAGACGAGCGCGGTCTCGCGCTGGTTGGTGATGCCGACGGCGGCGATGTCCTTAGCGGTCAGATCCGCCTTGGCGAGCGCGCCGGCGGCGACCCGGCGCGTGTTCTCCCAGATCTCCTCCGCGTTGTGCTCGACCCAGCCGGCGCGGGGGAAGATCTGCTCGTGCTCACGCTGGTCGACCGAGACGACGCGGCCTTCGTGGTTGAAGATCATGCACCGGGTGGACGTGGTGCCCTGGTCGATCGCGGCTACGTACGAAGTCATGTGTGCTCCCGGAATTCCGACGGACGGGCGATCAGGTCAGGTTGTGGACGGCGAGGTACAGCAGGGCGGCCAGGGCGCCGCCGGCCAGCGGGCCGACGACCGGGATCCACGAGTAGCCCCAGTTGGCGTTGGCCTTGTTCTTGATCGGCAGAAGGAACGCGTACGCGATCCGCGGGCCGAGGTCGCGGGCCGGGTTGATGGCGTAGCCCGTCGGCCCGCCGAGGGAGGTACCGATCACGAGCACCACGAACGAGACGCCCGCGTAGCCCAGTGCGGAGTTGCCGAAGGTCGGCACGCCGTCCGGCGACATGGCCGCGGCGACCGGGCTGAGCAGGATCCAGGCGACCAGGACGAAGGTGCCGATGACCTCGGTGACGAGGTTCCAGGCGGTGTTGGCGATCTGCGGCGCGGTGGAGAAGATGCCGAGCGTGTTCTCGGGCTCGGGGTGGTCGTCGAACTGCAGCTTGTAGGCGGCCCAGCAGAGCACGGCGCCGAGGATGGCGCCGGCGAACTGGCCGATGAAGTAGAACGGGACGTCCGCCCACTTCGTCTTGTCGGCGATGGCGAGGCCGAGCGTCACGGCCGGGTTGAGGTGGGCCCCGCTGGGGGCGGCGATGCTGGCGCCGGTGAAGACGGCGAACGCCCAGCCGAAGTTGATGAACAGGAAGCCCGCGTTGTGTCCGTTGTTCTTACGGAGCACGTGGTTGGCGACGACACCGTTGCCGAGCAGGATCAGCGCGGCCGTTCCCAGTAGTTCCCAGACGATTATTGCTCCAGCACTCACCGCTGCACCTCCACACTGGACAATCTGCGCAGGGTCGATCACGGCGTGCCACGGCACCGTTGCCGACCCACGTCCGGGCGACGTTACCGGGGCGTAGAAGCTACTTCCAAGCACCGGAGAGCCGAATCTTTTCAAGATCGCGGAGGGTTACGCCACAAGTGTCATCCGTGGACGGGCGGATGATCACCGGGTCGTGCGATGCTGGAAGCCTCGCCGGCACGAGGAGGAATGTCACGTGGCGCAGCACGCAGCGGAGACGAACCCGGCTCGACTGGGCCCGGTCAAGCGGGAAGAGACGTGGCAGCGGCTCGGCAAGGAGACGTTCGACCTCGTCGTCATCGGCGGCGGGGTCGTCGGCGCGGGGACGGCGCTCGACGCGGCGACGCGCGGGCTGCGGGTCGCGCTCGTCGAGGCCCGCGACCTGGCGTCCGGAACGTCGAGCCGGTCGAGCAAGCTCTTCCACGGTGGCCTGCGGTACCTGGAGCAGCTCGAATTCGGCCTGGTGCGGGAGGCGCTGCGCGAGCGCGAGCTGATGCTGACGACGATCGCGCCGCACCTGGTGAAGCCGGTCAGCTTCCTCTACCCGCTGACGCGCCGCGTGTGGGAGCGGCCGTACACCGCGGCGGGCCTGCTGATGTACGACACGATGGGCGGCGCCCGCAGCGTCCCCGGCCAGAAGCACCTGACCAGGGCGGGCGCCCTGCGGATGGTGCCGGCCCTCAAGCGCTCCGCGCTGATCGGCGGCATCCGCTACTACGACGCGCAGTCCGACGACGCCCGCCACACGATGACGGTGGCGCGCACCGCGGCGCACTACGGCGCGGTGGTGCGGACGTCGACCCAGGTCGTCGGGTTCCTGCGCGAAGCCGACCGGGTGTCGGGCGTGCGCGTGCGCGACGTCGAGGACGGCCGCGAAACGGAGATCTCGGCGGCCGCGGTGATCAACTGCACCGGCGTCTGGACCGACGAGCTGCAACGGCTGTCCGGCGGCCGGGGCCGGTTCCGGGTGCGGGCGAGCAAGGGCGTGCACATCGTGGTGCCGCGCGACCGGATCGTCTCGGAGTCGGGGATGATCCTGCGCACCGAGAAGTCGGTGCTGTTCGTGATCCCCTGGCGCAACCACTGGATCGTCGGCACGACGGACACGGACTGGAACCTCGACCTGGCCCACCCGGCGGCGACGAAGCACGACATCGACTACATCCTCGAGCACGTCAACACGGTCCTGGCGACACCGCTGACGCATGACGACATCGAAGGCGTGTACGCGGGCCTTCGCCCGTTGCTGGCGGGGGAGAGCGAAGAGACGTCGAAGCTCTCGCGCGAGCACGCGGTGGCCCGTGTGGCCCCGGGCCTGGTGGCGATCGCGGGCGGCAAGTACACGACGTATCGGGTGATGGCGGCGGACGCGGTCGACGCGGCGGCGGTGGACCTGCCGGGCCGGTCCCAGCCGTCGATCACGGACAAGGTCCCCCTACTCGGCGCGGACGGCTACCACGCACTGGTCAACCAGGCCGACCACCTGGCGGCCGAGCACGGGCTGCACCCCTACCGGGTGAGGCACCTGCTGGACCGTTACGGCTCACTGGTCCACGAGGTCCTGGCATCGGCGGAGGGCCGCCCGGAGCTCCTGAAGCCGATCGAGCACGCCCCGGACTACCTGGGGGTGGAGGTGGTGTACGCGGCTTCGCACGAGGGGGCGCTGCACCTGGAGGACGTCCTGGCCCGCCGGACACGCATCTCGATCGAGTACGCCCACCGGGGGGTGGACTGCGCCGCACAGGTCGCAGCCCTGGTCGGCGAGGTCCTCGGGTGGTCACCCGAAACGGTGAAGCGGGAGATCGAGGTGTACCGGGCGCGGGTGGAGGCGGAGCGCAAGTCCCAGTCCCAGCCGAGCGACGAGGCAGCGGACGCCTTGAGGTCGGCTGCCCCGGAGGCGCGGGCGGGGATCGTGGAGCCGGTGAGCTGAGTGGGTTGTCCACAGGGCGGCCGCCTTGTGGACAACCGACGCTGACGGGCGCCTTCGGACCGGGTTTTGTCCGAGGGCGCCGATAGGCTGATCTCGGGGGGCGCCCCGAGGAGAAAGGTGCGGATTCGCGGCAAACCGCGGAGATTCGCCTTTGGCGGGTGGGCTTCCGGCCCAGGTGGGGTACCGGCGACTTTCGGATCGCGGTGACCGGTCATTCGCGGGCCGGGCCGCGGCTCGCCGGGGCCTGATCTCGCCCCAAGCCCGGCAGTGGACCACATCCGAACCCCGCCGATCGCGGTGGATCCGCAAGGCCGGGCCGCTCGACCAGCCACAATCCCGGCCGCCGGCCAAGGGCCGACCCCGGCCCGACGCCGCCGACGATCGAGTGGTCAGGACGTTCGGTGCCAGCGGATCAGCCGTTCCCCCGTCGCGGCTCGCTCCGCCTCCGGGCCGATCAACGTGAACCCGCACCGCTGCGCCACCACCGCCGAGGCCGTGTTGCTCTCCTCGTACCGGTAACTCACCTCGGCCAGCCCCAGCCCTCCGAAGCCGAAGCGGAGTGCCGCGTTCAACGCCGTTGTTGCGATGCCCTTGCCTCGCTCGGCCGGGTGGACCCAGATCGTCGCCTCTGCGTACGCCGCGTTCACATCGAGCTCGCGCAGGCCCACCTCGCCCAGCAACCTGCCTGACGTCGGCTCCGCGATCGCCCACGAACAACGCTCGTCGCCGGCCCACTGGGCCGCTCGCAGAGCCACGTACTCCGTTGCCTCGTCCAGCGTTCGCAGCCGGTAGTTCAACACGTACTTGCGGTGCGTCGGGTCCGCGAACGCCTCCATCAGGACCCTGCGGTCGTCGATGTGCCGGTCGGCGCGCAGCTGGCGCAGGTAGTACGTGCCCGCGTTGATCTCCACCGGTTCCACTCCGCCCAGCCTAGCCAGGCCGGGAGCGCGCCGCCCCCGGCCTGGCGATCAACGGCCGCTCACGGGGTGAAACGCCAGATCACCGGCACTCCGCCCTCGTCGAGCGGGCCGTTGGAGGCCCAGCCCGTGAACACCCCGTCGTCGGTGACGTGGCTTGCCAGGTAGCTCGGGTATGTGCCCGGCTGCTTCAGCTCGCCCGCCGGGGTTGTTCCGCGCCACGCGATCGGCTTGTGCTGGAACGAGCCCGGGATCGGGGCCTGGCCCGCCGTCAGGCCGCCCACGTTCAGGTCGGCCGCGTAGTCGCCGCCGGTCAGGGCGACCGGTGCCTCCGGGGTGGTCCAGCGGATCGCCTGCGACGCGTTCGCGTTCGACGCGAACCCGACCACCACGCCGTTGCGGATCGCCGAACCGTGCGGGTTCGAGAAGCCCGGGATGTCCGCGAGCGGGCGGCTCACGCCGTTCTTCCAGACGATGTCGCGCGCGAACCCGCTGAACAGGATCGTGCCGTCGTCGTCGATGTCGGTCACGTTGTCCGCGCCGGACGGCAGCGGGAACACCGTGGGCGCGGCCGCGCCCGCCGGCCAGACCGCCGCCGCGTTGTCCGCCGGGTTGTCGGTGAAGACCATGCCGACCGCGTCACCCTGCCGGTTGACCGCGCGGATCTCGAACGACCGGTAGCCCGGCGGGTTGTCGCGGAAGTGGAAACCCGTGCCGTCGAGGACGAACATCCGGTGGTCGTCGGTGTCGTAGTCGAGCGCCTCGCCGTAGATCCGGCCCGCGCTGTCCTCCCCCTCGGCCATCGCCCACTCGAAACCCGCCGGCACGCCGCGAAGCGTCGGCTTGCCCCCGCGCCAGCTGATCACCTGCAGTTTGTCCCCCACGATGAACGACCCGGTGTATTCGCCGTGGCCGTCCGAAGCGTGCAGGTAGCCGTGCCCCGCGGGGTCGGCTCCGGCCGGCAACGGCAGCAGCGTCGGCTGCCAGCCCAGCCGGCCCGTCGCGGCCTGCGCCGGCCCGGTCGCCAGCGCCGCGGCCGCGAGCACGACCGCGGCCAGCACCCCCGACCGCGTCCACATCCTGTTCATGGCTTTCCTCCCTTTCCCCCGACCTGCGTGATCACCACGCCGGAACGCGGGAGCAGGTTGCCCGGCAAAGGGAGTAATCAGCGACGGCGGCGGCGGGCCCCGGCGATCATCGCGACGACCAGCGGCAGCGCCACCGAGATGATCAGCAGCCGGCCGCGGGACAGGATCAGCACGGCGATCGCGAGGACGATGGCGATCGGGACCGCGCCCGCGGTCAGGAAGCGCACCAGCGCGCCGTCGTCCTGGAGCACGGGCACCTGTGGCGCCGAGACGCCGTTGAGCAACGCGCTCGGGCGGGGCGAGGGGAGGTCGTCGAACAGGGGGACGAGCTCGCTGACCCGCTTGGCGGCGGTCACCTTCGCGGACCGGGTGCCGTACTCGTCGATGTCGAGCCGTCCGGTGCGGACGTGCTCTTCGAGGACGTCCAGGGCGTCCTGGCGTTCGGCGTCGCTCAGCCGCATGTCGCCCACGACGGGTTCAGCGGCCCAGCTCGCGCCGGTAGGAGTCACGCAGTTCGCGGCGGCGCTGCCGGTCACGCAGGTGCCGGTCGTGGCGGTCCGGGCGGTGCCCGTGGCCCCACATCGCGCGGCCGAACATGCTCAGCCCGATCGGGATCAGGATCAGCGTCCCGTGCACCACGCCGCTGGCGATCAACGCGATCGTCGCGATCCAGACCAGCGGGATGAACGCGGCCACGAACCGCTGCGACGACGACCAGCCCACCGGAGCCGCCGGCCGCGGTGCGGGCTCGGCCGCCGGCTCGGGGGTCGTGACGGCCGCCTTCGGAACGTCTTCGTACCGCGGGTGCGGCGCCGGCAGGTCGGCGAAGATCTCGCCCAGTTCGCCGCGGGTCTTGGCCGCGGTGATCCGGGCCGAGCGCTCGCCGTACTCGTCGATGTCGATCCGCCCCGCGGTCATGTGCTCACCGAGCGCGGACAGTGCGGTCTCGCGGTTCTGGTCGCTGATCCGCAGCTGCGGAGACGGGACTTCGGTCACGTAGTCGATGGTAGGCCGCCCCGGGGGCGGCCCACCACGACATCTGTAACGAACTGCGCTACTTGATCTCGAGAAGCTGCGTGCCCTGCGTCACGGCGGCGCCGACCTCGACCGAAAGGCCGGTGACGGTGCCCGCTTTGTGGGCGGTGACCGGGTTCTCCATCTTCATCGCCTCGAGCACGACGATCAGCTCGCCGGCTTCCACCGACTGGCCCTCTTCGACGGCGACCTTCACGATCGTGCCCTGCATCGGCGCCGTGACGGCGTCGCCGCTCACCGCGGCCTTGGTGCCGCCGGCGCGCTTGCGCGGCTTGGCCTTGACGGCCGTGCTGCCGCCGCCCCCACCGCTGCCTTCGAACGCGAAGCCGCCCGGCAGGGACACTTCCAGGCGCCGCCCGCCGACCTCGACCACGACGTTCTGCCGCGGCTCTTCCTCGGCGGCTTCGATGTCGGGCGCCACGAACGGCTCGATCTTGTTGTCGAACTCCGTCTCGATCCAGCGCGTGTGCACGCTGAAGCCGTTCTCGTCGCCGATGAACGCCGGGTCGTCGACGATCACGCGGTCGAACGGCAGGACCGTCGCCATGCCTTCGACGACCATCTCGGCCAGCGCCCGGCGGCTGCGCTCCAGCGCGTTGTTCCGGTCCGAACCCGTGACGATCAGCTTGGCCAGCATCGAGTCGAACTGCCCGCCGATCACGCTGCCCGACTCGACACCGGAGTCGACGCGCACGCCGGGGCCGCTCGGCGCGACGAACTTCGTCACCGTGCCCGGCGCGGGCAGGAAGCCGCGGCCGGCGTCCTCGCCGTTGATGCGGAACTCGATCGAGTGCCCGCGGGGTTCGGGATCGGTGGTGATCCGCAGCTTCTCGCCGCGCGCGATGCGGAACATCTCGCGCACCAGGTCCAGGCCGGTCGTCTCCTCCGACACCGGGTGCTCGACCTGCAGCCGCGTGTTGACCTCCAGGAACGAGATCGTCCCGTCGGTGGCGACGAGGTACTCGACCGTGCCGGCGCCGTAGTAGCCGGCTTCCTTGCAGATCGCCTTCGCCGACTCGTGGATGCGCTTGCGCTGCTCGTCGTTCAGGAACGGCGCGGGCGCCTCCTCGACGAGCTTCTGGTGGCGGCGCTGCAGCGAGCAGTCGCGGGTGCCGACGACGATCGCGTTGCCGTGCATGTCGGCCAGGACCTGGGCTTCGACGTGCCGCGGCTTGTCGAGGTAGCGCTCGACGAAGCACTCGCCGCGGCCGAACGCGGCGACCGCCTCGCGGGTGGCCGACTCGAACAGCTCGGGGATCTCTTCGCGGGTGCGCGCGACCTTCAGGCCACGCCCACCGCCGCCGAACGCGGCCTTGATGGCCACCGGCAGGCCGTACTCGTCGGCGAACGCGACGATCTCGGCGGCGTCCTTGGCCGGCTCCTTCGTGCCCGGCACCAGCGGCGCGCCCGCGCGCATCGCGATGTGGCGGGCGGTGACCTTGTCGCCGAGGTCGCGGATGGCCTGCGGGCTCGGCCCGATCCAGGTCAGCCCGGCGTCGAGGACGGCCTGGGCGAAGTCCGCGTTTTCGGAGAGGAAGCCGTAGCCCGGGTGCACCGAGTCGGCGCCCGAGCGCTTGGCCGCGTCCAGGAGCTTGTCGAAGTTCAGGTAACTCTCGGCCGCCGTGGTGCCGCCGAGCGCGAAGGCTTCGTCGGCCAAGCGGACGTGGGGCGCATCGCGGTCCGGATCGGCGTACACCGCGACGCTGGCCAGCCCGGCGTCCTTGGCGGCTCTGATCACGCGTACCGCGATTTCGCCACGGTTGGCGACCAGGATCCTGGTCACCGGACCACCCGTGGATTCGCCGACCTGCTCGGCCACCCCGCACCTCCTGCGTCCGACAGCTGCATTGCTGACCGCCCACGCGGCATCTGGGAAGTCTACGGATATGACGTCGGGAGTCTCTTGAGTGAGAGGTGAACCACGCTCAGACGTGGTGCCGCAGCTCCTCGGGCAGGGGCGAGTCGAGCACGATCACGTCGTACGGGTTCGCCGCGTGGACCTTCGCCAGGTGCTCGGTGTTCACCAGCGCCCACGGCTGGTGCTCGCCGCAGCAGTCGATCAGCCGGTCCAACGCGGTGAACGCGACCAGCGCGGTACGGCCGTCCGGCGTGCGGCGCAGCTCGATCGACGCGCCTTCGGCCTCGGGGTCGACCGGGCCGGTCGGCAGGTACAGGGCGGGCGGCAGGTTCGGGTTCGTCACCGGGACAACATAGACGGACACCCTCCGCTATGTGTGACCCCGTCGGGTTGAACCGGCCACACCGCAACGGGGCGCTGCCGACACACGCGCGCGAAGCGGCTTACGCTCTGTCTTATGCGGACTACGGCAGCGCGGACGCCCCGGTCGGCGCTGCTCACCGCGGTGCTGGCCGCGGTGGTGACCGTCGGCGCGATCGGCGCGGTGTTCCTGCTGCGGCCGCGGCCCGAGGCCCCGGCGGGCGTGGCCGAGCCCGCGGGCGCGCCGGTGATACCCGCCGTGACCTGCGGTGGCGGGCCCTGCCGCCAGCTCGCGGCGGTCACCGTCGGGGGCACGCCGGTGGTGCTGCTGACCGACACCGCGGGCGGTTCGGCGCGGCTGCGCGTCGGGCCCGAGCCGGGCACGGTGTTCGAGCTGTCGATCGCCCAGCTCGGCGTGCGGCTGGACCAGAACTCGCTGCGCTGCATCGACGGCCCGGCCCCGGCGTGCCTGGTCCGCGGCGACGTCGGCGACGACGGCACGGCCGCGTACGGCGAGCTGCTCGTCGGCAGCGGGGGAGTGTGGCGCGACCCGGGCAAGCCGTTCTACGCGGACGCCGGGACGCTGTCGCTCTACGACGTCACGGCCGACGCCAGCCCCGACGTGATCGTGGTCCGCCACGACTGCCCGGACTCCGCGTCCGGCACCCCGAAGTGCACGACGGCGCCGGTGCTCGGCGAGGTGTACGACCTGTCGGGCCGCTCGGTGGGCTGCACGCGGCGGGTGACGTCGCCGTCGGACCTGCGCGGCTGGCCTGACATCCGCCTGACCCGCGCCGACCTGCGCACCTGCCCGTCCTGAAAGCCGTGAAGGCCGCTCGAAGCGGCCTTCACGGGCTGGTGGATCAGGCGGGGGCGGGCTCGGTGTGGCGGGCCGCCGTGCCGTCGTCGCTGTGCGCGGGCCGGTCGGTCGGGGCGTCGAGGACCTCGTCGTCGAGGAGGCCTTCGCTGCGCGCCACGATCGTCGGGACCACGATCTGGCCGGCCACGTTCGTCGCCGTCCGCATCATGTCCATGATCGGGTTGACCGAGTAGATCAGCGCCAGGCCCAGCGCCACCTGCTTGGCGTCGAGGCCGATGAACGACGTCGTCAGCGTGAACGCCGTCAGCCAGCCGGTGGTCCCGGCCGTCGCCAGTGCGCCGACCACGGCGACCACGACGATGCCCACGTACTGCCAGAAGTTCAGCGACACCCCGGCCAGGTTGGCGACGAAGATCGCCGCGATCGCCGGGAACACCGCCGCGCAGCCGTCCATTTTGGTCGCGCTGCCGAGCGGGGTCGCGAAGGCCGCGTACGCCGGCTGGACGCCGAGGTTGACCGCGGACTGGCGGGTCAGCGGCAGCGTCGCGGCCGAGGACTGCGAGGCGAACGCGAACTGGATCGCCGTGCCCGCCTTGGAGAAGAACTTCAGCGGGCTGACCTTCGCCACGAACTGCAGCAGGATCGGGTAGACGACGAACAGCACGAGCAGGCAGCCGACGTACACCGCGAGCGTGGTGGAGAACAGCGGCCGGAACAGCGCGTCGCCGTAGTTGGACACCGCCGCGCCGATCAGGCCGATGATGCCGATCGGGGCGAGCCGGACGATCCAGCCGAGGTAGCGCTGGATGATCTCGAACACGCTCGTCGTGAAGTCCACGAACGGTTTCGCCTTGTCGCCCAGGCTGTACGCGGCGGCGCCGATGACCAGCGCGAGGAACAGCACCTGCAGCGTCTCGCCGTCGGAGAACGCTTTCAGGAAGTTCTCCGGCAGCAGCCCGTTGACGAACGCGTCCCACGAACCCCAGTGGTCGACGCTGGCGGCTGCTTTGTCTGCGTTCTTGGCCGTGGCTTCGACGCCGCCGAGGCCGCCGGCGCCCGGGTTGAAGATCCGGCCGACCGCGATGCCGATCAGCGACGCGACGAACGACGTGATCGCGAACCACAGTACCGTCTTGCCGCCGAGGCGAGCGGCGGTCCGGCCGCCGCCGAGCTTCCGGAGGCTGTTGATGCCGACCACGATCGCCGTGAAGACCAGCGGGATCACCGCGATCTGCAGCAGCGTGGTGAAGATGGTGCCGATCTGGTCGAGGAGATCGGTCAGCCAGCCGGCCTCGGTCTGCCGCGCGACGACGCCCAGGAGGGCGCCGACGACGAGCGAGCCGAGAACCGCGGCCGCGAACACCCGCGGCTTGGTGTATGTCCGTACAAAAGACACGGGGCGACTCCGGTGCTCGAAAGTTTCCACTCTTGCCAGGTGAAGAGAACGTCAGGCAAGGAAGGACTCTTCCGGATCACCCGATGGTGTGGTGTCCTTCTCAGGATGCGGGAGGCTGCCAGAGATCCACGACACTCACGCCGACCTCGCCCAGCAGCCGGCGCGTGAGCGGCAGGCTGATGCCGATCACGCTCGTGTGGCCGCCGTCGAGCCCGTCGACGAACCAGCCGCCCCGGCCGTCGATCGTGAAGCCGCCGGCCACGTTGAGCGGCTCGCCGCTGGCGACGTAGGCGTCGATCTCGTGCGCGCTCGGCGTGCCGAACCGGACGGTGGTCGCTTCCCAGCCGGACGCCTCCTTCGCGCGCGCTCCGCCGTCGAGCCGGACGACCGTGTGGCCGGTGAGGAGTTCACCGGATGCCCCCGCCATCGCGGCCCAGCGGGTGCGGGCGACCTCCGGCGAACCGGGCTTCCCGACCATCTGGCCGTGGATCGAAAGCATCGAATCGCAGGCGACGACGACGGCGTCCGGGTGCGCCGCGGCGACCTGGTCGATGACCGCTTCGGCCTTGGCCGTGGCGAGGGCGGTGACCAGCTCGGACGGCGACGGATCGGTGAGGGCCGCGGCCACGGCGTCCTCGTCGACGCCGGAGACGAACACAGCCGGATCGAGCCCGGCGGAGCGCAGCAGGGCGAGGCGGGCGGGGGACTGGGAGGCGAGGACGAACTGCACGTCTGAAACTTACTTGACCAGGCGGTCGTGACCGAATTGTGACCGGCGTCACGCTCGGCGAGAGCTAATTTGTTTTGGCTCGCAACTTATGGATCGACGGACCGTCACGGAGGGAACCATGCCGCTCCTCCGCACCACGAGATCATTGCGAACCACCGCGCTGGCCTGCCTCCTCGTCGCGGGCACGGCCCTCGTCCCGATGGCGTCCGCCGCCGCGCCGCCGCGCTACAAGAACCCGCAGGTGTCGGTGGCCGACCGCGTCACGGACCTGATGGCGCGGATGACGCTCGACGACAAGGTCGGGCAGATGACCGAAGGCGAGCGCGGCGCCGCGACACCCGCGCAGGCCACCGCCGCCCGGCTCGGGTCCATCCTCTCCGGCGGCGGTTCGACGCCGTCGCCGAACACCCCGGCGGCCTGGGCGGACATGATCGACGCCTACCAGCGGGCGGCGACGTCGACCGGCCTCGGCATCCCGATCGTCTACGGCTCGGACACCGTGCACGGCCACAACAACGTCGCCGGCGCCACGATCTTCCCGCACAACATCGGCCTGGGGGCCGCGAACGACCCGGCGCTGGTCCGGCAGATCGGCGCGATCACCGCGCGGGAGTCCGCCGCCACCGGCGTCAAGTGGGGCTTTGCGCCCTGCCTCTGCGTCGCCCGCGACGACCGCTGGGGCCGCACGTACGAGTCCTTCGGCGAAGTCCCGGCCAACGCCGTCGCGAACTCCGTGGTCATCGAGGGCCTGCAAGGCTCCTCGCTCGGCAACACGACGTCGATCATGGCCACGGCCAAGCACTTCATCGGCGACGGCGGCACCACCGGCGGCGTCGACCAGGGCAACACCCAGATCAGCCTGGACGAGCTGCGGAAGATCCACCTGCCGCCGTTCCAGGCCGCGGTCGCGCACGGCGTCGGCTCGGTGATGATCAGCTTCAACAGCTGGAACGGCGTCAAGGACCACGGCAACAAAACCCTGATCACCGACCTGCTCAAGGGCGAGCTGGGCTTCACCGGCTACGTGGTGTCCGACTGGAACGGCATCGACCAGATCGACGGCCGGTCCGGGTTCACCGCGGCCGAGGTCAGCCAGGCCGTCAACGCCGGGATCGACATGGTCATGGTCCCCAACGACTACCTGAAGTTCATCAGCACGCTGAAGGCCGAGGTCGGCAACGGGCACGTCCCGATGTCCCGCATCGACGACGCCAACCGGCGGATCCTCACGAAGAAGTTCGAGCTGGGCCTGTTCGACCACCCGCTCACCGATCGCTCGCTGCAGCAGGACTTCGGCAGCGCGGCGCACCACGCGGTGGCGCGGCAGGCGGCGCGCGAGTCGCAGGTGCTGCTGAAGAACGACGGCGTGCTGCCGCTGGCCAAGCAGGACAACAAGATCTTCGTGGCCGGGAAGAACGCGAACGACCTGGGCAACCAGTCCGGCGGCTGGACGCTGACCTGGCAGGGCCAGAGCGGCACGCGGGTCATCCCCGGCACGACGATCCTCGACGGCATCAAGGCCGGTGCCGGGAAAGGCACGGTGATCGGCTATGACCGTGCGGGTAACGGAATCGACGCCAGTTACAAGGTCGCTGTCGCCGTGGTGGGCGAGACGCCGTACGCCGAAGGCCAGGGAGACCGGCCGGGCGGCCTCGGCCTCGACAGCGAAGACCTCAACCTCATCGCCAAGCTGAAGGCCTCGGGCGTCCCACTGGTCGTGGTGACCGTCTCCGGGCGGCCGCTGGACATCGCGGCGCAGCTGCCGTCCTTCCGGGGCCTGGTCGCGGCCTGGCTGCCGGGCTCGGAAGGCGCCGGCGTCGCCGATGTCCTCTACGGCGACTACAACCCGACCGGGAAGCTGAGCTTCACCTGGCCGAACAGCTCGTCCCAGGAACCGATCAACACCGGTGACGGCAAGCAGGGCCTGTTCCCGTACGGGTTCGGCTTGTCCTACTAGACCACCGCTCCCGCGGTCCGTGCAGGCCCCCGGTTCCGGTACCCGACACCGGAACCGGGGGCCTGACCGGGTTTCAGGCCGCGGCCGCTTCGGGCGCCGGCGCCGGCGTTTCCCAGCGCGGCTTGACCCGCTGCAGCACCGCCGCCGAAAGCACCCCGAGCAGCAGCACGCCCATCGGCAGCAGCATCGTCACGCGGGCGGCGTCGGTCAGTCCACTGTGGACCGCCTCGGAGGCCAGCTTCCCGGCCTGCGCGGCGATCTCCGCGGGCAGCCCCGGCATCGGCGACGGACCGCCGGCCGAGCCGAACTCGCCGGTGCTCGCCGCCGCGTGCGCGATCCCCTCGGCGAACGGCGCCCGGTACTGCTCCGGCAGCTGCGCCGCCGCCTTCGTGGCCTCGTCCGCGATGGACGCGCTGATCCGGGCCTGCAGCAGCACGCCGATCGCCGCGCTGCCGAGCACGCCGCCGACCTGGCGCGCGGTGTTGAAGATGCCGGACGCGGTCCCGGCCAGCCGCGGCTCGACCGAACCCATCGTCAGGTTGCTCATCGGCGAAAAGATGCAGCCGATGCCCAGCCCGCACACCAGCAGCGCCGGGACGAACGTCCACGCGTTGCTGTCCGGCCGCGCCTGCAGCGCGATGATCCCCAGCCCGGCCGCGAGCGCCGCCAGGCCGAACATCACCAGGTACTTGCCGTTGACCTTGTCCGACGCGCGCCCGACGAACGGCGCGATGATCCCGGACAGCAGCGACATCGGCGCGGTGAGCAGGCCGCCCATGGTCGGGGTCAGCCCGAGCACCGACTGGATGTAGATGACCAGCGGCAGGAACATGCCGGTCATCGCGAAGCCGACGGTGGCCGCGGTGAGCGTCCCGGCCGAGAAGTTCCGGTTCGAGAACACCTGCAGCGGCAGCAGCGGCTCGCGCTTGTTGAACCGCTGCCACACCAGGAACGCGACCATCAGCACGACACCGGCGCCGATGATCTCGAACACCGTGATGCCGCCCCAGACCGTGCCCCAGTCGTACTGCTGGCCGTTCTGGACGCCGAACACGATGCACAGCAGCGCCGCGCTCGAAAGCACGATTCCGAGCAGGTCGAACGAGTGCGCGTGCTTCGGCTGCCAGTCCGGCACCAGCATCACCGTGAGCACGACGGCGATCACGCCGATCGGCACGTTGACGTAGAAGATCCACTCCCAGCCGAGGTGGTCGACCAGCACGCCGCCGAGCAGCGGGCCGGCGATCGTCGCCAGCCCGGCGACACCGCCCCACATGCCCATCGCCGGGCCGCGTTTGGCCGGCGGGAACAGGTGCGTGATGAACGCCAGCGTCTGCGGCGTCATCAGCGCGGCGCCGAGGCCCTGCACGGCCCGCGCGGCGATCAGCATTTCGACGTTGCCGGACAGGCCGCACCACAGCGACGCGCCGGTGAAGACGACGAGCCCGGCGAGGAACACCCGCTTCGGGCCGAAGCGGTCACCGAGCCGGCTGGTGAACAGCATCGGCACGGCGTAGGTGAGCAGGTAGACGCTGATCACCCAGACGACCGAGTTCAGTCCGGCGTTCAGCTTGTTCAGCATGGTCGGGATCGCGATCGACACGATCGTCGTGTCGAGCAGGATCATGAAGAAGCCGAGGCACAGCGCGCCCAGCGCGGCCCACGGATTAGCTTGTCTTGCGTTCATCGTCGTCTTCCCTGGTGATGAGCGTGAGCTTGGGTTGTTCCTTGTCGTGGAACGGGATCCGCCCGGACCGCAGGTCGTCGTGGAGCCGCTCGGTCCACTGGAGCTCGAACTTCCGGTGGTCGCACTGGTAGCGCCAGTCCAGCCAGTAGATCGGCGGCGTCTCGTCCTCGGCCAGCCGCTGCAGCACGGCGTCGTCCCCGGCCACCGCGGCGCGCAGCCGGGTGATCCGGTGCTCGAGTTCGATCAACGAGGTTTCGCGCCCCAGTTCGTCGATCACCCCGAGCCCGGACAGGTAGGCGGGGAACTCGGTGGCGAGGTCCCCGAGCAGTTCGCGGCCGCGCTGGGTGAACTCGTCCAGCCCGGTCTGGGTCATGCCGTAGACGGTCCGTTCGGGCCGCCGTCCGTCACGCTGCGTGTCGACGACCTCGATCAGTCCGTCACGGCACAGGCGCTCGACCGTGTGGTAGAGCGAGCCCGCCTTGACGTTGACCCGCATGTGGACGTACCGCTCGCGCATGAGCTGGGCCATCTCGTACGGGTGCATCGGCCCCTCGTGGAGCAGCTCGAGCACGGCGATGCCGAGCGGTGTGAGCTTGGGCGAGGCCATGACGTGATCCCTCCGGGTCGGTTATTCCACGTGGACTATACGGCCCGGGGTAGTGCTGGTCCACGGTCATTCCTGTGACGGTCCGTACACAGCGTGCAGGCCCCCATGATCTCCTCACGGGGGCCTGCACGGCGTCTCTCAGAACGGCCAGTCGGCGCTCTTGCCGCGTTCGAGCAGCGGGATCATCCGGAAGGCCTGGTCGCTCAGGCCGCCGAACGCGTGCCGGTGCGCACCGCCCGAAGGCGCGTGCCCGGCCTGGTACCCGGCGAGGTTCCAGGTGTACAGCGGCACGTGCGCGGGCAGCGCCTGCCCGACGTCGCCGTACCCGGCCTGTTCGTCGGTGAGGATGACGACGCGGTCGTGCTTCGCGAA
Source organism: Amycolatopsis sp. NPDC004625 (assembly GCF_040609695.1). NCBI lineage: Bacteria > Bacillati > Actinomycetota > Actinomycetes > Pseudonocardiales > Pseudonocardiaceae > Amycolatopsis > Amycolatopsis sp. NPDC004625. The sequence continues at coordinate 68,324 of NZ_JBEXKX010000031.1, forward strand.
GTGCTTCTTCACCGCGCCGGCCGTGTCGGTGCCGCCGCCGAGGAAGAACCCGTCGGACTTCCAGCGCTCGACGTCGCTCAGCAGCGAACCGCCCGGCCGCAGCTTGAACGCCCTGGTGGCCCGGCCGCCCCCGAAGCCGCCCGAGAACGACACGACGTCGGCCGTCGCGCAGCGCCGGCCGAGCGCCAGGCCGAACACCGCGGCGGCGTCCCAGCGCATCAGGCTGCCGTCCCGGCTGAAGCGGTCGTTCATCGACGCCGAGGTGTCGACGAGGACCAGCGTCCGCCCGGCCAGCCACGGCACGTTCGCCAGCGCGTGCGCGATCGCCTGCTCCAGCGCCCACGCCCACCGCAGCGACGGCGCGGCGCGGTAGGCCGCGAGGAACCGCATCGGCAGCTGCCGAGACTTCGCGACCTGCGCCGGGTCGGCCAGCCGCTGGGCGACCCGCTGGGCGACCGCGTCCGAGACGCCGGCCTCGTCGAAGTTGCGGAGGTTCCGCAGCCGGGCCATGTAGCCCATCGACGGGATCAGCGCCTCCCAGACACGCGCGTCCAGGGGCCCCTGCAGCCAGCCGGCGACCGACTCCCACGTCATTCCCGCGGCGCGCAGCACGTCCGCCGCGTCCGGGCGGTCGAACAGCTTCCGGCGGTCGGCGACGTCCCAGCTCATCAGCTCCGCGCGGGCGCGGAGGGTCCCGAGGGAGTCCGGGATCGCGTTGCCGCGGTCGTGGCGCTCGTCGAGGATGTGCCGGAACAGCTCGCCCCCACCGGCCGGGTGGGTCAGCTCGAGGACGTCGGCGAAGCGGAACGCGCGCGCGGCGGAGTCCCACTTGACGAAGGACCGCTCGTCGTAGAGCCGCGCGGCCGCGTCGGCGACGCCGCGCTTGACCGGCTTCGGCACGGCCCGGCCGTGCACGGAAGTCCAGTACGCGAGCAGCTCCCCGGGCTCGTCGGCCCGCTGCAGGACGCCGTCGACGACCTGACGGCTCAGCCCGTCGAGCCCGGCGTCCCTGCGCGCCTTGGCGAACTCGGCCGCGCCGACGAGCGACGCCGTGCGCAGGTTCGCGTCGGTCCGCAGCCAGCGCAGGAACCGGGCGGTCCACGCCGGATCGTCCAGTGTGGACTGACGGACGAGCTCGGCGTAGCGCGTGTCGCGCGTGTTCGCGGACTCGTAGAAGGTGTGCTCGCCGACCAGGTTGGTCACGGCGAGCAGGAAGAGCGCGGACTTCGGGTCGCGCAGGTAGCCGGCGCCGCCCTCGTGGGTGACGGTGGACGGCGTGGCCTCGCCGCGGACCGGAGAGGTCGCGGCGGGTGCTCGTGCGGTGTTGAACTTGCTCATTTCTCCCCCTTTTGCGGAGGGAGCCACGGCCACAGCGATGCCCGAGATCGAAGTCGGTGAAGGTACATAGCTGCTCTAGGCCACTGAGCTACCGGACCGGGTGTGGTCCGGGAGGGATTCGAACCCCCGACCTGCCCATTAGGAGTGGAAGTAACCCTCGCCTGCGCACCGGGCATCGGTGTGGCCGTGGCTCCCGAGATCTTCGTTGCCCGCGGGGTTTTCGTTCGGAGCGAGAAGTAACCGCGGGCTTCGCACCGGGAGTGCGGTGAACCCAAGGTAGCAAGTGATCGACGGCGGCTCGACCGAATTAACCGTTGAGGTAGGCCAGCACCGCCCGCACCCGCCGGTGGGTGTCGTCCGACGGGGGCAGGTCCAGCTTGTTCAGGATGTTGCCGATGTGCTTCTCCACCGACGGAGATGCCAGGACCAGCTCTGCGCAGATCGCCGAGTTCGAAAACCCCTGGGCCACCAACCCCAGCACCTCGCGCTCTCGTGGCGTCAAAGCGTTGATCCCGTGGTCGGTGTTGTTGCGGGCGAACAGCTGCCGGACGACTTCCGGGTCCATGGCCGTGCCGCCCGCGGCCACGCGCTCCAAGGCGTCCAGGAACTCGTCCAACGCCGTGACGCGGTCCTTGAGCAGGTAGCCCACCGCGCCGTTGCCGTCCGCGATCAGCTCGGCCGCGTACGCCCGCTCCACGTACTGCGACAGGATCAGGATCGGCGTCTTCGGCTCACGCGCGCGGATCGCCAGTGCCGCGCGCAGGCCCTCGTCGCGGAAGCCCGGCGGCATCCGGACGTCCACAATGGACAGGTCCGGCCGGTGCGCGGCCACCGCCGCCTCCAGCTCCGGGGCCGTCGACACGGCCGCGACGACCGTGTGGCCGGTGTCGGTGAGCATGCGCACCAGCCCGTCCCGCAGCAGCAGGAGGTCTTCGGCGATCACGATGCGCATGGCAGCTCCGCGAGGATTCTGGTCGGGCCCCCGGCGGGGCTGGTGACGGACAGGGTGCCGTCCAGGGCTTCGACGCGCCGGCGTAGACCGTCCAAACCGGACCCCGCGCCGTCGGCGCCGCCGCGGCCGTCGTCGTGGACTTCGAGCGACAGCACGTCGGGCGTGCGCGCGAGGGTGATCGCGCACGTGCGGGCCTCGGCGTGCTTGACGACGTTCGCCAGCGCCTCGGCCGTGACGAAGTACGCCGCCGACTCGACGGCCGCCGGGAGTTCGCCCAGGTCGGCGGCCTGTACCTCGACCGGAAGGGGAGCGTCGCCGGCCAGGGCAGCCAGCGCCTCGACGAGCCCGCGGTCGGTCAGGATCGGCGGGTGGATGCCGCGGACCAGGCGCCGCAGCTCGGCCAGTGCGTCGTCGAGCTGCCGCCGGGCCGTCCGGACGTCGTCGCGCGCCGGCTCTCCCGTCGTGCGCATCTTGCGGTCCGCCAAGGCCAGCGTCATGCCCGCGGCGACGATCCGGGCCTGGGCGCCGTCGTGCAGGTCGCGTTCGATCCGCTGCAGCTCGGCCGCCTGGGCGTCGACGACCCGGCGGCGGGTGACGGCGAGTTCGCGGGCGCGCCGGGCCAGCCGCTGCCGCGGTCCGGGTTCCAGCAGGGCCGCCGCCGCCCGCGCCTGCAGCCGGGCCGCCGTCGTCACGACCCACCAGGCCACCGGCGCCAGCACCAGGCCCAGCGCGGTGAGGACGAACCGGCCGCCGGTGGTGTTGAACAGCCAGTCCACCAGCGGCGGCAGGTACGGGTTCGGCACCGCCCACAGCCACAGCGGCGCGACGACCGCGGCGACGTCGACCACCCCCGCGACCACCCCGGCGAACCCGGCGACCGCCACCGGCACCAGGAGCAGCAGCCACGCGAGGTCGCGCCAGGTCGCCGGATCCCGGACGAGCAGGCGGCCGCGGGTCCACGGGTTGCGGCCGGACGCCGGTTCGTACGGTGTTTCCACCGGGCGCCGCAGCACCAGCGCCGCCCGCCACCGCTCCAGGCGGGCGATCCGGCGGGTCACCCAGGTGGCGGCGAGGAACGCCGGCGGCGCCAGCCAGGTGAACGACAGCAGCCCGCTGACCAGCGTGGTGACCAGGGCCCACACGAAGGTGACGGGCCCCAGCACCAGGCTGGTCAGCAGGTGGGCGAGCGCGAGGCCCGCACGGCGGAGCACGCGATCAACCTAGCGGGAGCGCGCGGCGCTTGATCACGAAACGAGCCGGAACGGCCCCGGCGACGATCCCGAGCAGACCCACCCCGCCCAGCAGCGTCAGGTACCGCAGCGGGCCGGCGAACAGCCGCCACTGCCCGTCCTGCGCGACGCTGAACGTGCCGACCACGGCCCCGGTGATCACGCAGCCGAGGACGAGGGCGACGGCCACGGTGATCAGCGTTTCGCGGCCGAGCATCCGGTGCAGCTGCCGGGCGGTCGCCCCGGCCAGGCGCAGGTCGGCGAACTCGCGGCGGCGGGCGCCGGTGGCGATGGCGAAGGTGTTGACCACGGCGATCGCGGTGAACCCGAGCGAGATGACGACCATCAGCTCCCAGGCGGCCTGCTGGTTCTGCACGTCGGCGGTGCCCGCGCGGGGGTCGGCGGTGCTGGTCGCGGCGAGCGTCGGCCACGGCTTCAGGTCCGGGGTGCCGCGCAGGTACAGCGCGCCGACGAGCCCGCGCGGGTCGTGCGCGGCGACGGTGTCCGCGGCCAGGACGAGGTCGCCGAAACCGCGCCAGTTCGCGTAGACCGCGGTCACGGTCAGCTCGGTCTTCGTGCCGTCGGCCAGCCAGAACACCGGCCGGTCGCCGACGTGCCAGCCGCGCGCTTCGGCCAGCGGACGGCTGACGGCGACCGTGCCGTCCCGCGGGTCCAGCCGGCCGTCGGTGACGCCGAGGTCGAGCGCCTGCTCGCCGGACGTCCGCAGCCCCTGGGCCGCGTAGTCCTCCGGCTTGCCGCCCTCGTCGACGACGACGCGGGTGCCGAGCGTGGCCGCCGAGCCGGTCACGCCGGGCTGGGCGGCGACCTGGGCCGCGGTCGCCAGCGGCAGGCCCGGGCCGTTGGTCGCGGCGACGCGGACGGTCGCCGACGACGTCCGCGCGGCCTGCTGGTCCGCCGTCACCTCGGTGAGGATGTCGCCGTTCAGCAGCATCGTGGCGTTGATCGCGAACATCAGCGTCAGCGGGATGGCGACGCTGACGACCCGCCGGGACTCGGCGCGGGTCATCGCGCCGGCCACCCGGCCGAGCACGCCGGTCAGCGCGGCCAGGCGGGACAGCACGCCGGTCAGCGCGCCGACGACGATCGGGCCGAGCGCGGCGGCCGCGCACAGCAGCAGCGAGCAGGAAACGAACCCCATGCCCATGCCGAACGGGCCGCCCAGCGGCACCAGGCTCAGCACGGCGACCGCGCCCAGGACGAGGACGGTGGCGACGAGCACCCGGGGCACCCAGCCGACGCGGCCGGCGGTGACGGTCTCGCGCAGCGCCTGCGTCGGCGCGATCCGCACGGCCCGGCGGGCGGCGAGCGCGGTGGCGAACACCGTCACCAGCAGGCCGAGCGCGACCGCGGCGACGAGCACGAAAGCGTTGTACGCCACGGTGAACTGCGGCGGCACCGCACCCAGCTCCCGGAACCGGCGGGCGACCAGTTCCGCGACGACGATCCCGGACGGCACCGCGGGCAGCGCCGCGACGAGCGTCACGAGCGTGATCTCCAGGCGCAGCATCCGGCGCAGCTGGCGCGGGGTCGCGCCGGCCGTACGCAGCAGCGCCAGTTCCCGCAGCCGCTGCCGGACCGCGAGCGACACCGTGCCGGTGAGCACGAACACCGCGGCGAACCCGGTGATGCCGAGAACGAACCCGAAGACGGAGATCGCGCCGATGTAGTCGGGGACCGCGCCGGGCAGGTCGGCGGTCACCTTGTCCGGTCCCGTGTGGACGGTCGCGGTCGTGCCGAGCCGCGGGCCCAGCGCGGCGATCCCGGCCGCCGACGCCCGGACCGCGACGGCGGTGGGGCCGGTCAGTCCGGACAGCTCGGCGACCTGCGCGTCGGCGACGAACACCGCGGCCTGCCCCGGGACGTTCCCGGTGACGACCCCGGCCACCCGCAGCTCGCGCGTCCCGGTCCGGCCGGTCAGCCGCACGGTGTCGCCGGCGTGGACGCCGAACTCCTGCTGCAGCACGACTTCGCCCGGCTTCGGCGCGGTACCGTCCCGCAGCGGGTACGGCGTCAGCGCGGCGGACACCCAGCCATGGGCGACGGTCGCTGCGTCGGGAGCTCGCAGTGGTTTCCCGGCGATGTCCAGCGAAACGGCGAAGGCGTAGTCGGCGACGGCCTCGGTCACGCCGGGCGTCCCGGCGACCACGCCGGCGACCTCGGGCGGCAGCGGCTGCGCGCCGGAGAGCCGCTCGTCCTTCGTCTTGACCTTGACCTTGTCGCCCTTGTCCGTCGCCGTGGTCAGCGTGATCGACCGCTCACCGGCCACCACCGCGTCGACGGCGCCGAACCGGTCCGCGCCCGGCCCGGCGGAGAGCACGGACCAGAGGAGCAGGCCGCTGCCCGCGATCAGGGCGATCGCGAGGAACGCCGTGAGGAAGGTGCCGGTGAACGAGCCGAGGCGGTGCCGCACGCTCGCGGCGGCCAGTTTCGTCAGCATCGCGTGAGCTCCATCATCCGGTCGGACACCTGCTGGGCCGACGGTGCGAACAGTTCGCCCGCGAGCCGGCCGTCGGCGAGGAAAACGACGCGGTCGGCCCACGCGGCCGCCGCCGGGTCGTGCGTCACCATCACGAACGTCGCGCCGACCTCGTCGACGAACCGGCGCAGCAGCGCGAGCACCTCACGGCCGGTGCCGAGGTCCAGTGCGCCGGTCGGCTCGTCGCCGAAGATGACCGCGGGCCGCCCGGCGAGGGCGCGGGCCAGCGCGACGCGCTGCTGCTGACCGCCGGAGAGCTGACCCGGGCGGGCCTTCTCGCGCCCGGTGAGGCCGACGCGCTCGACCAGCTCGCGGGCCCACTTCCGGTCCGGCCGCTGCCCGGCCAGCTGCTGCGGCAGCAGGATGTTGTCCCACACCGAAAGCGCGTCGACGAGGTTGAACGACTGGAACACGAACCCGACGTGCGCCCGCCGCACGGCGGTCAGCTTCGGCTCGCGCAGCGTGGCGATGTCCTGGCCGGCCAGGACGACCCGGCCCGAGGTGGGCCGGTCGAGGCCCGCCGCGCAGTGCAGCAGCGTCGACTTCCCGGACCCCGACGGGCCCATGACGGCGGTGAACGTGCCCGGCCCGAACCCGGCGCTCACGCCGTCGAGGGCCCGCACGCCGCCCGGGTGCACCTTGGTGACGCCGGTCAGCTCGACCACGTCCCGCGGCGGAGCCTGCTTCGAATCCTGGAGGAGAACCATGGGAGAAATCCTGCTTGACCTGGGCCTTCGAGCCCACCGGGCAGGCAGTGATCTCCGGGGTATGGCTGACCCTACCCCCATTAAAGAAGTTCGTACTAGGAACTACTTGTGCTATGTTCGTAGTGCGAACTAACTGGGAGGAATCATGACGCACTTCGGCATCGGCGTGTCCACCGCGGCCGCCGCCGTCCCGGGCACCCTTCGGCTCGCCGTTCAGGCCGACCGGGGCGGCCTGGACCTGATCACCGTCTCCGACCACCCGTACCACGCCGACCGGCTCGACGCCTACGCCGAGCTGGGCGTCCTCCTGGGCCGGACCGAGCGGATCTCCGGCCTGGTCAGCGTCACGAACCTGCCCACGCGGCCCGCGTCGATGCTGGCCAGGACCGTCACCTCCCTGTCCGCGCTCACCGGCGGCCGGATCGTGCTCGGGATGGGCGTCGGCGGGCTCTGGGACGACATCGCGCGGCTCGGCTTCACCAAGCTGACGCCGGGGCAGGCCGTCCGGGCCTTCGAAGAGGGGATCCGGCTCGTCAAGCTGCTCGGCGGGGGCGGTGCGCCGGTCACCTTCGAAGGCGAGTTTTACCAGGTCACCGACCTGGAACCGGCGCCGGAGGCGATGCCGCCGGTGTGGACGGGGTCCGTCGGGCCGAAGTCCCTCGCCGTCACCGGGCGGGTGGCCGACGGGTGGCTGCCCGGGCACGCCGCCGACTGGCTCAGCGAGCGGTACCGCACCTCGCGTCCGGTGATCGACAAGGCCGCCGTCGACGCCGGGCGCGATCCGGCCGACATCGCCACCGTCTACAACTTCCCCGGGCGCATCACCGCGGAGCCGCTCGCCCGGACCCGCGCCGACGACGGCCGCTGGATCGGCGGGTCGCCGGGCCAGTGGATCGAGGAACTCACCGGGGCCGTGCTGGAGCACAACGCCGCCGGGTTCGTGCTCTTCGGGCCCGGCGGCAGCACGCCCGACGCCGTCGCGGTCTCGCGGTGGGCCGAAGAGATCGTGCCCGCCGTGCGGGAGGCCGTAGGCTGACCGGATGGGGAAGAGCGGGGCGGACCTCGGTGTGGTGGCCGGGCTCGTGCGGGCGTCGTTCCTGGTGAACGCCGTCTACGCCGAGTCCGCCCGCGAGTACGGGCTGACCGTGCAGCAGGGGCAGCTGCTGTGCGTGCTGATGGGCCGGCCCTACGGCATGGGCGACCTCGGCGCGACGCTCGGCCTCGAAAAATCGAGCCTCACCGGCCTGGTCGACCGCGCGGTCCGGCGCGGGCTCGTCCGCCGCGAGCCCGACCCGGACGACCGTCGCGCCGTGCACGTCCTGCTGACCGAGGAAGGCGGCGAACTCGCCGAGGACTTCTACGCGGCGACGTGCCGCCGGGTCGACGAGCTCGCCGCGCGCCTGAGCCCGCCGGAGCGCGACCGGCTCGGGGCCCTGCTCGGCACGATCGTGCACGAGAACCAGGCCCCGACGGTCTTCCTCGACGCCCTTCAGCCCTGAGGCAAACCCGAAGCGCGCCAAGCGTCTTCGCCGGGGTGAAGCGGCTTGTGCAGCGCAGTGGCGTGATCGCCCCACCACGACGTACGCGCCTTCGCCTTGTCCGGCGCCTTCGCGGCCGAAGCCGCGGCGACGACCGCCGTCAGCGCCGCCAGCTCGGCGTCGCTCGGGTTTCCTCGGACCACCCTCAGCAGGGGACGCGGCTCGCTCACAGCGGGATGTTCCCGTGCTTCTTGGGCGGCAGCGATTCCCGCTTGTTGCGCAGCAGCGAGAGCGCCCGTGCGACGTGCCCGCGGGTGTGCGCCGGCACGATCACCGAGTCGATGTACCCGCGCTCGGCCGCCGCGTACGGGTTGAGGAGCGTGTCCTCGTACTCCTGGATCAGGTCGGCCCGCAGCGCGTCGACGTCCTGACCTTCGGCCGCCGCCTTCGCCAGGGTCTTGCGGTGGACGATGTTCGCCGCGCCCTGCGCGCCCATCACCGCGACCTGCGCGGTCGGCCACGCCAGGTTGAGGTCCGCGCCGAGGTGCTTCGAGCCCATGACGTCGTACGCACCGCCGTAGGCCTTGCGCGTGATCACCGTCACCAGCGGGACGGTCGCTTCCGCGTAGGCGTAGATCAGCTTCGCGCCGCGGCGGATGATGCCGTTCCATTCCTGGTCGGTGCCCGGCAGGAAGCCGGGGACGTCGACGAAGGTGAGCACCGGGATGTTGAACGCGTCGCAGGTGCGGACGAACCGCGCGGCCTTCTCGGACGCGTCGATGTCGAGGCAGCCGGCGAACTGCGTCGGCTGGTTGGCCACCACGCCGACGCTGTGCCCGTCGACCCGGCCGAAGCCGACGATGATGTTCGGCGCGAACAGCTCGTGGACCTCGAGGAAGTCGCCGTCGTCGACGACCCGGGTGATGACCTCGTGCATGTCGTACGGGGTGTTCGGCGAGTCCGGGATGATCGTGTCGAGCTCGCGGTCGGCGTCGGTGACGTCCTCGAAGAACCCGGCCGGGGCGTCCGAGGCGTCGAACACCGGCGCGTCCGACAGGTTGTTCTGCGGCAGGTAGGAGAGCAGTTCCTTGACGTAGGCGATGGCGTCCTCGTCGTCGGAACCCAGGTAGTGCGCGACCCCGGACTTCGTGTTGTGGGTGCGGCCGCCGCCGAGCTCCTCGAAGGTGACGTCCTCGCCGGTGACCGTCTTGACGACGTCCGGGCCGGTGATGAACATCTGCGAGGTCTCGTCGACCATCACGACGAAGTCGGTCAGCGCGGGGGAGTAGACGTGCCCGCCCGCGTTCGCGCCCATGATCAGCGAGATCTGCGGGATGACGCCGGAGGCCTTGACGTTGCGGTTGAAGATCTCGCCGTAGAGGCCGAGCGAGACGACGCCCTCCTGGATGCGCGCGCCGCCGCCCTCGTTGATGCCGATGATCGGCCGGCCGGTCTTGATGGCCAGGTCCATCACCTTGACGATCTTCTCGCCGTAGACCTCGCCGAGGCTGCCGCCGAAGACGGTCACGTCCTGGCTGAACACGCAGACCGGGCGGCCGTCGACGGTGCCGTAGCCGGTCACGACGCCGTCGCCGTAGGGGCGGTTCTTCTCCTGGCCGAAGTTGGTCGAGCGGTGTCTGGCCAGCTCGTCGAGCTCGACGAAGGAGTTCTCGTCGAGGAGGAGCTCGATGCGTTCGCGGGCGGTTTTCTTGCCCTTGGCGTGCTGCTTCTCCACCGCTCGGGCCGAGCCGGCGTGCACCGCCTCGTCGTAGCGGCGGTACAGGTCGGCGAGTTTGCCGGCCGTGGTGTGAATGTCCGGTTCGTCCTCGGGCGGCGTCCCGAGCGGCTCCGTCGCACTGCTCATTCCCGGGAGCTTAACTACTTGTCGGTCACTTCGCGTGTGGCGTAGGCAACGTTGGGGGCGGGCCGGATCAGTCCCGACTCGTACGCCGCGATCACCAGCTGGGCTCGGTCCCTGGCCGCCAGCTTGTGCAACAGGCGGCCGATGTGGGTCTTCACCGTCGCGATGCCGACGTGGAGCCTCGTCGCTATCTCGTCGTTCGACAGGCCTCGGGCGATCAGGGCCAGGACCTCCTGTTCTCTCGCCGTCACCCCGTCCAGCCTGGTCGCCGGGCCCGACGGGAGCCGCGTGAACTCGGCCACCAGGCGTCTCGTCACCGATGGGGCCAGGAGCGCGTCGCCTTGGGCCACTACCTCTATCGCGGTCAGGAGGTCCGGTGGTCTCGTGTCCTTCAGGAGGAAGCCGCTCGCTCCCGCTCTCAACGCCGCGTACACGTACTCGTCCAGGTCGAACGTGGTCAGCATCAGGACCTTGACCGCCGTCTCCGCGCAGATCCGGCGGGTTGCCTCGATGCCGTCCATCTCCGGCATGCGGACGTCCATCAGGACCACGTCGGGGTGCTCCCTGCGGGTCAGGGCCACCGCCTCGACTCCGTCGGATGCTTCACCCACCACCTCCAGGCCCGGGGCGCTGTCCACCAGGACCCGGAAGCTTCCGCGCAGCAGTGCCTGGTCGTCCGCGATCAGGACGCGCGTCATCCGCGGGTCACCGTTTCGTACGGCAGGCGGGCGTACACGCGGAAGCCGGTTTCGGCTGGTTCCGCCGAGAATTCGCCGTCGTACACCGCTACCCGCTCGCGCATCCCGATCAGGCCGTGGCCCGGCTTCGCCTGGCCGCCACGGCCGTTGTCGCTCACCTCGATTCTCACTTCGCCCTCTGCGCCCTCGATGTGGATCCGGCATTCCGTTGCGTTCGCGTGCTTCACGACGTTGGTCAGGGCTTCCTGGGCTATGCGGTAGACCGACTGGCCGACGCCGCCCGGGAGCTCGGTCAGGTTGTCGATGACCAGGTCCACCTCCGGGCCCGCCTGCTGTGCTCGCTCGGCCAACGCCCTCAGGTCGTCCAGCGTCGGGGCCGGGGTCAAGGCCGGGACGCCGGTTCCGTCGCGCAGCACGCCCAGCATGCGTCGCAGCTCGGCCAGCGTTTCGCGGCTCGTGTCTTCGATGACGCGCAGGGCGTCTCGGGCCTGGTCCGGTTGCTCGAGGGCCACGTGGTTGCCGACCGCTGCCTTCACCGCGATCAGGCTCATGCTGTGCGCCACCACGTCGTGCATCTCGCGCGCTATGCGCAGGCGCTCGGCCGAAACCGCTTGCTGGGCGTGGTTTTCGCGCTCGATCGCCGCGTGCTCGCGGCGGCCGTGGACCGCGATTCCGAGCGCGAAGCCGACGATGAGCGCCGATGCTCCGAAGTTCACCGTGGTCGCCGTGCTCGGGTTGGGGACGGCCACACCGATCAGGCCGATGCCGAGCAGGCCGGCCGCGAAGCCCACCCGGGAGGCGCGGCTGCCGCGTTGGACCACGAACGTGTACAGCGCGCAGCCCGCCGACACCACCGCGATGGCCAGCACCGGGCCGCCGATCGGGACCGCCGCCGCCGTCGTCAGCAGGGACAGGATGTACGCCGGGCGGGGTGACCAGCGGCGGAGCACGATCGGGATGACGCTGACCACCAGGATCGTCCAGCCCAGCCAGGCCGGCAGCCACAAGGGCAAGGACCACGCGCCGGCCGCCAGGTTGCCGCCGGCGCCCAGGGTCAGGGCCAGGACGGCCAGTACGTCCAGGGCGACGCGGATGCGCATGCTCCGAACGTAATGCGGATTTTCCGCCCGCGCGTCAGCCCTTGGTCGGATGCCCCGCGTAGTGCTTCTTCACCGCTTCGACGCGGTCGGGTGGCCAGGACGGCAGGTCGACGCCGTGGGTGGCGGCGAACAGCCTGTCGAGCTGTTCGTGCCGGTGGGCCAGTTGCGCCGGGACGTCGTCGGCCGCCGTTTCGGTGAACTCGACGCGGGTGCCTTCGCGCGGGTCCGCGACCAGGTGCCAGCCGGGCTCGTCGGGGAGCAGCGGGCGGAGCTCGTCCACCGGCTTCCAGCCGAGGTCGCGGCGGAAGCGGATCGTGCCGTCGGGCCGGAGTTCGCCGTCGTCGAGGCCGAACTGCTCCACATAGGACGCCATCCGGCCGTGCCACTCCCGCGGCTGTTCGAAGGGGTGGCCGGCGAGCCTCGCGTCGAGGGCGTCGAGGCAGACGTCCCAGCCCGCCGCGGTGCGGGCCGCGGCCAGCTTCGCGATCGCCGGGTCGCCGCGGCCGAACGTGTGCGTGAACTCCAGGAGGCTGCCGTCGCCGTCCGGGGAAACCAGCCAGCGGAGGGTGTCGTCGTTCCAGACGAACGTGAACTCGCGGGGCGGGTCGGCCGTGACGACGTGGCCGGTCGTCGTGCTGTCCTCGCCGGGGAAGCTGAACCGGATCGCGCCGCCGTCGCGCAGCTCGACGTCGACCTGCGCCGGGAACCAGTGCGCGAGCTCGGCCGGGTCGGTGATCGCCCGCCACACCTTTTCGGGCGCGTGCTTCAGCCGGCGTTCCAGCCGGAGCGCGGGGCGTTCTTCGGCGGTGCGCAGCTCGGCCACGGCGTCCTCCTTCGGGGTTGCCTGTGCCGGTATATAACCACCGAGGAATATTAAGGTCAAGCGCCGCGGACGGCGGTGACCGCGGTGGCGAGCTCGGGATCGCCCGCAGCCTTGTCGAGGGCGGTCCGCAGGACCGTCGTGTACGTCGGTTCCGTTTCGGCGTACCGCTTGCGGCCGGCGTCGGTGATCACCGAGTAGACGCCGCGCCGGTCGTCTTCGCACAGGTCGCGAACGGTCAGGCCGGCCTCTTCGAGGCGGGCGCACATCCGGCTGACCGAACTCTGGTTGAGGCCGATCGCCTCGGCGAGCTCCTGCATCCGCAGGCCGCCCCGCGGGCCCGTGGCCAGCTTGCCGAGCGCGCGGTACTCGGACAGCCCGAGCCCGTGGCGCCGCTGCAGCGCCTTGGCGAGTTCCTGCTCGATCCGGGCGTGCAGCACGAGCACGCGGCCCCAGGCCTGAGCGTCGACGGTCATCTTCCGGCCTCCTCTTGACGTCAGGATAGTCCAGGGACAGTATTTATATGTACATGCAAATAACTGGAGGGGTTCGGACATGAGCGACCGCAGCTTCCTGTTCCTGGTCGGCGCCGCGCGGGCCGGCGGCAACACCGAGATGCTGGCCCGGCGCGCGGCGAAGGAGCTGCCCACCGACGTCGAACAGCGCTGGATCCGGCTGCCGGAGGTGCCCCTGCCACCGTTCGAGGACCGCCGCCACGGCGCCGGTTCGCACCCCGAGCCGGGCGAGAACGAGCAGCTCCTGATGGACGCGACGTTCGCCGCGACCGACCTCGTGATCGTGTCGCCGGTGTACTGGTACACGGTGTCGGCGAGCGTGAAGCAGTACCTGGACTACTGGTCGGGCTGGCTGCGCCTGCCGGTGGAGTTCAAGCCGCGGATGCGCGGGAAGGCGCTGTGGGGTGTGAGCGTGCTGAGCGAGACCCCGCGCGAGGCCCAGCCCCTGATCGGCACGCTGGAGCTGTGCGCCGAGTACCTCGGGATGCGCTGGGGCGGCGTGCTGCTCGGCAACGGCAGCCGTCCCGGGGACGTGTTGCTGGACACCGAAGCGATGACGGCCGCGCAGACGTTCTTCACCGGCGCGGAACTGGTTACGGCGTAAGGACGTCCTTCGCGATCAGGCGCAGGCCGGCGCCCGAGGGGGCGTGGTCCGGGTCGACCAGCCACTGGAGCATCACGCCCGAGAGCAGGCCTGGTGCACCGTGCCGGCGGCCCGGGCCGTGCGGGCGTAGCCCTTCTCGTGCAGACAACACTTCGCGGCGGCCAGCAGTGCTTCCTTGGCTCCGCCGGCACGGCTTCACGCCGACGGTCGTCGAGCGTGCTCCCGAACTGCGCGACGGCGGCTACGCGGTCGACTTCCGCGGTGCGTCGCTGCCGGTCCTCGACCGGATGGGCCTGCTGGGCGTCGTCGAAGCGGCGGCCACGCGGATGGGCGATCGTCGGCGCGTACGTGCTCGCGGGCGCCGGCGGCGACCATGCGACGGCGTTCGGCGCCTACACCCGCGAGATGCGCGGCTTCGTCGACGCCTGCCAGAAACTGGCCGAGGGCAACGGGAAGTGGTTCGTCCCGCCGACCCGCGCGTGGCTGAAGTTCCGCAACCTCGACTACCGGCTGCTGCCGTACCTGCCGTGGCGCAGGCTGATCGAGGACCTGCCGCTGAAGGCGGGCAACGCGATCACGCTGAAGCCGTATGCGGTGGTGCCGGCGTGACACCGCGGCGCTTCGCGATCCCGGCCATGTTCTCTTCGCCCCAGTCGCCCAGCGGCAGCAACGCGGTGTTCAGCCGCTGACCCAGATCCGTCAGCGAGTACTCGACCTTCGGCGGGATCTCGTGGAACACCTCGCGGTGCACGACCTCGTCCGCCTCCAGCTCCCGCAGGGCCTGGATCAGCACCTTCTCGCTGATGCCGGCCACCTTCCGCTTCAGCTCGCCGAACCGCAGCGGCTCGGCGTGCAGCGCCCAGAGGATCAGGGCCTTCCACCGGCCGCCGATGACGTCGACGGCCGCGTCCAAGCCGCAGCGGTACGTTCGAGGCTGCATCCAGGATCCTTACGTTTCGGTGGGTACCTGACTTTTTAGTCGGTACTTGTCCAGTGTAAAGCGCGTCAGCAGCATGGAACCCATGGGAGAAAGCAGGAAACACGTGAGCGTGCTCGGCCTGGGGCGGATGGGCGCCGCCCTCGCCGGGGCGCTCCTGGGGGCGGGACACGACGTCTCGGTGTGGAACCGGTCGCCGCTCAAGGCCGGGACGCTGGTCGACCGCGGCGCGCGGCTCGCGGCCACGCCCGGGGAAGCGGCCGCGGCGGACGTCGTTGTCAGTTGTCTGTCCACTTACGACATTCAGCGGCCCGTGCTGGAAGCGGCGTCGCCGAAGGTGCTCGTCAACCTCACGTCCGGGACGCCCGAGCAGGCCCGTGAAACCGCGAAGTGGGCGGCGTCGGCGGGGATCGCGTACGTGGACGGCGTGATCATGGCCGTCCCGCAGGGGATCGGGACACCGGAGGCGCGGATCCTCTACAGCGGCTCGGAACCGGTGTTCGCGGCGCAGCGCGGCGTGCTGGAAGTCCTGGGCGAGCCGGTGTTCCTCGGCGAGGACGCCGGGCTGGCGGCGCTGTACGACCTGGCGCTGCTCGGCATGATGTGGTCGTCGATGGGCGGCTACCTGCACGCGCTCGCGCTGGTCGGCACCGAAGGCGTCACGCCGGAGCAGTTCGCGCCGATGGCGCTGGGCTGGCACGCGGCCGTCGGCGGATTCCTGGCCGGGATCGGCGCCCAGGTCGCGAGCGGGGACTACGAAACCGACGTGTCCGCCTTGGACATCAACGCCGCCGGGCTCGCTCTGCTGGTGGAGACGAGCCGCGCACAGGGGATCGGCACGACGGTGCCCGCCGCCCTGGAGGAACTGTTCGCCCGCGCGGTCGCGGCGGGCCACGGCTCGCACGCGATCGCCAGTGTCATCGAGGAGATCCGGTGAAGTACCTGGGCAAGAAGGCCGTCGTCACGGGCGGCACGCACGGCATGGGCCTGGCGGTGGTGCGCGCCCTGCTCGACGGCGGCGCGGAGGTGCTGCTGACCGGCCGGGACGTCTCGCCGCTGGACGGGACGTTGCCGGGCAAGGCACACCTGCTGTCGTCCGACGCGGCCCGCCTGGCCGACGTCGACGAGCTGGGCAAGGTGGCCGCGGACATCCTCGGCGAGCTGGACCTGGTGTTCGTCAACGTCGGGTTTTCGACGCTGACGCCGTACGAAAACGCGACGCCCGAGCTGTACGACCGCACGTTCGACGTCAACACGAAGGGCGCGTACTTCACGGCCCGGCGGCTGGCGCCGCTGGTTCGCGCCGGTGGTTCGTTCGTGTTCACGACGTCGGTCGCGGCCGGGGCCGGGATCGCCGGGATGGGCCTGTACTCGGCGGCGAAGGCGGCGGTGCGGTCGTTCGCCCGCACGTACGCGGCCGAGCTGGCGCCGCGCGGGATCCGGGTCAACGTGGTCAGCCCCGGCTACACCGACACGCCGACGATGGGCGTCACCGGCGTGCCGGAGTCCGTGCTGGCGGAGTTCAAGGCGATCGGCGACGAGATCACGCCGCTGAAGCGCCACGCCACGCCGGAGGAAGTCGCCGCGGCGGTGCTGTTCCTGGCCTTCGAGGCGACGTTCACCACCGGCGCCGACCTCCCTGTGGACGGCGGTCTCGGCCAGCGCCTCACCCTGCCCGCGTGAGGTGCACGCCCAGGCCGGTGGCGCCGGGCGCGCGATCGGGACGCAGGACCAGGTCGTCGTCGTAGTCGCCGCCGTTCTGCGTGCGGAACGGGATCGGGCCGGTGGTTCCGAGCGTGCGCAGCCGATCGCGAAGGTGCTCGCGTGCTTCGGCGAACTGCGCGTCCGGCACGCGGTCGGCGCCGTAAACCGCGACGGGCGGCAGCACCGACATCCCGGCGTAGAAGAGCGTCCCGTGCTGCAGGGGGAACAGGACCTCGTCGAGTGACCCGTTCACCCCGCGCGGCCCCATGGCCGGTTCGCGGGCACCCGCGGCGAGCACCACCATCGCGCGCTTGCCCTCGAGCCGGCCTTCGCCGTAGCGCAGGGTCCGGCCGTCCCCGGCGCGGACGCCGTAGCCGAACCCCTTGACGAAGACGCGGTCGAACCAGCCCTTGAGGATGGCCGGCAGGCCGTACCACCACAGCGGGAACTGCACGACGACCGCGTCCGCCCAGTCGAGTTTCTCCTGCTCGGCGACGATGTCCGCGCTCAGTTCGCCGCGGGCGTGCGCCCGGGCCGACGCCGCCCCGACGACCAGCCGCCCGTCCCCGCCCCCGAAGTCGGCGGCGTCGACCACCGGGTTCCACTTCATCGCGTACAGGTCCGACTCCCGGACGTCGTGACCGAGCCCGCGCAGCGTGCAGAGGCCGTCGTCGCGGAGGGCCCCGCTCAGCGAGCGCGGCTCGGGATGCGCGAAAACCCACAAGACGTTCATGACCTTGATGATCACGCGGTCGCCCGGCGCGATCGAGTGGCCCGATGGTCAACCTGTGCAAGAATCGAGCCATGGCCTTCGTGCACCCGAACCGTCACCACGTCGCCGTCCTGGTCCGCCACGGCATGCTCGTGATGGAGCTCGGCATCGTCCACCGCCTGTTCGGCCAGGCGCGCTCGGCCTCGGGCGAGCCGCTGTACGAGGTCGTGACCTGCACCCTCGAGCCCGGCCTGGTCCGCACCGACGCCGACGTCGCGATCCCGGTCGACCGCGGCCCCGAGGTGCTCGCCGAGGCCGACACGGTGATCGTCCCCGCGTCCCTGGTCGAGTACGAGCCGATGGCCCGCGTGCTGACCCCGCCGCTCAAGGCCGCACTCGCGCTCATCCCGGCCGGCGCCCGCATCGCTTCGATCTGCACCGGCGCGTTCGTGCTCGCAGCGGCCGGCCTGCTCGACGGCCGCCCGGCCACCACCCACTGGCGCTCCGCCGAAGAGCTGCAGGACCGGTTCCCCGAGGTCGACGTCGACCCGTGCGTCCTCTACACCGACGACGGCGACGTGCTGACGTCCGCGGGCGTCGCCGCCGGCATCGACCTGGTGCTGCACATGATCCGCCGCGACCACGGCGCGGCGGTGGCCAACGAGGTCGCCCGCGGCACGGTGGTGTCCCCGCACCGCGAGGGCGGACAGGCCCAGTTCGTCCGACGTCCGGTGCCCGAGCCGCGCACGTCGTCGACGAAGGCGGCGCGGGCGTGGGCGCTGGAGAACCTGCACCGGCCGCTGACCCTGCGCGAGCTCGCCGCCCGCGAGGCGATGAGCACGCGCACGTTCACCCGCCGCTTCCGCGACGAGGTCGGCGTCTCGGCCCTGCAATGGCTGACGCAGCAACGGGTCGAGCGCGCCCGCCAGCTCCTCGAGGAGACCGACCTGCCGGTCGACCGCGTGGCCACCGAAGCCGGGTTCGGCACGGCGGCGTCGCTGCGCCAGCACTTCCAGGCGGCGCTCGCGGTGTCGCCGAGCGCGTACCGCTCGACGTTCCGCGGCGAACTGGCGGCCCAGGCGGGCTGAAATCCGGCTAGCGTCACGGTATGGACGACTTCTACGTCAGCCACAGCCGCTTCTCCGACCCGGGCCCGCACGCGGACTGGCTCGACGCAACCCCGCGCACGATCGCGGATCTGCGCGAAGCGGCGTCCCAGCTCGTGTTCCACTACTGGGCCCAGGGCGACATCACCGAACACGGCTTCCCGGCGGCCCGCCGCGACGAGATCACGCTGCGGTACGCCACGGACATGTGGGCACGCCTGCGCACCCTCGACCCGGCGCCACCCGGCGGCTCGCGGCCGCCGCTGCACCGGATCGTCGGCTGCTGCCGCGATTTCACCCTCCTGTTCGTCTCGATGGCCCGCCACCACGGCATCCCGGCCCGCGCCCGCGTCGGGTTCGCGAGCTACCTGATGCCCGGCTGGTACCTCGACCACGTCGTCGCCGAAGTCCGCGTCGACGACGGCTGGCACCTGGTCGAGCCCCAGCTGTCACCGGGCTTCCGCGACCCGGTGGACGACGCGGAGTTCGACCTCCTCGACGTCCCCCGCGACCGGTTCCTGACCGGCCCCGACGCGTGGACCGCGGCCCGCGCGGGCAACCTCGACCCGGCCCGGCTGGTCGTCTCCCCGGACCTGGACGTGCCGTTCCTGCGCGGCATCCCGTACGCGTGGCACAACCTCGTGCTCGACCTCGCCGCGCTCAACAAGCACGAGATGCTCCAGTGGGACACCTGGGGCGCGCTCGACGACTCCGTCTCGCTGCCCCCGGCCACCCTCACCCGCGCCGACGAGCTGGCCGAGCTGATGGCCACCGCCGGCGCCGAGCAGCTGCAGGCCGAGTTCGAAGCCGACGACGTCCGGGTGCCCCCGGTGATCCGCACGGTCACCCCGCCGGAACAGCACCTGGCCGAGGTAGTGCTCCGCTGACCTCGACGGCGGTCCGCACGAACCCGGCGATCCGCAGGTCCCGCGCCCCGGCCGGCCAGGCGAGGGCCAGCGTGTACGGCGTCGCGTCGACCACCGGCCGGTAGACGACGTCCTGCCGCGAACGCAGCTCGGCAACCGACGCCGGCAGCAGCGCGATCGCCTGCCCGAGCGCGACGGTTTCCAGCAGCTGGGCGCTGTCGTGCACCACCGGCCCCGGCGTCACCGGCCCGCCGGTCACGTCCTGCCCGGACCAGTACGCCCGGTCCGCGGCCGAGGACAGCGGCCAGCACGGCGTCGGCTGCCCGGCGAAGTCCGCGCAGGTCAGTGCGGCCCGCCCGGCCAGTGCGTGGCCCGACGGCAGCGCGGCCACCCGCGGTTCGCTGAACAGCACCTCGACGTCCAGGCCGTGCTGCGAGGGGCCCCGGCAGCCGAGGACCGCCACATCGGCCCGGCCGTCGCGCAGCATTTCGGTCTGTTCGCCGAACCCGCTGACCCGCACCTCGACCGGATCGGGGTGCGCATCGGCGATCCGCCGCAGCAGATCGGTCGCGACACCTGGTTTCGCGGTGACGACGAGCGCCGGCGTCCGCTGGGCCGCCCGCCGCGTGCGCCGGACCGCCGCGGTGACGGCGTCGAGGGCCTTCGCGGACTCGGCGAAGAGAACGGCCCCGGCCGGTGTCAGCGCGACGTGCCGGCTGGTGCGTTCGAAGAGCTGGACGCCGAGCCGCCGTTCCAGCAGCCGGATGGCGCGCGACAGCGGTGGCTGAGCCATCCCGAGCCGCTCGGCGGCGCGCGAGAAGTTGAGCTCTTCGGCGACCGCGCGGAAATACCGCAGCTCACGGACCTCGACATCGTCCATACCGGGAGAGTATCGCGGCAGAGTCCACAGGTCTTTCCCTTTCTGATTCGCGCATGGTGGGCTTGGTGTCGATAACTCCATAAAGGACGGACATCGGATGACGCAGACACCGCAGCACAACAAGGAAGTGGTCCTGGACTTCCTCCGCCTGGCGTTCACGGAGAAGCGCCCGGCCGAGGCGTTCGCCGAGTACGTCGCCGAGGACTACACCCAGCACAACCCCCACGCCCCGGCGGGCGCGACGGCCTCGGCCCGCTACCTGGCGGGGTTCGTGGCGGGCCACCCGGACCTGACCCTGGACGTGCACCGGGTGATCGCCGAGGACGACCTGGTGTGCACGCACAGCGTGCTCCGCCTGACGCCGGGATCGCGGGGGAGCGCGATCGCGGACGTGATGCGGGTGCGGGACGGGCGGATCGTCGAGCACTGGGATGTGGTGCAGGAGGTTCCGGAGGTCACGGTGAGTGGGAACCCGATGGTTTAGGTCCGGGCCGCCCGGGGGTGCCGATGCTCGGGGGTCGTCCGGCGCCTCGGCAAGTGGTCGGCTCGGCTCGGTCGGTGTGGTGCCGTGGTGTGCCTCGCCCACCGCCGCTCAGCGGTGCTGGCTCACCCTGGACCTCAAGCCTCGGCCACGCCCGGCGGTGCGATGCCGTGCAGTGCTGCGCTCACCACCGCGTTCACCGGGGGTGGGTCCGGCGGTGCCGTGTGCGGGAACAGCGTTGTCAGCACCGAGGCGTGGCAGTAGCCGACCAGCATGGCCGCCGTTGCGTCCACTTCGGACTCCACGCGCAGGCGGCCCAACGCTCGTTCCGCCTGGAGGTAAGCCACCAGCCGGTCTCGCCAGTGGCCCGACCGCTCGCTGATCTCCGCGAACCGCTCCAGCACCTTCGGCTGGCTTACCAGGCCGCTGAACGCCGGGACCAGCGCCCTGTGCAGCGCCAACCCGAACTCCACGTGCCGGCGGAGGTTGCCCGTCAGGGTGCCTTCGCCGGCCACCGGCAGCTCGCCCAGCTCTGCCTCCGTCGTGCGCACGTGCTCCAGCAGCGCTCGGGCCACCAGTTCCTCCTTGTCGGAGAAGTGGTTGTAGAGCACGCCGTCGGCGACGCCGGCCAGGCGGGCGATCTCGCGCACGGTCATCCCGGCCGTGCCGTGGGTGGCGATCATCTTCTGCGCGGTCTCGACCAGCAGGTCGTGCAGTGACTGCCCGTCCCGCTGGGCGGCGGCTTTCCTCGGTGACATCACCGCCATCGTACGGCCGTCGTCGTCAGGACCTCCTTCCTGTGACCAGCCACGCCGTGCCGCGGAGGCGGACTGCCTCCGGGCCCGCGAACGGCTCGAGCGCCGCCCTCAGGGCCTCGGTCGCCCGGGCCGCGGTCGCGCTGTCGACCATGCCCAGGTGGTGGCGGACCGGGCCCCAGTCCGCGATGAACCGCGCCGCGTCCGGGACGTCGCGGCCCCAGACCTGGTCCGCCTCGACGTGGGTGCACGCCACGTCGTCGAAGCCGGCTTCGGTGAGCACCGCCTTCGTGCGGTCCGGGTTCGCGAACGACGTCGGGCCGCTGCCGTCCGGGCCGGTCGGCTGGGGGAGGAAGGCCGCCAGCGCGCCGAACACCCGGCCGAGGTCGGTGCCGGCCAGCGCGGTCAGGCAGACGAACGCCAGCCGGCCGCCCGGGCCCAGCGCGCGCCGGATGTTGGCGAACGCGGCCACCGGGTCGGCGAAGAACATCACCCCGAACCGGCTGACCGCCAGGTCGAACCCGCCGCCGGAAAACGGGTGGACCTGGACGTCACCCTGCTCGAAGGTCACGTTCGGCACGTCGGCCGCCCGGGCTCGCGCGGTCGCGAGCATCGGCCCGGACAGGTCGACCCCGGCCGCGGACCGGGCCCGGGCCGCGGCGAGCCGCGTCAGCTGGCCGTTGCCGCAGCCGATGTCGAGCACACGGTCGGCCGGGCCCACCCGGTCTAGCAGGTAGCCGTTGAAACCGCTGTTCACCGCGTCGTAGCGGTCGGCGTGCGCCGCCCAGTGCTGCCCCTCGTAGCCGTTCCACGCCTCCGCCTGTGCCGTGTTGACGATCCCGGTCATTGCCGCCCCCTTCGTTATGAACACATGTTCATGAACACGTGTTCATGGTGGCTCGACCGCCGAAACCTGTCAAGGCGCCGGTCGCCCGCCGCCGGATGTCGGCCAGGTGGCAGATCTTCTGGCCGCGCGGTCGCGCCAGACTGGGCCCCCGGTGGGCAAACTGCCTCCGACCAGCGAAAAAGGAGCCGTCATGGCTGACGTCATCGCCAACATGTCCATGTCTCTCGACGGCTTCGTGGCCGATGTGGAAGACCGCGTCGATCACCTGTTCGAGTGGTACGGCAACGGGGACGTCGAGGTGTCCACCGCCGTCGGGGCCACCTTCACGACCTCCGAACCCAGCGCGAAGATGCTGCGCGCCGCGATGGAGGACCTCGGCGCCCTGATCACCGGCCGCCGCCTGTTCGACCTGACCGGCGGCTGGGGTGGCATGCACCCGATGGCCGTGCCGGTCTTCGTCGTCACCCACGAAGCGCCCACGGACTGGCCGCACCCGGAGGCCCCGTTCACCTTCGTCACCGACGGCATCGCCAGCGCGGTCGAGCAGGCCAAGAAGGTCGCCGGCGACAAGAACGTCGCGGTCGCCAGCACCACGATCGCCCAGCAGTGCGTGAACCTCGGCCTGCTCGACGGCGTCCAGGTCGACCTGGTCCCCGTGCTGCTCGGCGCCGGCATCCGCCTCTTCGACCACCTCGAGGGCATCACCGAGCTGACCGAACCCGAGGTCACCGAGGGCACCCGGGTGACGCACCTGTTCTACCGGGTCAAGCAAGCGTGACGTGCAGCGCGGCGAGCCGGGCGGGATCGGCGACCACCTCGTAGGCCGCCACCCGCTCGCCTTCGACGGTCACGGCCAGGGCGAGCACCAGCCGGCCGCGCGGTGCGACGACGACGCCGACCGCCCCGTCGACCAGGGCCGTCGCGGCGAACCGGGCCCGCTTCCCGAACACCTGGGTCTCTTCGGCCACCGCACGCGCGCCCCGCACTTCCAGCGCCGCTCCCGCCGGGAGCGCGGCCGCGTCGGCGCGGCGGACGACGTCCGGTGCCAGCACGTCGAGCAACGCCGCGAGGTCGCCGCCGCGGGCCGCGGCCAGGAACGCATCCACCACGCGGCGGTGCCGCGCCAGGTCGGCCGCGGGCAGCGGGGAACTGCCCCGGATCCGCTGCCGCGCGCGGCTCGCCAGCTTCTTCGCGGCCACCGGCGTGCGGTCCAGCACCGGCGCGATCCGGTCGAACGGCACCGCGAACAGGTCGTGCAGCACGAACGCGATCCGCTCCGCCGGGCCGAGCGCGTCCAGCACGACGAGCAGCGCGCGGCCCACCGAGTCGGCGAGTTCGGCTTCGCCCGCCGGGTCGGCCTCGGCCACCGGTTCCGGGAACACCTCGGAAGGTTCCTCGCGGCGCGCCTTCCGTGACCGCAGGACGTCGAGGCAGACGCGGGAGACGACCGTGGTCAGCCAAGCCGCCAGGTTGTCCACCGCATCGACCCGGTTCAGCCGCAACCACGCTTCCTGGACGGCGTCGTCCGCTTCGGCCGCCGAACCGAGCATCCGGTAGGCCAGGCCGCGCAGCCTGCCGCGTTCGGCCTCGAACTCCGCCGCCAAGTCGTCCATCGGTCACCTTCCGCTCGCGTCCACCGTCGCCTCCTCGACGTGTCCCCGCGACCGGAGGTGACCGGATGAGCCTGCTGACCCCTGCCCACCTGGACGGCTGGTGCCTGCCGAACCGCGTCGTCCTGGCGCCGACGACCCGCGCGCGCGTCCCCGGCGGCGTGCCGGGCGAGCTCCAGGCCGCCTACTACGCGCAGCGGGCCGGCGCCGGGCTCGTCGTCACCGAAGGCACCTGGGTGAGCGACCGGGCCGTGGGTTTCCCGGATGTGCCGGGGATCCACACCGAAGCACAGGTCGCCGGGTGGCGGCGGGTCACCGACGTCGTGCACGCGCTCAGCGGCCGGATCGTGGTGCAGCTGTGGCACACCGGGGCGGTTTCGCACCCCGGCTTCCTCGGCGGGCGGCGGCCGGCGGGACCCTCGGCGGTGAACCCGGACGAGCCGGTGCACACCGCGGCCGGGCGGCGCCCGACCGGCGTCCCGCGCGCGCTGAGCGCAGCCGAGATCCGGACGACGATCGCGGACTACGGCACCGCGGCGGCGAACGCGCGCCGGGCCGGGTTCGACGGCGTCGAGCTGGCGGCCAACGGCGTGTACCTGCTCGCGCAGTTCCTGCACCCGCGGCTCAACCGGCGCACCGACGCCTACGGCGGCTCGCCCGCCCACCGCCGCCGGCTGCTGACCGAGGTGGTCGACGCGGCCGCGGCGCACGGCCGCGTCGGCGTCCGGCTTTCGCCGTGGTGGACCGGCGGACTGTTCACAGTGGACGACGAGCTGCGCGCCGAGTACGACGAACTGGTCGCCGGCCTCGCCGTCGACTACCTGCACCTGCGCGGACCGGACGCCGGGCCGGACTTCGCCGCCTTCGCCCGTTACCGGGAGCTGTTCGACGGCCCGCTGATCGTCAACAACGGCTTCGACCGCGAGACGGGCGACGCCGTGATCGACGCGGGTATCGCCGATGCCGTGTCCTACGCGCGGCACTTCGTCGCGAACCCGGACCTGGTGACGCGGTTCGCGCTCGGGCACCCCCTCGAGACCGGCGATCCGGCGACGTACTACGGCGGCGGGGCCGCGGGGTACGTCGAGCAGGCGGCGGTGACACCTTCGCGCTAGGCCTCCGGGCACCACACGGCCAGCTCGCTCCCGCCGGGCTCGCGGAAGTGGAACCGTTGCCCGCCGGGGAAGGCGAACGGTTCCTTCGTCACCACGCCGCCCGCCGCTTCCACCGCCTCGCGGGCCGCCGGCAGGTCGTCCGTGCGGATGGCGAGCAGGGGTGCGCGTGGTTGCTCGGCCGGGTCCGACTGGAACCCGAAGGTGAGGCCCGCGGCCCGGACGTCGGTGTAGTCCGGGCCGTACGGGGTCACCGCCCAGCCGAACGCGCGCTCGAAGAACCGCCCGGACGCCGCGGCCGAGGTGGACGGGAACTCGGCGAAGTCGACTTCGTACATGCCCGTGACGCTAGCGGCGACCACCGACAAAACCGCGCGAGCGGGCGAGGGCCAGCCCGCCCAGCAGCAGCGCGACCAGCCCGATCACCAGGGCCGCGTAGCCCCCGACGATCCCGTAGCCGGTGCCGGGACCGCCCTTGGCGGCGGCCACCACCCAGCCGCCGATGACCGCGGCGCCCGCGCCCCCGGCCAGCGCCACGACGACGCCGCGGCGGCGGGCCAGCGCCAGCCCGCCGGCCACCACGCCCGCCACCCCGAGGGCCGCGGCGACCAGGGACCAGAGCCGCCCGGAAGTCAAGGCGAACGTGCTGACGGCAGCGAGGTTCTGGACGTCCATGAGGTGCTCCTTCGGTGCGCGGATGGGACGTCGCCGAGCATGTCCGCCGAGGCCCCTGCTCGTCGTTGTGCCGCAGCAGACACTTCGCGCTGCTGCGCGCGTCGCAGGAACCGGGGGACTACCGCGGGCGCAGTAGCCCGGAAATGCGCCGCACGCAGCAGTTCCCGGCGGTTAGGGTGCGCAGGTGAGCCGGGCACGGATCGTGGACGCGGTGGTCGCCGTCGGAGTGGCCGCGGCGCTGCTGACCGCCGGGCTGTCCGCCACGCACCAGCCGAACCTGCTCGGGTACGCCGCCTTGGTGGCCGGTGGGCTGGCGCTCGCCGCGCGCCGCCGGGCGCCGGTCGCCGTGCTGGCCGTGACCGCGGTGTGCGCGCTGGGCTACCAGGCCGCCGGGTTCGAAGTGCCCGTCGTCGCCTACCTCTTCGCCGTGTACGCCGCCGTCCGGGCGGGACACCGGACCGCCGCCGTCGTGGGCTCGGTGCTCATGCTGGCCGGGGTGCCGCTCGCGCTCCTGGCGTCCGGCCTGCACGACACCGGTGAGGCGTTCACGCAGTCGCGGGACGTCCTCCAGCTGGCGTGGCTGATCGCCGCCGGGGCGGCGGGGGAGGCGCTGCGCCAGGCCGAACGCCGGGCCGACGAAGCCGAACGCACCCGCGAGGAAACCGCGCGCCGGCGGGCCGACGAGGAACGGCTGCACATCGCGCGGGAGCTGCACGACTCGCTCACCCACCAGATCTCCGTCATCAAGGTGCAGGCCGAGGTCGCCGTGCACCTGGCCCGGAAGCGGGGCGAGGACGTGCCCGACGCGCTCCTGGCCATCCGGGACGCCGGCCGGGAAGCGGCCCGCGAGCTGCGTGCCACCCTGGAAGCCCTCCGCGACGACGACCGGGATCCGCCGCGCGGGCTCGACGACGTCCCGGACCTCGTGCGCCGCGTCCGGACCGCGGGCCTCGACGCGCGGCTGACCGTCGAGGGCCGCCGCGACGACGTGCCGGCCGCGGTCGGCCGGACCGCGTACCGGATCGTCCAGGAGTCCTTGACCAACACCGCCCGGCACGCCGCCGCGGCCACCGCGTCGGTCCGGATCGACCACCGGCCCGGCGCGCTCGTCGTCCAGGTCGACGACGACGGACAGGCCGCTGTGGACAGTGTGCCGGGCGTCGGCCTGACCGGGATGCGCGAGCGCGTCACGGCGCTGGGTGGCCGGCTCGAGGCCGCACCCCGTGACGAGGGCGGCTTCCGCGTCCGGGCCGAGCTGCCGGTGGACCCGGCGTGATCCGCGTCCTGCTGGCCGACGACCAGCCGCTCATCCGCAGCGGGTTCCGCGCGCTCCTCGACGTCGAGGCCGACATCGAGGTGGTCGCCGAGGCCGCCGACGGTGCCGAAGCGGTGCGCCTGGCGCTGGACCACCGGCCGGACATCGCGCTCGTCGACATCCGGATGCCCGGTGTGGACGGCATCGAGGCGACCCGGCGCATCGCCGCGGACCCCGCGCTGGCCGACGTGCACGTGGTCATCCTGACCAACTACGGCCTGGACGAGCTGGTCTTCGACGCGCTGCGCGCCGGCGCGGCCGGGTTCCTCGTCAAGGACATCCAGCCCGAGGACTTCCTGCACGCCGTGCGCGTCGCCGCCCGGGGGGACGCGCTGCTGGCGCCGTCGATCACGCGCAAGCTGATCGACCGGTACGTCACCCAGCCGCCCGTTCCCGGGGCGGCCCTCGCGGACCTGACCAACCGCGAACGCGAGGCCGTCACGCTCGTCGCGCGCGGCCTGTCCAACGACGAAATCGCCGCGCGGATGGTGATCAGCCCGCTCACCGCGAAGACGCACGTGAACCGGGCCATGGCGAAGCTGCGCGCCCGGGACCGCGCGCAGCTCGTGGTGTTCGCGTACGAGTCGGGCCTCACCCGGCCGCGGGGTGGATGACGATGTCGTCGCGGCGGGTGCGGGCGTGGATGTGGACGTCGGCTCGTGGTGCGTCCGGCAGCGAATTCCGCACGCGTCCCTTCGTGCTGCCCGCGTCCACCCGGGCGGGGGTTCCTTCGGCGACGCCGATTTCGATGCCGCCGGCGGCGTTGGCCAGCTGGGCCTGACCGCGGGTGAGCCGGCCGATCCGGATCGGGCAGGCGCCGGCCCGCGCGACGACGTCGCCGTCGGCGCGGTCGACGTCGAAGCTGCCGCCTGCGCTGCTGAACTCGACCGTCGCCTGTGCGTGGCCGAGCCGGACCGCGGCCGAGCCGCCCTCGATGGTGGTGGGGCCGGTGACGTGGCCGAGGTGGACGTCGCCCGAGGCGACGTTCAGGCGGCAGCCGCCCAGCGGGCCTTCGGTCCGGACGTCCGTCCACGCCGTGTTCAGCACCAGCCGGGAGCCGGCGGGGAGCTCGACCGTGATGGCGACCGAACCGCGCCGGTCACCCGACTTGGTCGTCTTGACCGACAGCTCGCCGTCGGCGAAGGCGACCTCGGTGCGCTCGGCGACCTTCGCGTCCGCCCTGCTCGCGTGGTCGACGGGCTCGACCCGCACCACGGTGTCCGGCCGGTCGGTCGCGGTGACCCGGACGCGGGCGCCGGCGGTGGTCAGGGTGGCGGTGATCGGCCGCGGCGTGGCGAAGGTGGTCATCGGAAGGTCCTCTCGTGGTCGGTGGAACCACGATCACCGGACGACCTGACACGCGCCTGACACCGCCCGGACAGCGGTCAGGCGGGCCGGCCCGCGCCCGCGTAGTCGTCACCCTTCGAGTGGTACGTGTGGATCTGGATCGCCTGGCCCTCGGTCGGCGCGTTGATCATCAGGCCGTTGCCGAGGTACAGCCCGACGTGGTGGATGCGGGTCGCCGGGCTGCCGTAGAACACCAGGTCGCCCAGGCGGGGCTCGTCGGACGCCGGCACCGGCGGGAGCGCGCGGAACTGGCTGTCCGCGGTCCGCGGCAGGTTCACGCCCGCGCTGTCGTAGGACGCCTTCGTCAGGCCCGAGCAGTCGAAGCCCGCCGCACCCGAGTCCGGGCCGTTGCCGCCCCAGACGTACGGGAGGCCGAGCTGGCCGAGCGCGAACCGGGTCGCGCGGACGCGGGCCGAACCGGCCGACGCCGGGTCGAGCGACAGCGTCGCGTACAGCTGGGCCATGCCGAGGACGCGCTGGCGGAACAGCTCGGTGTCGCTGCCCGGGTGGTAGGCGGCGATCGCCTTCCACCAGCCGGGGCCGGCGCCGAGGTCCGTGCCGCCCGCGCAGAGCGCACGCCCGGCCGCGACCGGCGCTTCGGCGCCGTACTTCTTCGCCTGGGCCGCCGTCAGGCCCAGCAGGTTCCCGCCGTCACGGCCGTGGTTCGACGCCGCCGAGCCGACCCCCGCGAGGGTGACCCACGAGAGGTGGCACGACGGGTCTTCGCCGCGCAGGGCCAGTTCGCCGTTCGCGTAGCCGACCAGCGCGTCCGCGGGGATGTCCAGCGGGCCGGAGAGCTGGTCGGCCCACTGCTGCAGCGGGCTCTTCCCGCCCTGGCCGGACGCGCCCTGGCCGGGCTCCTGCGCCTTCACCGGTGCGCTGACTTCGAGGACCGACGGGCCGGACACCGCTTCGCGCACCACCGGCGGCGGCGGGGCGGCGGGTTCCGGCGACCGGTCGGCCAGCAGCCAGCCCGCCGTGACCAGACCCGCGACGAGCGGCAGCGCGACCAGGCCGCGCAGCGCCGCGCCGCGGGCCCAGGAAGTCTGCTTCGCCGTCACAGGTTCCAACTTAGAAGAGCGCACCTCTTAGTGAACGAGCGAGTAGCTTGCACGTTAGGGGGACTCCCATATTGTGGGCACATGCCTGAGATCGACGCCGGCCGGCTGACCGCGGCGCTCCAAGATCGTTATGCGCGGGTCGACGTCGTCGAGCGCACCGGCTCCACCAACGCCGACCTGCGGAAAGCCGTCGACGAAGGGGCCGCGGACCGGACCGTCCTGCTCGCCGGGGAGCAGACGGCGGGCGTGGGCCGCCGGGCCCGGTCGTGGAGTTCCCCGAAAGGTGGCCTGTACCTGAGCGTCGCCCTCCGGCCGGGTGTCCCCTTCGCGGCGCTGGGCTCACTGTCCGTGGTCGCCGGGCTCGCCGTCCGGGCGGCGGCCGCGTCCGTCGGGGTGGACGCCGTGCTGAAGTGGCCCAACGACGTCCTCGCCGGCGGCGCCAAGTGCGCCGGCATCCTCGCCGAGGCCGTCGCCGGGGACGCCCCGTCGGTCGTCCTCGGCATCGGCCTCAACGTGCAGCCCCTCGGCGACGTCCAGCCGGGCCCGGGCGGGCTGCCCGCGACGTCGCTGGCCGAGCGGGGCGCCACGAACACCGACCGCACCGGCGTCGCCATCGCGTTGCTCACCGGGTTGGACGACCTCGAACGCCGGTGGCGGCTGGCCGGTGGCGACCTCACCGAGGCCGGGCTGCTCGGCGACTACCGCGCCCACTGCGCCACCCTCGGCCAGGACGTCGAGGTGCAGCTGCCGGACGGCAGTTCCCTGACCGGCCGCGCGGCCGACATCGACGCCGCGGGGCAGCTGCAGGTCGACGTGGCCGACGGCCGGCGGCACACCGTCTTCGCGGGTGACGTGGTCCACGTCCGCCCGGCCTGATTTCCCGGGCGTTGCACTCACCGGCCGGGCGTCTCGCCGGTACGGTGGGACGACACCGCCGCACCGACCTTGGGAGCGTCCGCCGTGGCTTATCCGGACGATTTGCTCAGCGAGCAAGAGCACGTCGTGGTGCACAGTCACCCGCACTTCAAGATGCTGATCTTCCCGACGCTCGCGCTGCTGGTCACCCTGGGTGCGGGCACCTGGCTGGGGATCCTGGCGAAGGACGCGTCCTCGCCGTGGAACTCGGTCGGGCTGATCGCCATCGGGGTCGTCGCGCTCGTGCTGGTCGTGTGGCTGTTCCTGACGCCGCTCGTGCGCTGGCGGACCACCCACTTCATCGTCACGACCGACCGGCTGATCGCCCGCGAGGGCGTCCTCAAGCGCACCGGCATCGACATCCCGATGGGCCGGATCAACAGCGTCCAGTTCGAGCACGGCCTGCTGGACCGGGTCTTCGGCTGCGGCACGCTGATCATCGAGTCGGCGTCGGACGAGCCGCTGCGGTTCGAGGACATCCCACACGTCGAGAAGGTGCACACGGTCATCTACCGCGAGGTCAACGACAACCCGTACGACGACTACCGGCCGGGCGCCCAGCCGACCACGCCGCTGCCGCCCCAGGGCGGCGGGCACCCGCCGCGTGGCGAGAGACGCCGCTGATGGGCACTCGTGAACTGGGGCTGCCCGAGCGCGTTCCCTCGGCGGGTGACCTGCCGGAGCGCGTCACGATCTGGGAGGTCGGACCGCGCGACGGGCTGCAGAACGAAAAGGCGATCGTCCCGGTCGAGGTCAAGCTGGAGTTCCTCGACCGGCTCGCGGGCGCCGGTCTCACCACGCTGGAGGCGACCAGCTTCGTGCACCCGAGGTGGGTGCCGCAGCTGGCCGACGCCGAACAGCTGCTCGCGCGGCTCGACCGCCGCGAAGGCGTCCGGTACCCGGTGCTGGTGCCGAACGAGAAGGGCCTGAACCGCGCCCTCGAAGCCGGGGTCGAGCACATCGCGATCTTCGCCAGCGCGACGGAGACGTTCGCGCGCAAGAACCTCAACTCCTCGCTCGACGAGCAGTTCGCGATGTTCGAACCGGTGGTCACGCGGGCCCGTGAGGCGGGCTTGGACGTGCGCGGCTACCTCTCGATGTGCTTCGGCGACCCGTGGGAAGGCGTCGTGCCGGCCAAGCAGGTCGCCGACGCCGGCCGCCGCCTGCTGGACATGGGGTGCTCGCAGCTTTCCCTGGGCGACACCATCGGCGTCGCGACCGCGGGTCAGGTCGAGAACCTGATCGGGCTGTTCGGCGACGTCGGTACTTTGGCCGTGCACTTCCACGACACCTACGGCCAGGCTCTGGCCAACACCCTGGCGGCGCTCCGATGTGGAGTGTCGACAGTGGACTCGTCGGCGGGCGGGCTCGGCGGCTGCCCGTACGCCGAATCGGCCACCGGCAACCTGGCGACCGAAGACCTGGTGTGGATGCTGGAGGGCCTCGGGGTGGCCACCGGTGTCGACTTGGACGCGCTGGTCGGGGCCAGCGTCTGGATGGCGGGACAGCTCGGCCGCCCGAGCCCGTCCCGCGTGGTCGCCGCATTGGGCTGACCTCGTCGCGCTCCCGGGGAAGGGGTGCGGTATCAAGGGGGACCGGCAGCGCCGCGGCCGCGTCGAACATCGAGTGCCCGCCGGGCACCGACCGAGCCGGAGGATGGGTGTGACCGAGCCTTCCGAGGCGGGCTCCGAACCGGTCGAGGCCGACCTCGACACCGGGCCGGTGCAGCTGCCCGGGTACGGCCTGGCGGATTCGGGCGCCTTCGAAGAGGCGCCGACCCCGCCCTCGGGCAACCCCGCGGCGTGGCCGCACGCGGTGTCGCCGTTGCTGCCGCCGTTCCCGCTGCCCCCGGCGCCACCACCACCGGCCCCGCCGCCCCCGGTGCCGGCCGGGCCACCGCCGCCGGTGGCCGGCCCGCCGATGAGCCCGGGGTCGCCCGCGCCGCTGCCGCCGCTCGGTTCGCCGCGCACGGAACGGGAAAGCATCGTCGCGCTGTTCCTGGTGCACATGTTCCCGATCGGGCACCTGCCGGTGGCGATGGACAAGCCCGCGCGCCAGCTGCCGCTGCCCGAAGACCCGGACGGCTTCCCGCCGAACGACCACCCGGACGCCCGGCTGATCTTCGACGACCAGGCGCTCACCAACGTCACCGCGGGTTTCCGCCGCTCGCCGACCGCGCCGTCGCGGCCGGTGCCGCGGCACCTGACCGCGGGGTACGTGCCGTACGCCAGGGCGACGCAGGCGGTGTGGATCCGCCGGTTCGTCGTCGGGCACAGCGAACTCGGCCCCGAGTACGCGTGGCCGCCGGGCGAGCAGTTCCCCGAGAGCAGCGTGGACCACCCCGAGCCGGTGATGGTCCCGGCCGACACGGTCCTCGACCGCTTCGGCCCGGCGTACGGCCGGGTGCTGTTCGAAGACGGCACGCCGTTCGCCGAACGCTCGCTGCCGCCCGGGACGCTGGACGCCGAGTACCGCCGGTACGTCGTGGTGCGGGCGGTGCCGATGTGGCGGTCGGAGACGGCGAACTGGTTCGGCCAGGTCGGCGGCGGCACCCGGTACCGTGCCCTGCTGGCGGCCGACGAACTCGTGACCCTCGGCTACCTCGCCGAGGCCAAGGGGGAAGAGGACTGATGAACACCCAGTCGATCCAGCGGTGGCTCGGCGTGCTGGGCGTGCCGCCGGAGGTCGTCTCGCTCGGCGCCGAGGTCGACAACGCCTGGTGCCTGATGCAGGGCGAAGACGAGGCGTGGGAGGTGTTCTGGCGCGAGCAGGGCAACCGCTACGACTGGGCGCGGTTCACCAGCGAACAGGTGGCGTGCCACTACCTCTTCGGCCGGCTGGCCTGGGCACAGGTCGCCCGCGGCGCCGTCGGCCTGCTGCCCGGGTCGTGAGTGAGAAACAGGGTTAGAACACTGTTTCTCACTCACGACCTCGTCAGGACACCGCGTAGGTGAAGATGTGTGCCTGGCCGGGTCCGGTGGACGGCGGGAGGGTGATCGACCGGACCTGCTTCGCCGGGTCGAGGGCGATCGGGGCCGTCGCGAACAGGTACGACGTGTACGGCCGCTGGAGCCGGAACATGTACCTCGGGAACGCCGAATTCACGTACGGCACCGACGCGACGACCGTGTTCCCGAACTGCGGCGTCTCCGCGCCGCCCTGCAGCAGCCATTCCGAGAGGCCCAGGGAACCCTGCTGCGTCGAGCCGTCGGTGTAGGTGACGGTCACGGTGCCCTGCGCGTCACCACCGGTCGCCGAACCGAGGAACGACAGCTTCGTCGCGCCCTTGGCGGCGTTCACCGCAAGCGTTTGCCCTGAGGCGATCACGTTGTCCGGCGACTCGGCCGGGCTCGCCGGCCAGGTGAACTCCCGCACCTTCGCGCCCGGTTCGACGCCGCTCTTGGCCAAGCCCTGCGCGGAGTAGGCGAACTGGCCCGGGTAGAGGTCCGTCTCGCCGAAGTCGCCGTACTGGACGAACCGGTCGTCCGTGACGCCGACGTTCGTGGACGCCGCGTGCAGCGTCCCGGGCTTCCCGACGGTCACGGGCAGGTATGACGGAAGCTGACCGCTGAACGTCACCGGCACACTCGTGTACGCGTCGGGCGTTCCGGCGGCCGCGGTGACCCGCACCTGCTGTGACGCGGTCCCGTGCGCGCCCGCGGTGAGCGTCCCGCTCGACGGCGTCACGGTGATCCCGGCCGGCGGTTTCACCTGCCAGGACACCGTGCCCGCGCCGGTGATGCCTTCCGCGATGACCGTGGCCGTGGTCGCCGTGCCGGGCGCGACCACGACCCGGCCCGGGCCGACGCGCCCGCGCACCCCGACTTCGCCGTCGCGGAACGACGGCGGGACGTCGGCCGCGCCCGAACCCCACGACGTCGGCGACGCGCCGAGCGTGAAGTCCAGCCGGCCGCCGTTCACCGCGAACGACTCCGGCAGCCACGGTTTCGTGCTCGGCCTGCCGTCCAGCCGGAGGCTCTGCACGTACTTCACCGAGCTGGACGCGCCGGGCGCGGTGATCACGATCCGCTGCCCGGTCGCCCGCGTCACCGTGATCTTCGGGAACATCGGGCTGGCCAGCACCATTTCCGCGCGTCCCGGCGCCTCCGGGTACATCCCGAGCGCCGCGAAGACGTACCAGGCCGACGTCGCACCGAGGTCGTCGTTGCCGGGCAGGCCGTCCTCGGACGGTTTGAACAGCAGTTCCGCCGAGCGCCGCACGATGTCCTGCGTCTTCGACGGCGCACCCGCGTAGGCGTACTCCCACGGCACCTCGAACGACGGCTCGTTCGACATGAACGCGTACGGCGAACTGGCGTCGCTGTTCAGCTTCGTGAAGAAGAAGTCGAGGCGCTTCTGCACGGCGGCGTCCCCGCCCATCGCGTCGAAGAGCCCGCGGACGTTGTACGGCACCATCCACGTGTACTGCGCCGCGTTGCCCTCCTGGTAGCGCATCTCCTGGTACTGCGCGGGATCGAACGGCGAAAGGAACTGGCCGTCGCGCATCCGGGTCTGCAGGTAGCCCGTCGCGGGGTTGTAAACGTTCTCCCAGTACTGGGCCCGGCTCATGAACTGGCGGTACACGGCCTGGTTGCCGAGGCGCTGGGCCAGCTGGGCGATGCCGAAGTCCGCCGTCGTCTCCTCGAGCATGTCGGAGACGTTGTTGGGGTGGTAGCCCAGCGTCAGGTAGTCCGACAGGCCCGGCCGTTCGAGCGCGCGCTCGCCCGCCTGCTGGACGCGGGTGGCGCCGTTGACCATGGACTTCAGGGCGTGAGACGCGTCGAAGTCCGTGGCGCCGAAGGCGTACGTGCTGGCGATGATCGAGTGGTACGGGTCGCCGCCCATAACGCCCATGAAGTCGTTGTTCTGCGACCAGCGGTCCCAGATCCCGCCCGCCTGGTCGGCCTGGTTGAGCATCGACTGCGCCATGTCGGCGGCTTCGTGCGGGGCGAGCAGCGACAGCAGCTGGACCTCGTCGCGGTAGGTGTCCCAGCCGGAGAAGTTCGCGTACTGCGCGTGCCCCGCCTTGGTGCGGTGGATCGCCTTGTCGAAGCCCGCGTACCGGCCGTCCACATCGGAAAAGACGTTCGGCTGCATGAGGGTGTGGTAGAGCGCGGTGTAGAACGTCCTGGTCGCCGCGTCCGTGCCGCCTTCGACGGCGATCTGGCGCAGCCGGTCGTTCCAGGTCCGGCGCGCGTCGGCCTTGACGGCGTCGAAGGACGCGCCGTGCTGCTCGGTGGCGAGGTTCAGCCGGGCGCCGGCCGCGTCCACATAGGACAATCCGACGCGCACCTGCACCGGTGTCGCCGGGTCGAAGGTCAGGTAGGCGCCGGAGCCGCCGTCGGCGGTGACGACCTGCTTGTCCCACGTCGTCTTGCTCAGGTTGCCGCCGCGGGCTGTGGTGCCGCCGGGTGTCACGGTGGCGTTCTGCCAGGTCCCGGACGTCCGGAACGGCTGGTCGAAGGACGCGGTGAAGAACACCCTGTACGTGTTGGGGCCGCGGCAGAAGTGCCCGCTCGACACCCAGCCTTCGACGGTCCGCCGGGCGGGGTCGACGGTGACCGAGGCGTCGTCGCTGCCCATCGCGGACTGGGCGACGTCGATCAGGAGCGTGGCGGGGGCGTCCTTCGGGAAGGTGAAGCGGCCGAGGCCGGAGCGCTGGGTCGCGGTCAGTTCGGTGGTGATGCCGGAGTCCGTCTTCACCTGGTAGTAGCCGGGGGACGCGGACTCGTCGGCGTGGCTGAAGCCGGGAAAGTACTTCGTCGCGTCGACGGCCGGGGACGTCGAGATCTGTCCGGCGAAAGGCAGGAACGGCACGTCACCCGCCGCGCCGCCGCAGCCGGCGCCGTTGAAGTGGGTGAGGCTGAAGCCGCGGAGCCGGTTCTCCTCCCAGGCGTAGCCGCCGTCGCGGTCGCGGGCGTAGTAGCGGCCCTGGCCGGCGGGCGGCTTGGGCTGCAGGGGCGTGTCGGGGCTCCACTGCACCATGCCGAACGGGACGTCGGCGCCGGGGAACGTGTCCCCGGCGTAGGTGTTGGTTTCGGGGGTGTCGCCGGCCTTGGCGCCGACGAACGGGTTGACGTAGGCGGCGAGGTCGCGGTGCTGGGTGGTGTCGGCGGCCGCGGGGGCGACCGCGCTGACGAGGGGGACGATCAAAGCCGCGGTGACGACTCTGCGCATGCTCTTCCTCCCGGAGTGAGCGGGCGACCCGGGCTGACAACGTTGTCAACGGACCGGGTGACCCGGCGAGCACTGGGAGTGAACCACCGGTGGTTCAGACCGGTCAAGAAGTTCCCGCCGAGCGGCCCATCCGGTTACCGCTTGAGGACCGCCAGCGCCTCGTCGTGCAGCCGGCCGTTGGTCGACAGCGCGCTCCCGTTGTCGTAGCGCGCGACGCCGTCCAGGTCGCTGAACCGGCCGCCGGCCTCGGTGACGATCACCTGCGCCGCGGCGACGTCCCACGGGTTGACGATGCACTCCGCCGCGACGTCGAGGGCACCCTCGGCCACCAGCACGTGGTGCCAGAAGTCGCCGAACGCGCGGGTCTCCCAGCAGGCGTCGACGAGGCCGAGGTACTTCTCGCGCGAGTGGTACTCGGTCCACGAGTTCAAGTCCGTTGTGGACAGATAAGCGTCCGAAAGGGACGAAACCTTCGAAACCGACAGCTGCCGGGTGCCCGCGGAATCACTCGAAAAAGCCCCGGAACCGGTGGCCGCCCACCAGCGACGGCCCAGAAGTGGCGCGCTGATCAGGCCGACGACCGGGTCGCCGTCCACCACCAGCGCGATCAGGGTCGCCCAAACGGGTACTCCGCGGAGGAAGTTCTTGGTCCCGTCGATCGGGTCGAGCACCCACGCCCGGCCGGTCGCCGCGGATCCACCGCGCTCTTCGCCCAGCACGGCGTCTTCGGGGCGCTCCGCCGCCAGCAGCGCGCGGATCGCGTCCTCCACTGCGGTGTCCGCGTCGGTCACCGGAGTGCGGTCGGGTTTGCGCTCCACCGCCAGGTCCAGGGCGCGGAACCGCGCCGTCGTGATCGCGTCGGCGGCGTCGGCCAGCCGGGTGGCGAGAGCCAGA
Source organism: Amycolatopsis sp. NPDC004625 (assembly GCF_040609695.1). Lineage (NCBI taxonomy): Bacteria > Bacillati > Actinomycetota > Actinomycetes > Pseudonocardiales > Pseudonocardiaceae > Amycolatopsis > Amycolatopsis sp. NPDC004625. The sequence goes on from NZ_JBEXKX010000031.1 coordinate 105,517, forward strand.
TCATCTTCGTAGCCAGGCACGGTCACGATGGTTTCACGCCCCGCCGCCGTACAGTTGGCCAGGTGAGCATGGTCCTACTTGCCGAAGACGATCCGGCCATCGCCGAACCGCTCTCCCGCGCCCTCGAACGCGAGGGATACGAGATCCACGTCGTCACCGACGGCCCTTCGGTGCTCGACGCCACCGCCGCCCAGCGCGTCGACCTGCTCGTGCTGGACCTCGGCCTGCCCGGGATGGACGGCCTGGAGGTCTGCCGCCGCCTCCGCGCCGGTGGCACCGAGCTGCCCGTCCTGATGCTCACCGCCCGCACCGACGAGGTCGACTTCGTCGTCGGCCTCGACGCGGGCGCCGACGACTACGTCGCCAAGCCGTTCCGGCTCGCCGAGCTGCTGGCCCGGATCCGCGCGCTGCTGCGCCGCCGGGTGCCCGAGGTGCTCGAAGCCGGCGGCGTGCGGATGGACCTCGGCGCCCGGCTGGTCACCGTGGACAACCACGAGGTCCAGCTGGCGAACAAGGAGTTCGAGCTGCTGCGCGTGCTGATGAGCCGCGCCGGGCAGGTCGTCAGCCGCGACGAGATCCTCGCCGAGGTCTGGAACGACCTCGAGTCGAAGACGTCCAAGACGCTCGACATGCACATGTCGTGGCTGCGCCGGAAGCTCGCCATCGCCGCCGACGAGGCCGCCGGGCGCACCAGCAAGACCCACGACGGCGAGCGGCGGATCGCGACCGTCCGCGGCGTCGGCTTCCGCTTCAACGCCGAATAAGCCGTGCGCCGCCGCATCCTGCTGGCCATCCTGCTGGCCGTCGCGGTCACCGCGGCGGTGCTGGGCATCCCGCTGGGCATCGTGGCGAGCTGGCAGATCGAGTCGAGCTACCGCGAGACGCTCGCGGAGAACGCCCGCGCGGCAGCGGCGATCCTCGACACCGAAATCGCCAACGGCCAGGAGATCGACCTCGACCAGGTGCGCGCGGCGGTCCCGGCGAACGGCCTGCTCACCGTCCGGGCCAGCGGTCAGACCGAGAAGCGCTACGGCAGCAGCCCGGGCCAGGACACCGTCACCGAGACGGCCGACCTGGCCCGCGACGGCAAGGTGGAGATCGCCGTCCCGGCCGGCCCGATGCACGAACGGCAGACCACCGTGACGCTGGTCGTCGTGCTGCTGGTGCTGCTCTCGGTGGCCACCGGTGCGGTGGTGGCGATCGCGACGGCCCGGCGGCTCGCGAAGCCGCTGCGGCACGTCGCCGAGCGCGCGGCCCGCCTCGGTGGCGGTGACTTCCGGCCCGACCCGAGCCGCTACGGCGTCGGCGAGCTCGACATGGTCGCCGAAGCCCTGGACGCGTCCGGCACCGCGCTGGCCCAGCTCGTGCAGCGCGAACGCCAGCTCGTCGGGGACGTCTCGCACCAGCTGCGCAGCCGGCTGACGGCGTTGCAGCTGCGGCTGGAACCGCTGACCGTGCACCCGGACGACGAAGTGGCCGACGAGTCGAAGGCCGCCCAGGAGCAGGCGGACCGGCTCGCCGAGGCCCTGGACGAGCTGCTGGCGGCGGCCCGCGCGGCGCGCGAGGTCGGCGCGGAACCGGTGGACCTGCCCACGCAGCTGCCCGAAATGGCGCAGGAGTGGCGCGAGCTCCTTCGCTCGGAGGGCCGCAACCTGCGCACGCGGGTGGCCGACGGGCTGATGGCCCGCGCTACGCCCGGCCGGCTCCGCGAGGTCATCGGCGTGCTGCTCGACAACGCGCTGCGGCACGGCTCGGGCACGGTCACCCTGATCGCCCGCCGCGGCGACGCCGAAGGCACGGTGGTGATCGAGGTCAGCGACACCGGCTCCGGCGTCCCCGACGAGCTCGCCCCGCACATCTTCGAACGCGGGTTCTCCGGCGGCGGTTCGACGGGCGTCGGGCTGGCGCTGGCCCGGGCCCTGGTCGAGGCGGACGGCGGGCGCCTCGAACTGTCGAACCGCCGTCCGGCCGTGTTCAGCCTCTTCCTCAAGGTGCCCCGGCCCAGCGACGTCCCCGAAGTGCGCTGGCCCGCCGAGCGCGTCCCGCGTTAGATCAACCCCTCGCGCAGCGCGTACGCGACCGCGTGCGACCGGTTGCGCAGCTGGAACCGGTTGGTCACGTCGTGGAGGATGCTCTTCACCGTGCGCTGCGAGTAGCACAGCTCGTCGGCGATTTCCTGCGTCGAGTACCCCGACGCGACGAGCTTGAGCACCTCGGTCTCCCGGTCGCTCATGCCGCCCAGACGCAGGCCACGCGGCTGCAGCACTTGGCGCTGCAGCCGCGAAACCCGGGTGAGCAGCCGGCCGAGCAGGTCGGGCGGCAGCGCGCCTTCCCCGGCCGCGGCCGCCTTGACCAACCGGACGAGCACCTCCGGCCCGGCGTCGGTGCGGCGGGCGACCGCGCAGACCCCGTGCTCGACGGCGTTGAGGATCTCGTTGTCGTCGACCTCGCCCGCGACCAGCACGATCTTGGTGAAACCCTGGTGGTGCAGGGTGGACAGCAGCCGCGTCATCGGTTCGTCGAGCCGGTCGGTGACCAGCAGCGCGACCAGGGCCGGGTCGGGCGGGTCGCCGTCCACCACCCGGACGTCGTCGCGCGAACGCAGCGTCATGCAGACGCCGTTGTGCAGGATCGGATCGGTGGCGCGGACGACCACCGGCGTCCGGTCGGATTCGAACATCGTTCCCCCATTTCCCCTCGAAACGGTGCCGGCCCAGCCTGCCCGCTCCGGTGTCCCGGGCGCATGGGACCGGCGTCCCGATGTTGCCCGGGTGGGCTGCCCTTCAGGACTGGCCGAGGCCGGCGTCGCGGGCCCGGACGATCGCCTCGGCCCGGTCGGCGACGTGCAGCTTGGCGAAGACGTTCGAGATGTGGTTGCGCACGGTCTTGGGGCTCAGGCACAGCGTGCCGGCGATGACGGCGTTGCTGTGCCCGGCCGCGATCAGCGCGAGCACCTCGCGCTCGCGCCCGGTCAGCTCGGGGAACACCGGCTCGGTGGCCGCCGGCTGGGTGAAGAAGGCGAGCACGCGGTTCGCGATGTCGGGGCCGAAGATCGCCTCCCGCCGGGCGACCGCCTGGACGGCGCGGATGATCTCGTCCGGCTCGGCGTCCTTGAGCAGGTAACCCCGGGCGCCGGCGCGCATCGCCGCGAAGACCGACTCGCTTTCGTCGGCCATCGTCAGCATCAGCACGCCGGTGCCCGGGTTCGCGGCCACGATGTGCCGCGCCGCCTGGATCCCGGACAGGTCGGGCAGGTGCAGGTCCATCACCACGACGTCCGGGCGCAGGGCGGCGGCGGAGGTGACGGCGTCGGCTCCGCCGGCGGCCTCGCCGACGACCTCGATCCCGGGTTCGGCGGCGAGCAGCGTGCTCACGCCCATCCGGAACAGGGGGTGGTCGTCCACGACGAGGACGCGCAGGTCGCCCATCCGCCCTCACCTCCGCCCCGTCACTCCTGGTGATGGTACGCGGACGCGTTCTCCCGTGCCCAGGCCACGAACGTGCGTGCCGGCCGCCCGAGCACGCGTTCGACGGTGTCGAAGACGACGTGCTCGTGGGCGGCGGACTCGCGTTTGAGCGCGAAGAAGCCGTCGACGGATTCGGCGGGCCAGCCGTAGCGCCGCATCATCCGTTCGCGAGCCGCGCTTTCCGGCTCCTCGACGTACTTCACCGGACGGCCGATCGCGTCGGACAGGACGGCGACCTGTTCTTCGGTGGTCAGGGCTTCGCCGCCGGTGAGCTCGTAGGTCGCGCCTTCGTGAGCGGACGTGGTGAGGGCGAGCGTCGCGACCTCCGCGATGTCGCGGACGTGCACCAGCGCGGACGCCGGGTCGCCTTCGGGGACGTACACGGCGTTCTCCTCGAGGACCGAGCCCACCCACGCGAACCGGTTGTCCATGAAGGCGCCGGGCCGCAGGATCGTCCACTTCGGACCGGCCGTGCGGATCGCCTCCTCGGCTTCGGCGTGGGCGCGGGTGATCGGATCGGTCTGTCCGAAGTGGACGCCCGTGGTGGACAGCTTGACGAGGTGGGTGACGCCGGCCCGGGCGGCGGCTCGGGCCACCGCCGCTTCGCGGTCCGCGCTATGGCCCTGGGTCAGCACGAACACGCGGTCCGAGCCGTCCAGGAGCGCGGGCAGGTCCGCGGTGTCGAGGTCGCCTCGGACGACTTCGGCGCGCGGATCGATGCGGGCCTTCGCGGGGTCGCGGGTCAGGGCGCGGACGCCGGCACCGGCGTCGAGCAGGGCGGGAACGAGGGCGCGGCCGACCTTGCCGGTGGCGCCGAGGACGAAGATCATCATGGTTTCTCCTAGCGGTGGAGCGGGATGTGGGGCAGGGCGAGCGCCGTGACGAGCCCCAGGGCGAGCACGGGCAGCAGGGCGAGGAAGACGCCGTGGGTGCTGCCGGCCTGGTAGGCGACCCCGAGTGCGACCGGGCCGAGGGCCGAGCCGAGCGTGCGGGCGAGGTTGACGCCGGCGGCGACCGCGCCGCGGTCGGCCGGTGGCGCGGTGTTCTGCGTGGCCATGGCGAGGACCTGGAGGTTCAGCCCGGCCGCGACCCCGAAGACGACGAGGCAGCCGAGGATGGCGGGCAGGCCGTCGAGGGTGCGCAGGCCGAGCACCGCGAGCAGGCCGAGGGCCATGCTCAGCCGCGGTGCCCAGCGGTAGTGGCCGGTGCGGGCGATGACCCTGCTCGCGACGACCGACGCGCCCGCCACGGCGAGCGTCATCGGCACCAGCCGCAGCCCGCCTTCGGCCGGGCCGGCGTCGGCCTGCAGCAAAATCGCGATGTAGTTGACCGAGCCGAGGAAGGCGAACCCGGCGAACACGCTGAGCACGACCGACACGCTGAACGTCCGGTCGCGGAACAGGCGCAGCGGCAGCACGGGTGCTTCGGCCTTGCGCTCGACGAAGACGAACGCGACCGCGGCCGCGGCGCCGAGGGCGGCCGACCACGGCGTCAGCAGGGTGAACCCGGTGATCGCGACACCGAGCAGGATGACCCCGGCGAAGTCGAACGGCGCTTCCCGGCGCCGTTTCGGCAGGTCGAGCGCGGTGAGGCAGGCCAGGGCGACAAGCCCGAGCGGCAGGTTCACCAGGAAGATCGACCGCCAGCCGGCGATGCCGGTCAGGAAGCCGCCGACGACCGGACCGGCGAGCGAAGAGACGGCGAAGCAGATCGAGAACCACCCGAAGTACTTCGCGCCTTCGCGAGGCGTGAACATTTCGCCGAGCGAAGCGCCGACGGAGACGAAGATGCCGCCGGAGCCGGCGCCCTGCAGGACCCGGCCGGCGATCAGCGCCGGGACCGAAGGTGCGAACCCGCAGGCGAGCGAACCGAGCAGGAAGAGGGCCAGTGCGCCCAGGAGCACGCGTTTGCGCCCGAAGACGTCACCGAGCTTGCCGGACAGCGGCGCGGTGACGCTGCCGGCGAGCAGGTAGGCGGTGGTGACCCAGGCGTAGGCACCGGTCCCGCCGAACTCGCCGGCGACCCGGGGGAGTGCGGTGGCGACGACCTGGGCGTCGAGCATGCCGAGGAAAACGGACAGAAACAGGCCGGTAAGGGCGGTTTTTTGGGCGCGCGGAGGCGCGATTGTGGTCAAGGAATGTCCTCGTGGAGAAGGGACGGATGAGGCGGACGTGCGTCAGGCACGTCCCGTCGAGTCGGGAAAAGGCTCCATCGTCATCCGCGGCCGGATGCGACCTCTTCGCGCTCGGAAACCACCTCGAATCGTCCCGCTCGCCCGGCCGAACCCGGGCGGCGTCATCACGGAGGAACAACTGACATGGATGACAGTAAACAACTACATGTCAGAAGACAAGTACTTTTGCTCAGCCGATGCGGGAGGCCGATTCGCCGTCCCGCCGCCGCTCGCCCAGCTCGTCCGGGAACACCCACTTCTTGAAGCCCCAGAAGCGGAAGAACATGGCCAGCAGCATGCCGATGATCGAGCCGCTGAGGAAGTCCGCGACCTCCTGGACCAGGAACGTCACGTGCGGGACCTCGAGGTCGAGCACGTACCGCGAGACGATCAGGGGGATCAGGTTGACCCCCACCGCGATGCCGCTGATGACGAAGAACAACGCCGCTTCGTGGTGCCGCTCGCGCCCGCCGCGGGTCCGGAAGGACCACTCGCGGTTGAGGATGTAGGACACGATGGTCGCGACGATGATCGCGATCGCCTTCGCCGTCGTCGGTTTCGGCTCGAGCACCGTCAGCTTCAGGGTGTACCAGACCCCGTTGTCGACGAGGAACGTCGTGCCGCCCACGATCGCGAACTTCAGCAGCTCCCGGTGCTTGATCAGCACCGAACGCAGTGGTTCCGGCGTGCGCTTGAGCACGGTTTCCACAACGGTCACACCACGCAGTCTAGGAGAACTCCGCGGTGGCCAGTGGTCCAGGCGGTCCGGCTGCCGTGAATGTCCGGATCGGCGGCGAAAATTCCGCCGCTAACCGGTCAGCCAGCCGAACGCCTTTTCGGGGCTGACGGTCGGTGGCCGGTCGCCCGGTTTGCCGGTCGGCCGCGGGGGCGCGCTCGTGGTGGTCGTCGACGTCGACGGCTCGGTCGTCGGCTCGGGCTTCGTCGTCGCCGGCGGGGTCGGCGTCGGTTTCGACGGCGTCGGCTTGGTGGGTTTGGCCGGCGTGGTCGACGGCGTCGTCGTCGGCACCGGGTGGTGGTCGCACCAGCGGAGGAAGCAGCCGAAGTCGATGGTGACCGGCTTCGCCGCCGCCTTGCCGAGCTGGGCGGTGATCGTCACCCGGCCGCCCTCGGGACGGCCCTTGAGCCGCACCCACAGGTTGACGTGCTGGCCCGGCGCCAGCGCGCTCTTCGTCGTGCAGCTGGCGCCGTTGCCGTCCGGGGTGCACGGGAAGGCGCGCAGGCTCCACCACTGCCAGAGCGGGTGGTCGAAGGTGACCGTGACCGGTTTCGTCGTCTCGCCGGTGTTGCGAACCCGCACGTAGACCAGCGGGTTGCGGGTCCAGGGGAACGCCGAAAGGCCGTCACCCTGCGCCTCCAGGACCACGGCGTCCGGCGGCTGCTTCACGGTGACCTTGACGCTCACGTTGACGGAGATGTGCACGCCGGCGGTGACCGAGCCGGTCACCGTGCCGCCTTCGGCGTCCTCGTCGGCCTGGAGCCGGAAGTTCAGCGTCGCGCTCTGGCCGGGTTGCAGGCCCGAGCCGGTCTTGCAGACGACCGTGCCGTCGCCGCCGGGGCAGTTCACCGAGATCGGGCTGCCGGCCTGCGCACGGGCCATCGGTGCGCCGCCCCCGCCGGTGTCGACGGCGTGCACGCCCCGCGGCAGGTTCAGCGCGGCGGCCACCGGTTCGGACGGGCTGCCGCCGTCGTTGCGGACGGTGATCGGCAGGTTCGCCGCCGTGCCCGGGCTGAGCTCGACGCCGTCCGGCGGGGTCGTCGCGGACATCGACGGCGGCGCCGGGGCGGGCGGGGCCGGCGTGGGTGCCGGCGGGGCGGGCGGCGGCGGTGCGGGCGGCTCGACCGGCGGTGCCGCGGGTTCGACCGGCGGTGTGGCGGGCGCGGCCGGCGGTGCCGGTGGCGCGGGCGGGACCGGCGGCTGCGGTTTCGGGGCCGGTGGTTGGGCCGGCTGGGCCGACGGCGGCGGCTGCTGGGCGGCGACCGGGATCTCCTGCGCCCCGCCGCCCGCGGTGAGCGCTATGACGACGGCCGCGACGACCGCCGCGCCCGAGGCGGCGACCCCGGCGAACTGGCGGGGCCCCGCGGCGGCGGCACCCGCGGCCGCACCGGCCTTGCCGCCGGCCGCCGCGGCTCCGGCGGCCGCCGCGCCCGCGGCCGCCGCCGTGGCCGCGCTCGCCTTCGCGGCACCGATGGTGGCGAGGTAGCCCAGCGCCGCGCCGCCCAGGACGATCGGGGCGATGATCGCGCGCAGGCCGCCGTTGACGTCGGCGAGCTCCGCGGCCAGCGCCCGGCAGTTCTCGCACTCGTCGAGGTGGTTCTCGACCTGGGCGCGTTCCCGCTTCGACAGGCCGTCGCGGGTCCACGCGCCGAGCCGCTCGGCGCACGCGCGGCAGCGTTCCTCGGCGTTCTCCTGCAGGTGGACCTGCAGGTACGCCTGGCGCAGGCCCTCGCGGGCGCGGTAGGCCAGCGCGGAGACGCCGTTCGCGGTCAGCCCCAGCAGCGGGGCGACCTCGGCCGGGCTCTGCTGCTCGATCTCGGTGTGCCAGAGCACCGCCTGCCAGCGTTCCGGCAGCCGGGCGAACGCCTTCGCGGCCATCGTCCGCTCGAGCCCGGCGACCGCGGTGTCGGAGAACGGCACGGTCAGCGCCTCGGCCGCGGCCCCGCCGACCTCGGTCATGTCTTCGTTGAGGTCGACCCGGCGTTCCTTGCGGGTGCGGTCGTACGCGGTGTGACGCAGCGCGGTCAGCAGGTACGCCCGGAAGGCGGTGTCCGGGCCCTTGCCGCCACGGAGCGTGTCCAGCACCTTGGCGAACGCCTCGGACACGAGATCGTCGGCTTCGGAGCTCGAGCGGGCCAGCTGACGGGCCAGGTTGTGCGCCGCGCCGGTGTGCCGTTCGTAGAGTGTCCCGTACGAAGCGAGCTGCCCGGAGCGGACTTCCGCAATCAGCTCGGCGTCACTCTTTCCGCTGAGATCGGCGGGAACGGTGGACACGGCACTCCTCGGTCGGCTAGAGCCAGGACCTGCCATTACAGGCGGATCCGGGACGCGAGACCAGTGTGACTGACCCTCTCCGGCTGGTCACGTCGTGGTCGGGGTGATGACTCCGACGGCGGAGCAAAATCACCCACCCCCGGTGTCCGCCGGGGAAAGCCGCGAGACAAAAACTGGTCAGTACGCGTCACGGTGTCCGTCAGGCGACGTCCTCACCGTGAAGCACCGAGCAAGATCGTTGCGAACCGGACGAAAGGGGCGGGTGGCCAGTGGATGTTCCGGCTACGCGCTCCGGCGCCGGTGACACTCCGCCCGCCAAGCCCGACCGCGATGCCCCGCTGCGTGCGTTGCGGGCGCGGTGGCGCACGGCGAGCCTGGCCGCGGGCTGGCGGTTCCCCAACGACTGGGCGCTGCCCGAGGTCGACGCGGTCTGCGCGGCCGTGATGGCCAAGGGCCGCGTCGAGGCCGCCGAAACCGCGCTGGCCGGGCTGGCCCGGGCCCGCGCGGCGGCCGGGGCGGGGCTCGCGGAGACCCTCGCCGACCTGGCCGCGCTGCACGCGGTCTTCGGCCACGACGGCGACGGGTTCGTCGCGCCCGACGTCGACGCCGCACCGGCCCGGCTGGTCCGGACCACCGCGCTGGCCTGGGCGGACGTCGCCACCGACCAGCTCGTGCACACCGAGGTCACCGACCCGCTGACCGGCCTGCCGTCCGCCGCCTACCTGCGCACCCGGCTCGCCGAGGTCTACCAGGCCGCCGCCGCGCGCGAGCGGCCCGCCGCGGAGGACCACGTGCTGCTGGTCGTCTCGCTCGACCTCACCGCCGTCGCCGGGTTCCCGCGGCTGACCGGGATGATCCTGGTCGCGGACGCGCTGCGGGCGGTGTTCGACAGCGGCCAGAGCGTCGCTTCGCTGGGGCCGTCCGTCGTCGCGGCCTTGGTCCCGAAGGACGAGCGGGTCGCTTCGCACGGCGTCGCGCTGCGCCGGGCGTTGCACGAGCGGCTGTCGGTCGACGCGCAGCTGGCCGACATCGGCCGCCCGCGCGTCTCGGCGGTGCGGCTGCCGGCCACCCACGACCTGGCCTGCGACCTGCTGGCCCACCTGGCGCGCGCGTAGAACGCCGGAAAAGTCGGGTTTCGCCAGGACCCTTCTGACCTGGACGGGGCCGGTCATGATTTCCTGATGGGGTGACCCGGACCGTACCCACCGACGTCGACGGCGAAGTCGCGGCCAGATCCCAGCACCGCCTGGCCCTGCGGAAGTCACTCGCCCGCCTCTCCGTCCGCCCGCGGTCGATCCTGATCCTGTCGGTGATCCCGCTGGTCGCGATCGGGTACGGCATCTACGGCTGGCAGCACGACTGGGTGCTCGGCGTGGACAGCGCGGTCTACCGCGCGGGCGCGCTGACCCTGCTGCACGGCGACTCGCTCTACGACGCCAACACGCTGCCCAACGAGCCGTGGTGGGCGCTGCTGCCGTTCACCTACCCGCCGACGGCGGCGCTGATCTTCGTCCCGCTCGCGGCGTTCCCGACGCAGATCTCGTGGGGCCTGATCACGGCCGTCTCGCTGGGGGCGATGGCGCTGTCGATCCGGATCGCGATCGGCGCGCTGCCCCGCCCGCCCGCCGACGGGCCGCGCTGGTGGGCCTCGCCCGCCCGCTCGACCATCGTGTTCTTCCTGGTCTTCCTCGGCCTCGAGCCGGTGTGGCGGACGATCTTCCTCGGCCAGATCAACCTGATCCTGATGGCCATGATCCTGCTGGACATGCTGGTCATCGGCGCCCGCGGCAGCCGTTGGGGCGGCGTGCTGGTCGGCGTCGCGGCGGCCATCAAGCTGACGCCGCTGGTGTTCCTCGGGCACCTGTTCATCACCGGCCGCCGCAAGGACGCGCTGCGCGGGCTGGCGACGTTCGTGCTGCTCCAGGGCCTGATGTTCCTGATCAACGCGCACGATGCGGCGAAGTACTGGACCGTCACGCTGCCCGACACCGGCCGGATCGGGCCGGTGCACTGGGCGGGCAACCAGTCGCTGAACGCGCTGATGAACCGGGCCACCGACCTGGCGCCGTGGGCGTCGAAGGCGGCCATGGGCATCGGCTTCCTGCTCGCCATCCCGGCCTTGTGGCTGCTGGTGCGCTTCCACCGCAAGGGCCAGGCGCTGGCGGCGCTGCTCGTCACCGCGTTCTGGACGCTGCTGATCTCGCCGATCTCGTGGACCCACCACTGGGTGTGGGTGATCCCGCTGATCGTGCTGCTGGTTTCGCGGCTGCCGAAGACCACCCCGAAGACGGCGTGGAAGCGCTGGGTCGGGACCGGCCTGGTCGCGTTCGTGTTCGTCAGCTGCGTGCTGCTGATCCTGCCGAACGGCCGCAACGTCGAGCTGCACTGGAAGGTGTGGCAGAACGTGCTGGGGGACGCCTACATCCTGATGCCGGTCGTGCTGGCCGCGGCGCTCGCCCTGCGCTGGGGCCTGCAGCGGCGGGCGCGGAAGAAGGCGGCCGCGGATGCCGACGTCCCCGCCGGGGTCTGAGGCGCGCGCCGGACGCCTCGCCGCCGGCGGGATCGCGCTGCTGGTCCTGGCCTTCGGCGTGGTCGCCTGGCTGGCGGGCTGGCACCTGGGCGCGGACAGCGCCGTCTACCGCGCGGGGGCGTTGACGCTGGTGCACGGCGACCCGCTCTACACGCGGGACGTGCTGACCGCGCTGCCGGACTGGGTGCGGCTGCCGTTCACCTACACGCCGGCCGCGGCGCCGCTGTTCCTGCCGCTCGCCCTGGTGCCGTCCGGCCTGGTCTGGGGCGTGATCACGTTTTTGTCGGTGGTCGGTCTTATGGTCGTCATCACGGTGGTTTCGTCGCCGCCGGGGGGCTCGTCGCTTCTGGGAAGAAGCCGGTGGGCCCTGCCGGCGGGAACGGTCATCGCGCTGGCGCTGGAACCGGTGTGGAAGACGCTGTTCCTGGGCCAGATCAACTTGATACTGATGGCGTTCGTGGTGCTGGACGTCCTGGTGCTCTCGGCGCGGCGGTCGCGCTGGGCGGGCGTGCTGATCGGCGTGGCGGCGGCGATCAAGCTCACCCCGCTGATCTTCGTGCCGCACCTGTTCTTCACGGGCCGGTGGAAGGACGGGCTGCGGGCCCTGGGCACGTTCGTGGCGCTCGAAGCGGTGATGTTCGCGGTCATCCCGGTCGACGCGGCGCGGTTCTGGCGGGATTCGGCGACCGACCCGAGCCGGGTCGGGTCGGTGCACTGGATCTTCAACCAGTCGCTCAACGGGCTGGTGAACCGGGCTTCTTCGCTGGCGTCGTGGTCGCTGGTGGCGGCGGTCGGGGTGGCGGCGGTGCTGGCCGTGCCCGCGGTGTGGCTGGTCGTGCGGCTGCACCGGCGTGGCGAGGAGGCGGGCGCGCTGCTCGTGACGGCGTTCTACGGGCTGCTGCTGTCGCCGGTGTCGTGGTCGCACCACTGGGTCTGGTGCGTGCCCTTGATCACGCTGCTGGTGGTCAAGGCGCGGTGGTGGGCTGCGGCGGCGGTCACGCTGCTGTTCGCTTCGCAGATCGTGATGCTGGTGCCCAACGGCGGCGACCGGGAGTTCGGCTGGGGCCTGGGCTGGTCGGTCCTGGGCAACCTCTACGTCCTCGCGGCGGCGGCCGGGATCCTCGGGCTGGCGGCGCGTGAATTTCGGCTGGTCCGGCGGTCACCCCAGGTCGTGACCGTTTAGGCTGACTGGCGCTATGGACAAACACACCGGTCTGCCCGTCGTGGGCATGGTGGGCGGCGGCCAGCTGGCCCGGATGACCCACCAGGCGGCGATTTCCCTCGGCCAGTCCCTGCGCGTGCTCGCCGCGGGGGAGAACGAAGCCGCCGGGCTCGTCGCCGGCGACGTCACCCTCGGGCACCACACCGACCTCGACGCGCTGCGGAAGTTCGCGGCCTCGGTCGACGTGCTCACCTTCGACCACGAGCACGTGCCGGGCGAGCACCTGCTGACCCTGGCGATGGAGGGCTTCGTCATCCGGCCGGCGCCGACGGCGCTCGGTTTCGCGCAGAACAAGCTGGTGATGCGCGAGATGATGGCCGGCCTCGGCGTGCCGGGCCCGGCGTTCGCCGAGGTGTCCACTGTGGACGACGTGCTGGCCTTCGGCGGCGCGCACGGCTGGCCGGTGGTGCTCAAGGCGTCGACCGGCGGGTACGACGGCCGTGGCGTCTGGATGCTGGACACCGCGCAGCACGCGCGTGAGACCGTGCCGGAGCTGCTCGACGCGGGCACGGCGCTGCTGGTTGAGGAGAAGGTGGCGATGCGGCGGGAGCTGTCCGCGCTCGTCGCCCGCTCGCCCTTCGGCCAGGGCGCGGCGTACCCGGTGGTCGAGACCGTCCAGGAGGGCGGCATCAACACCGAGGTCCTGGCGCCGGCGCCGGGGCTCGACGACTCGCGCGTGCACGAGGCGCAGGACCTGGCGTTGCGGGTCGCGTCGACGCTGGACGTCACCGGCCTGCTGGCGGTCGAGCTGTTCGAGACGGACACCGGGCTGCTGGTGAACGAGCTGGCGATGCGCCCGCACAACTCCGGGCACTGGACGATGGACGGCTCGCGCACGTCGCAGTTCGAGCAGCACCTGCGGGCGGTGCTCGACTACCCGCTGGGCCGGACGGACCTGATCGCGCCCGCGTGCGTGATGGCGAACGTGCTGGGCGCGTCCGAGCTGCCGGAGATGGGGCCGGACGAGCGCCTGCACCACCTGTTCGCGCGGTACCCGGAGGCCCGGGTGCACCTCTACGGCAAGCAGGAGCGGCCCGGTCGCAAGCTCGGCCACGTCAACTTCACCGGCGAGCGCATGGAGGACCTGCGCAACCGCGCGCTGCTGTCGGCGCACTGGCTGTCCCACGCCGTCTGGCTCGACGGCTACGAGATCCACTAGGGAGTGACGGGTATGGCGCCGCAGGTGGGCGTGATCATGGGCAGCGACTCGGACTGGCCGGTCCTGGAGGCGGCGGGTGCGGCGCTGGACGAGTTCGGCGTCGAGTACGAGGTCGGCGTCTACTCGGCGCACCGGACCCCGCAGCGCATGCTGGACTACGCGACCTCGGCGGCGTCCCGGGGCCTGAAGGCGATCATCGCGGGCGCGGGCGGCGCGGCCCACCTGCCGGGCATGGTGGCGTCGGCGACCGTGCTCCCGGTGATCGGTGTCCCGGTCCCGCTGAAGTACCTGGACGGGATGGACTCGCTGCTGTCGATCGTCCAGATGCCGGCCGGTGTCCCGGTGGCCACGGTCTCGGTGGGGGGCGCGCGCAACGCCGGCCTGCTGGCCGTGCGCATCCTGGCGGCGTCGGACGAGGGGCTGCGCGCGAAGATGGCGCGGTTCCAGGCGGACCTGGAGAAGCTGGTCCTGGAGAAGGACGCGGCCCTGCGCGAGAAGACGGGCCACTAGCCCGCGGCCCCCGCCCCCGCCGCCGCCGCGAAGGGCGGCGCGGGGGGACTCCGTCAGCCGTCGAGGTTGCCGATCAGCTGCTGCCGCAGCTCGCGCTTGAGCACCTTCCCCGCGGCGGAAACCGGGATCTGCTCGACCACGTGGATCTCCCGCAACCGCTTGTACGGCAGCACCTTCTCGTTCACCGCGGCCATCAGCTCGGCCGCGTTCAGCTCGCCGCGCGGGACGACGAAGGCGACCGGGAGCTCGCCGACCTCGGTGTCCGGGCGGCCGACCACCGCGGCCGCCGCGACGCCCGGCATCGTGATCAGGAGCTCCTCCAGCTCGCGGGGGAACACGTTGTAGCCCTTGTACAGCAGCATGTCCTTCTTGCGGTCCACTATGGACAGGTAGCCGTCCGGGTCGAGGATGCCGATGTCGCCCGTGTGGAGCCAGCCGTCGACCAGGGCGGCCGCCGTTTCCTCCGGGCGGTTGCGGTAGCCGAGCATGATCTGGGGGCCGCGCAGGCAGACCTCGCCCTTCTCGCCCGGCGGCAACGGGTCCTCGCCGCCCTCGGCCGGGACGATCTTGACCTGCGTGTCGAAGATCGGGATGCCCACCGAGCCGACCTTGCGGGTGCCCGACCGGTACGTCGGCGAGATCACCGCGCCCATCGTCGCCTCGGTGAGGCCGTAGCCCTCGGAGACCACTACGTCCGGGAAGCGCTCGCGCAGCGCGTTGATCATCGCGTGGTTCATCGGGGCCGCGCCCGAACCGATCGACCGGACCGACGTCAGGTCGGCCGTCCGGAACGACGGCGTCGCGAGGAGCGCGGCGAACAGGGCCGGGGCGCCGCCGATGCCGGTGATGCGCAGCCGCTCGGCGTCGGCGACGTACGCCGCCGGGTCGAACCTGGAGTGGAGCACGATCGTCGTGCCCGCGATCACCGCCGCGTTGAGGCCGCCGATGATGCCCATCGCGTGGAACCACGGCGTCAGGTTGATCGCGACCCCGGTGCCCAGCCGGGTCGGCCACTCGTCCTCGCTGCCGACCTGGTCGAGCGTGACGTCGCCGTGCGCGTCGAGCGCCGGGACCGAGCCCGAGCCCCAGCAGGCGTGCTGGAGGGTGTTGACCACGACGTTGCGGTGCGACAGCCGCACGCCCTTCGACCGGCCGGTCGTACCGCCCGTGTAGGCAAGGTGGGCCAGGTCGTCGGCCAGTGCGAACTCGACGGACGGGCGCGTCTCCGGCTGGTCCGCGCCGAACGCCTCGAACTCGGTGGCGCCCGCGGGCAGGTCGCCCGTGGGGTGCACGACCACGGTGAACCGGGCCGGGATGCGGTCGGCGACGCTCGCCAGCGCGCCCGCGACCGGGCCGAACGTCACCACCGCCGCGGCCTCGCAGTCGGCGAGCTGGAAGGCGAGGTCGTCCGGCGGGAGCAGCGGGTTCGCCGGGCTGAAGGTCGCGCCGGCCAGCAGCGTGCCGTAGTAGGCGACCGGGAACGCCAGGCAGTTCGGCAGGTGCAGGGCGACGACGTCGCCGCGGCCGATGCCGCGCTCACGCAGCGCGTTGGCGAACCGGCAGGCTGCGCGGTACGTCTCGGCGAAGGTGAGGCTGCGGCCGTCGTGGGCGAAGGCGGTCCGGTCGCCCCAGCGCGCGGCACCCGCCGCCAGGATCGAACCGACCGGGACGTCGGGGTAGTCGAGGGAGGCGGGCAGACCGGGCGGCGTCGTCGGCGCGGTGATCGGCATCACTCGACCATACGAATTCTGCGGTCAACGCCACAAGGACGACGCAGGTGAACGAGCGCTAACATCGACTGAACCCCCTCCCGACGTTGCAGAGAAGGTGACCGGAAGTGACCGACGGCCTGTACCAGCTTGCCGAGGAGCACGAGGAGCTGCGGGCCGCGGTCCGGGCCCTGGCCGAGAAGGAGATCGCGCCGTACGCGGCGGAGGTCGATGAGAACGAGCGTTATCCGATCGAGGCGTACAACGCGCTCGTGAAGTCGGGGTTCAACGCCGTCCACATCGGTGAGGAGTACGACGGGCAGGGTGCTGACGCGGTCGGTGCCTGCATCGTGATCGAAGAGGTGGCTCGGGTTGACGCTTCCGCTTCGCTGATCCCTGCGGTGAACAAGCTCGGTACTCAGCCGATCATCCTGTCGGCTTCGGAGTCCGTGAAGAAGCTCGTTCTGCCTTCTATTGCGTCCGGTGAGGCTTCGGCGTCCTATGCCCTTTCGGAGCGGGAGGCCGGGTCGGATACCGCTTCCATGCGGACCCGGGCTCGGCTTGACGGGGATCACTGGGTGCTGAACGGGACCAAGGCCTGGATCACCAATGCCGGCGAGTCGTCCTGGTACACCGTTATGGCCGTTACCGATCCTGAGGCCGAGAAGAAGGCCAACGGGATTTCGGCTTTTGTCGTTCACAAGGATGATCCCGGGTTCTCGGTGGGGCCGAAGGAGAAGAAGCTGGGGATCAAGGGGTCTCCTACTCGGGAGATCTACTTCGAGAACTGCACTATTCCCGAGGATCGGATCATCGGTGAGCCGGGGACTGGGCTGAAGACGGCTCTTCGTACCCTGGACCACACCCGGCCGACGATCGGTGCTCAGGCGCTGGGGATCGCCCAGGGTGCTCTTGATGCTGCTGTTGCTTACGTGAAGGATCGTAAGCAGTTCGGGAAGTCGATCGCCGAGTTCCAGGGTGTTCAGTTCATGCTGGCCGACATGGGGACAAAGATCGAGGCTGCTCGTCACCTCGTGTACGCCTCTGCTGCTGCTTCCGAGCGGGGGGACAAGCGGGCCGGGTTCATGGCTTCCGCTGCCAAGGCTTATGCCTCCGACATCGCGATGGAAGTTACGACTGATGCCGTTCAGCTGTTTGGTGGGGCCGGGTACACCCGGGACTTTCCTGTTGAGCGGATGATGCGGGATGCCAAGATCACGCAGATTTACGAGGGTACGAACCAGATTCAGAAGGTTGTCATGGCTCGTTCGTTGCTGAAGGGCTGATTCCTTCTGGGGTGCCACCCCGAAGCTTGATTGTGACTACGGCCGGCGACAGGTTGTCAAGGCGGGAAAGATGCCTTGACAACCTGTCGC
>NZ_JBEXKX010000032.1:0-119147 GCF_040609695.1 Amycolatopsis sp. NPDC004625
CGCCCCCGGGGGCCCGCACACCCCACCCCCCGCGCCCCCCGCGCGGGGCCCCCCGCGCGGGGGGGGGGGGGCGCCGGCGCGGTCGCCCCCCCCCCCCCCACCCGGGGGGACAGGAGGGAGACCATGGTCAGCTGCCGCCGGACAGCGATTCGGTGACGGCCGCGTTGTGCTGCTTGAGGGCCGCGCCCGCGTCACCGCCGCCGAAGACCGCGTCGATCACCGTCGCCGTCCAAGGACCGTTGGTGTCGTTGAACGTCTTGCCGAAGTTGACCGAGATCGGCGTCTGGCCCTGGCTCGCCAGCCGGTTGAACACGCCGAGCCGGGGATCCTGCTTGGCGTAGGTGTTGTCGGCGAGGTCGGACCGGACGGTGATGTTCTTGCTCTTCGCGACGACGTCGACCTGCGCCTGGTCGGACAGCGTCCAGGCGATGAAGTCCCACGCGGCCGCGGCGTGCGTGCTGGTGCTGCCGATGCCGAGCACGTCCCCGCCGACGAACGACGAGCTGCCACCGGCCAGCCCGGGGATCGGGGCCACGCCGACCTGCAGGTCCGGGCCTTCCTTCATGCCCTGCAACGCGGTCGCGCCCATCGGCTGGATGCCGATCTTGCCGTCGAGGAAGGACTGCGTCCAGGTGGGCCCGGACTCGTTCTTCGCCGACGCCGGCACGACGCCGTCGGTGTAGAGCTGCCGCAGCCAGGAGTAGACCTTCGCCGCCTGGGGGCTGTCGAGCGTGGCCGCGGTGCCCTGTTCGTTGAGCACCGTGCCGCCCGAGGCCCAGATCATCGGCCAGCTGGTGAACAGCTGGCAGCCCGGGCACGCGCCGCCGAAGAAGTAGCCCTTGGTGTCCCCGCCGAGCGCGGCGATCCTGCGCGCGTCGGCGGCAATCTCGTCCAATGTGGACGGTGGCTTCGCCGGGTCGAGCCCGGCCTTGGTGAACAGGACCTTGTTGTAGAACACCGCGGACAGGTCGATGTCGTGCGGCACCGCGTAGTGCTTGCCGCCGGCGGTGGCCGCCTTCATGTGGGCCGCGGCGAGGCTGCCGCTGAACGGCAGTTGCGTGACGCGGGCGGTCAGGTCGAGGAACAGGCCTTTGGAGGCGTAGTTCGGCGCGTAGACGACGTCGGCGGCCAGCAGGTCCGGCAGCTGCTTCGCGCCCGCGGCGGTGCCGACCTTCTGCTGGTAGGAGTCGGCCGGGAAGACGGTCAGCTTCACCTTGTTCTTGTGGCTCGCGTTGTAGGCGTCGATCAGCGTCTGGCTGAAGGTGGCCGTCGGCGAGCGGGTCCACATGGTGATCGTGGTGCCGTCGTCCACGCTCGCGGTGTCCCCCGCCGCCGCCCCGGACGGGCCGCTCTGGCAGGCCGCGAGGACGAGCACGCCGGTGACGGCGGCCGCGGCACGCCCCCACCGTGCCCTGGACCGGATGTGCGAAGTCATCGACTCTCTCCTATCGGGAGGCCGCCGCCTACGGTGCCGGAGAAGCAACCGGGAAACTTTCAGAAACCGGTTGCCGACTCAAGCTAGGACTGTTCCCGCAGGGCGTCAAGGGCCGTTTGCCGTAGTAGCGCCGGGTTGCAGTGGGCCTCCGGCGACGGCGGAGGTACTGTGCCACCATGCCCCCGCGGAAACTTTCGGAAACTCCCGGCGCGCTGGCCAAGCCGGCCACGATCAGCGAGGTCGCGCTGCTGGCCGGCGTCTCGGCCGGCACGGCGTCGAAGGCGCTCAACGGCCGCGGGTCGCTCCGCGCGGAAACCCGGCAGCGGGTGCTGGCCGCGGCCGAGCAGCTCGGGTTCCAGCCCAACCGGGCGGCGGTGACGCTCAACTCGGGGCGCACCTACACCGTCGGCATGATCACCACCGACACGATCGGCCGGTTCAGCATCCCGCTGCTGATGGGCGCCGAGGACGCCCTCGGCGCCGGCGAGATGTCGGTGTTCCTCTGCGACGCCCGCGACGACCCGATCCGCGAGCAGTACTACCTGCGCACGCTGCTCTCGCGCCGGGTCGACGGCATCATCGTGACCGGCCGCCGGACCCAGGCCCGGCCGCCGATCGGCGCGGACCTGCCGATCCCGGTGGTGTACGCCTTCATCAGCTCGACCGACCCGCACGACTGTTCCGTCGTCCCGGACGAGGCGGGCGGCGCGCGCACGGCCGTCGAGCACCTGCTGGCCACCGGGCGGCGCCGCATCGCCCACCTCACCGGCCCCGAGCGGCACCACTCGGCGACCGTGCGCGCGTCCGCCGCCGCCGGACGCCTCGCCGAAGCCGGGCTCGACCTCGCCGGAGCGCCGATGTTCGGCGAGTGGAGCGAGGCGTGGGGCCGGCAGGCGGTGCGGATGCTGCTGGGCTCGGACACCGCCTTCGACGCGGTGTTCTGCGGCAGCGACCAGATCGCCCGCGGCGCCGCCGACGCGCTGCAGGCGGCCGGCCGCCGCGTGCCCGGCGACGTCGCGGTGGTCGGCTTCGACAACTGGGACGTCATGGCCCTGGCCTGCCAGCCGCCGCTGACCAGCGTCGACATGGAGCTGGAGGCGCTCGGCCGGACCGCCGCCGGGATGCTGCTGGCGGCGATCAACGGCGAGCCCTCCCCCGGCCGGCACACCCGGCCGTGCCGGCTGGTGATCCGGGATTCGACCGCCTAGCGCCGGGTCCACTGCTGGTTGGCGCCGCCGCTGCAGGTCCAGAGGATGAGTTTCGTACCGTTCGCGGTGGCCGCGCCGCTCGCGTCCAGGCACAGCCCGGACACCGCGTTCGTGATGGTCCCGTTCGCGGTGAACGTCCACTGCTGGTTGCGCTGGCCGTTGCAGTCCCAGACGACGACCGCGGTGCCGTTGGCCGTCCCGCTGTCGTAGGCGTCGAGGCACTTGGTGCCGTTGACGACGAGCTGCCCGCGTGACGGCACCCAGGTCTGGTTCGGGCCTCCGGCACAATCCCACAGCTGCGCCTGGATCCCGTTGGCGATGCCGTTGTCGTCGACGTCGGCACAGCGGCCCGACTGCGCGCCGGCCACCTCGACCCCGGCGGTCCCCGGGAGGGGGAGGACGGCGACATCGGTGACCTGCGGCGGGGTGCCCGAGAACGCCAGGGAGTTCGTCCCCTTGCCCAGCGAGACCACCGCCGAGACGGTCTTCGCCGCTCCCCCGGTCACCGGGAACGCGACGACGGTCGGCTGCTGGCCGTTCACCGCGAGGGCCGGGGTCTGCGTGGTGGTCGCGCTGTAGGTGAAGGTGGCGACGGCCAATCCCGTGGCGGCCGCGGTGATCGTCGTGCCGTGCGCGGCCGCGGCGTCGGTGCCCTGGACGGTCAGCAGCACGGAGTCGCCCGCGGGGACCGTGACGCTGTAGCCGGTGGCGAAGCTGCCGTTGTCGGCGGCGCCCCAGACGTTCCGGACGCGCGCCGCGGCCGGGGTCAGGCCGAGGTCGGCCCACCGGACGCTCATCGCCGCCGCCGCCGACGTGCGGTTCAGCAGCACCACCGCGCGCTTCCCGGATCCACTGAGGACCTTCGAATAGACCTGCAGCCCGGCGGCGTCCTCGGCGACCTTGACCCCCTGCAGGCCGCGCGGGTCCTGGTCGACGGCGATGACCTCGCGGTTCGCCAGGATCGCCTTCGTCGCCGCGCTCATCGTCGCCAGGTTGTTGCCCGCCAGCAGCGGCGCGCCCGAGACCGACCACAGGCTCATCTCGGTGCGTGCCTGCGCGTCGGTCAGGCCCGGCATGCCGACGGTGAGCATGTCGGGGTCGTTGACGTAGCCCGTGTGCTGCGAAACCGGGTGCTGCGCCTGGTCGAAGTTGGTCAGCACCTGGCCGAGGTTCGCCGTCTGGCCGTAGTAGATGATGTCCGTGCTGGTGCGCCACATCGGGGCGGTGCCGGCGCCCCAGTTCCACGGGTTCTTCTTGCCCCAGTTGCAGATCGACAGCGTGAGCGCGCGCCCGGTCTGCGCGGTCGCCGCCTGGTTGGCGTCGCTGATCGCCCGGTACGTGCGCTGCGGGTCGAGGCCCTCGGCGTCGCCGCCGCACCAGTCGACCTTGACGAAGTCGAAGCCCCAGCGCTGGAACTGCAGCATGTCCTGCAGGTAGTGGCCTTCGCTGCCGCTCCCGGGCGCGGCGGGCCGCCCGGTCGGGAAGTAGTAGCCGCAGCCGTCGCGGCCGGCGTCGGTGTAGATCCCGGCCTTCAACCCCTTGCTGTGCAGGTAGTCCGCGATCGCGGCCATGCCGCCCGGCCACTCGGCGGTGTCCACGGTGATGTTCCCGGCGCTGTCGCGGGTGCCCTGCCACCACCCTTCGTCGATGTTGACGTAGCGGTAGCCGGCGTCCTTCAGCCCGGCCGAAACGAGCGCGTCGGCCTGGGCTTTGATCGTCGTGTAGTCGATCTTGGCGGCGAAGGTGTTCCACGACGCCCAGCCCATCGCCGGCGGCGGAACGGCCACCTCGGCGACGGCCGGGCTCGCCGCGGCGGCGCCCACCCCCGGGACGACTCCGGCGAGCAACAGGAGCGCGGTCAGTCCGTGGCGCAGCTTCATGGCATCGCTCCGACTTCGTCGTCGAGAATTGTTAGCGCTAACAATGTCGCCTGGATTGTTGACGTCCGGCGGGGCCGCGTCAAGGGGCGGACGGCGGGAGTTGACCGTCTAGCTTGCTAGCATGCTAGCCTGAGCCCGTGGGCGATGACGACGTCAAGCAGTTCAACGTGTACCTGCCGATCGGCCTGATCCGGCAGGTCAAGCACCGGGCCATCGAGACCGAGCGGTCGCTCTCGGCGCTCGTCGCCGACGCGCTGCGCGCCTACCTCGAAACCGAAGAGGAGCACTGACATGACGACCGAAGGCGTCGAGGCGATCTTCCTGGAGACGCACAACTGGGGCCGGGCGGCGAAGTTCTTCCAGGCGCTGGGCTACGAAATCGACTTCGCGACCGACCACAACTCCGGGCAGCTGCGCAACGGCGACGGCCCCTGGCTGTTCATCGCCGAGGTCCCCGAAAGCCGGGAGCCGCGGACGCAGGTCGTGTTCAAGGTCCCGGACGCGGACACCTTCCGGGCCGACGACATCGTCGAGGTCGTCACCCCGTTCGAGGAAACCCATTACGGGACCAGGGAAATGACCGTGCGCGACCCCGACGGGCGGACGTGGACGCTGTCGGCGCCCGGGAAGGCCTGAGGTGGCCGCGCCGGACAGCACGGCGGTGCGGACCGCCCTGTGGCGGGCGCTGCACGTCGAAGTCGATCCGCCGCCGCACGTGTTCACCGACGAGCTCGGGCTGCGGCTGGCCGATCCGGGCGAAGGCTGGCGGCACCGCGACGACATGGACCCGGCGACCGCCGGCCGCTACCGGGCCGGCATGGTCGCGCGGGCCCGGTTCGTCGAGGACCTGGTCGCCGAGCGGGCCGCGGCGGGGGTCGGCCAGTACGTGATCCTCGGGGCCGGGCTGGACACCTTCGCCCAGCGCCGTCCGGACCTCGCGGCGCGGCTGCGGGTGTTCGAAGTGGACCAGCCGGGGCCGCAGGAGTGGAAACGCGCCCGCCTGGACGACCTCGGCCTGGGTGTCCCGGAGTGGCTGCACCTGGTGCCGGTCGACTTCGAGACGACGTCGTGGTGGGATCGGCTCGCGGCCGCGGGGTTCGCGCCGGACGAGCCGGCCGTGGTCGCCTCCACCGGCGTCAGCATGTACCTCAGCAAGGAGGCGAACGCGGCCACGCTGCGCCGGGTCGCCGGGTTCGCGCCGGGGTCCACGTTGGCCATGACGTTCCTGCTGCCGCCCGAGCTGCTCGACGAGGACGAACGCGCGCGCCACCGCGCCACGGCGGACCGGGCGCGGGCGGCGGGCACGCCGTTCGTCAGCACCTTCGCCCCCGCGGAACTGCTGGCGACGGCCCGGGACGCCGGGTTCCGCGACGCCGTCCACGTGCCGGGGGCCGAGCTGAACGAGCGCTACTTCGCGGACCGATCGGACGGCCTTCGCGTTGTGCCGGGCGAAGAGTTCCTCGTCGCTACGGCCGGGACAGGTGCCCCAGGTAGGCCCGCAGCATCGTCTTGACCGGCTCCAGCAGCTCGGGGGCACCGTCGCCGCGGAACACCTCCTGGAGCACCGCGTCCGCGGCGAGGAACGCCGTCCGGCACGCGACCGCGGCCTCGTAGTCGTCGCGCAGGAGGTGCTGCGCGACGAGCACCCGGTGCACGCCGGTGGCCATCACGCGCTTGTGCGCGCGGTCGGCTTCCCGGGTGCCGTCGGTGAGGCCGCGGCCGAACCACAGCGCCCGGAACCCGGGTTCCGCGCGGTACAGCCCGGCGAAGGCGTCGACGAGGAGGCCGACGGGGTCGGCCCAGGTCTCCCCCGCCGCCTGCTCGGCGAACGAGTCCATGAGGGTTTCCAGGCGGCCGAGGTAGAGCTCGGCGAGGGCCTCGGTGATGGCGTCGCGGTCGGGCAGGTACTGGTACAGCGCGCCCACCGAGACGCCGGCCTCGGCGGCGACCCGGGTCGTCGTCAGGGCTTCGACGCCGTCTTCGGCGAGCAGGCGGTCGGCGGCCGCGAGCACCCTGGCCAGCTTCTCCCGCGAACGCGCCTGGCGCGGCACGCGGCGCAGCCGGCTCTCGGTCATCCGCTCCCCAAACCTGAACGTGACTTTGTTTCGGGTTTATCCTAGCCTCGGCGCATGGCAATCGCGAGTTCAGCGCTCGACGAGGCGCGGCGGTCGGTGGCGCGGGCCTGTCACGGCCTCGCGGGCGAGGGCCTGCTCATCGGCAGCGCGGGCAACGTCAGCGTCCGGGTGGGCGAGTACGTGGCGGTGACCGCGACCGGGGTGGTGCTCGGCCGGGCCACGGCCGACGACGTCGTCGTGGTGGACTCCGGCGGCGCCGTCGTCGCCGGCGACCGCAGCCCGACCTCGGAACTGGAGCTGCACCTGGGGGTCTACCGCCGCTACGGCGCGGGCGCGGTGGTGCACACCCACTCGCCGCAGGCGACCGCGGTGTCCCTGGTGCTCGACGAGCTGCCGTGCGTGCACTACCAGCAGCTCGCCCTCGGCGGCGCGATCCGGGTCGCGCCGTTCGCCGTGTTCGGGACCGCGGAACTGGCCGCGGAAACCCTCGCGGCGCTCGAGGGCAGGTCCGCCGCGCTGCTGGCCAACCACGGCGCGGTCACCCACGGCCCGACCCTCGAAGCCGCGGTCGACAACGCGCTGCTGCTGGAGTGGGCGTGCGGACTGTACGTGCGGGCCGCGACCCTCGGCGCGCCGCGCGGCCTGGACCCCGGGCAACAGGAGGCCGTCGTCGCCGCGGCCCTCAGCCGGGGGTACGGCCGGTGACGCAGACGGTGATCACCTTGGGAGCGCACGTGTTCGACGTGCAGGTCCGGCCGGTCGACGCGATCCCGGCGGGCCAGGGCGCGGCGCTGGTGGAGCAGATCCGCTTCGGGCCGGCGGGCACGGCCGCCGGCACCGCGGTCACGCTGGCCAAGCTGGGCGCGGCGGTCCGCACCGCCGGCGCCGTCGGCACCGACCCGGTCGGCGACCTGCTGCTGGCGATGCTCGCCCGCCACGGCGTCGACACGTCCCTGGTGCTGCGCCGCGAAGGCGTCCAGACGTCGGCGTCGGTGCTGCCGATCCGCTCCGACGGCAGCCGGCCCGCCTTCCACGTGCCGGGCGCGAACCTGACGTACGAGCCGTCGGACGCCCCGCACGCGGAGATCGCCCGCGCGACCCACCTGCACCTGGGCGGCCCCGAGCTGATGGGCGGCGAGAAGGCGGCGGAAATCCTCGCCCCGGCGCGCGCGGCCGGCGTGATCACCTCCGCGGACCTGCTCGCCCCCGGCGACCCCGGCGTGCTCGCCTGGCTGGCGCCCGCACTGTCCTCTTTGGATTACCTGCTGCCCAACGAGGAGCAGGTGCTCGGCCTGACCGGCGCCGCCACGCTCGAAGACGGTGCCCGGGCGCTGCTCGCCCGCGGCGTCGGCTGCGTGGCGGTTACGCGGGAGGCGCAGGGCGCCTTGGTGGTGACGGCGGCGGAGACGTTCGCCGTGCCGGCGTTCGCGGTCCCGGTGGTCGACACGACCGGCTGCGGCGACGCGTTTTCGGCCGGCTTCCTCCGCGGTGCCGGCCTGGGCCGGTCCCCGCGGGAAGCCGCCGTGCTCGGCTGCGCGGCGGCGGGCCTGGTGGCACAGGGCCTCGGCAGCGACCACGGCGAGTTCGACCTGGCGGCCGCGGACGCGTTCGCCGCGGCCACGCCGGTGCTCGCCTGAGGAATTCGCTCGCGCCGCTCCCCCGCGGCCCCTTATCCTTGCGCTGCGGGGAAACCTCGGGTTCCCCCGCAGCTTGGAGTAGTTCAGCAGGCAGAACACCCGGCTGTCTCCGGGAGGGCGCAGGTTCGAGACCTGCCTCCAAGTCTCGTTCTTCACCAGGGGGAGTTCCACACATGACGCCGGAGGTGTCGCCCGGGTACGCCTACGGGCAGCTCGAACGGGCGCTGCGGACCACAGCGTCCACATCGGACGCCGCGGTCCGCGGTCGCGCCCGCGCCAAGGCCGGGCGGTGGCGGGAAGTCCTCGCCGGCATGGCCGACGGGACCCTGGAAATCGGCTCGCGGACCCCGGTGGCGGACACCCCGGCGTGGGTGACCCTCGAGGTCGCGCACGGCGGGTTCGCCACCGGCCGGTACCTCGCCGAGGTCCCGCCGCGCCCGGAGGAGCTCGCCGCCGCACCAGGCGCGGCCGACCGCGAGCGGCTGAACCTGTGGTACCTCACCGACACCGGGCTCGCCGCGCTGCGGGCCGCGCTGGCCACCGAGTCCTACCGCGTCGAATTCCCGGAGGACGCGGCGCTGCCGGTTCTCGCCTGGCTGCTCGACCACGGGCACGCCGAAGCCGCGCTCGACCTGCTGGCCGAGCTGCGGCCGCTGCTGCACCGGCTGCGCCTGGCCCCGCGGCCCGGCGCGGCGCCCCGGCCGACCGGGGCGCTGGTGCGGCTGAGCACGGTCGGCGAGGTCCGCGAGAACCTGCGGGCGGTGACCACCGGGCCCGCGATCGCGGCGATGCTGGAGACGTTGCGGGTGTGGCACCCGCTGTTCGACCGGCTGGTGGCGCTCTGGGCGGAAACGGTCGAGGGCGAGCTGCCGCGGCTGACCGCGGCGGGCGTCACCGGCGGCTGGCCGTGCCGGACCTGGCCGCAAGACTGGGCGGCGCGCCGGGCGCAGTGGCTCGCGGACCACGCGACGGCTCGCGCGCGGCACACGGCGTCCACCGCCCACACGCACCCGAAGGGCAACTTCGCCCGGCTGCACCGCGCACTGCTCGCCTGCGAGTACGACAGCGCGGCCCTCACCGGCCGCGACGTCGGCTGGATCCGCCGCGCCCTGGCCAACACGGTGACCAAGCACGGCGAGCCGGGTTCGGAGCGCCGGGCCGCGCTGCGGAGCGTCCAGGCGGCGGTCGCCGCGCGCCCGACGCACGCCGAGCTCGCGGCGGTCCTGGCCGGACGGCTCGACGCGTACCCCGGCGACGGCGGCCTGCCTTCGCCGGATCCGCTCGACGGCGACTTCCCGCCGCACCTGGTCGCGAAGGCGGCCCGGGCGGTGGAGGCCCCGGTGGAGGAACTGGTCGCGCGCGGCATCATCACCTCGGGCGACGTCCTGGCGACGGTGCTGCCGCAGATCACGGCGCAGCTGATGGCGGCGAACGTCGAGGACGAACGGCTGGCGGCGTTGTACGCGCAGACGTACGCGGCCTTCCGCCGCCGGCGCAGCCTGCTGCTGCTGGACCTGCAGCACCAGGTCCGGTTCGAGGAACTGCCGTGGATCAGGGCGCTGGAACCGTTGCGGGCCCGGCGTCCCACCGCGGCGGCGCGCCAGACGCTGACGCAGACGGTCCTGCTGGCGCTCGGCTCGTTCCCGCAGGCGATCCTGCCGAACACGCTGGTGCGCGAGCTCGGCGCGCTGGCGAAGCAGGCGGACTGCCCGATGCCGCTGCTGGAGGAGCTGGCGGCGGACATCTTCACGGGCACGTTCACCGCGAAGTGGCGCACGGCGGCGGTGGTCACCAGCCGGGTCATGGCGGGCACGTTGTACGCGCGGTACTACGACCTGCCGGCCGCGTGGCCGGCTCCCCCGCGCCCCCGCTGGGGCCTGCGCCCGCGGACGGCGGCCGACTTCGCGGCGGCGTGCGAGGCGAGGGCGGGCAAGCGGGGCTGGTCGGTGGCGGCCAACGGCACGGTGATCGAGCAGAGCCAGATCCTCACGACGCACAACCTGGCGGTGCTGGTGGAGACTTTGGGCCTGCGAAGCCGGTTGCGCTCGGCGGCGCCGGAGCTGGCCGGCGAGGGGTTCGCCTGGGTGGTGCGCCGGCTGGCGGTGCGCACGAGCAACCCGTACGCGCAGGGGCAGCTGCTGAAGAACATCGCCTACGCCTGGCGGCAGGGGATCTTCTTCTTGAGTTTCTGCAGCGAGGAACAGCAGCGGGCAGCGGTGGCGCGGGTGCGCGAGCTGGTGGGTCCGGACCACCGCTTCGCCCCGGCGGTGGCGGGCTTGGCGCACGTGGTCGAGGGCGGCCGGTTCACGGCGGAAGGATTCGTGGCGGGCGGAACGGGACGGCGGTTGCTCGGCTGCACGACCGGCCCGCACTGGTGCCGTTCGGAGGGGTAGCGCGCGGCCCGGCAGGTGCCGGGCCGCACCCGTTGCCCCACCGGGCTTTTCGCGCTCAAGCCCGGCCGCGCAGCCGCGCCGCCACTCCCCTCCGCCGCACCGGCAGCCGCCCGGCCACCGCGTCCTCCAGCAACGCGCCCACCGTCTCCCGGGCGCACGCCTTGTTCGCCCCGATGCCGCCCGACGGCCCGCGCTTGATCCACCCCGCCACGTAGACCCCCGGCCGCCCTTCGACCCGCCCAGCCGAGTTCGGCACCGTCCCCGACTCGTCGTCGAACGGCAGCCCCGGCACCGGCGCCCCGCGGAAGCCCGCCGCCCGGATCACCCGGCCCGCCGGGATCTCCACCTCGCCCGAGGTGAGCACCGCACGAACCTCCGTGTCCCCGCGGAACGCCACCGGCGCCGAATGGAACCGCAAAACCACCCGGCGGCCCTCCGGCGGCGGCACCGACCAGTCCACCCGCTCGCGCCGCACTCCCCGCAGCCACGCCGCCTTTCCCTCCGCGCCGTCGATCGCCGCGGCGATGCGGGAGTCGTGCGTGTCCACCACCAGGGTGCCGCGGGCCGCCAAAGCCAGCAGCTCGGGACGCGTGTACGCCGCGGTCTCCGGGCCGCGGCGGGCCAGGACCACCACCTCGCGGACCTTGGCCGACCGCAGCCGTGCCAGCGCCTCGGGGGCGATCGACGTGGCCGTCAGCTCCGCCGGGTCCGCCGTCAGGATGCGGGCGATGTCCAGCGCGACGTTGCCGGTGCCCACCACGACCACCCGCTCCGCCGACAGGTCGACGGCGTCCGGCTCGACGTCCGGGTGGCCGTTGTACCAGCCGACGACCGTCGCGGCCGGGAGGCTGCCGGGCAGGTCCTCGCCCGGGACGCCCAGGGCGCGCGCCTCGGTGGCCCCGACCGCGAAGATCACCGCGTCGTGCCGGTCGGCCAGTTCCGCCCCCGCCGGAACGCCGAGACGCAGGCGGAGCCGCGGGTGGTCGTGGAACCGGGCGAACGTCTCGCCGATCTTCTTCGTCGACGGGTGGTCCGGCGCCACGCCGTAGCGGATCAGGCCGCCGGCCACCGGCAGCCGGTCGACCAGCGTCACCCGGGCGTTCGTGTGCAGCAACAGGTCTTCCACCGCGTACATCCCGGCCGGCCCGGTGCCGACGACGGCGACGTCCGGCGGCGCGAAGTCGCTCGGCAGCACCCGCTCGAACGCCGGCGGCGCCCAGCGGTGGAAGTTCGGCGCCGCCGAGACCTCCGCCAGCACGTCCCGGCCCGCGTAGTACTCCGCGTTGAGCTCCTCGTACACCCGCAGGGGCCCGGTCAGGTCGCCGGCCGGGAAGATCGCGTCGACCGGGCAGGCGTCGGCGCACGCGCCGCAGTCGATGCAGGTGGCCGGGTCGATGTAGAGCATGTCCGTGCGCCCGAAGTCCGGCTCGTCCGGCGTCGGGTGGATGCAGTTGACCGGGCAGACCGACACGCAGGTCGCGTCGGCGCAGCAGGTCTGGGTGATCGCGAACGCCATGTCAGATCAGGTTCGCGCGCTTGTAGAACCACAGCGACGGCCTGGTCAGCAGGCCGGCCGAGTGCAGGAACTCCATCAGCCCGGAACAGCTGGAGCGCAGCATGGACTTGTGGTGCTCGTTCGCCTTCGCCTCGCGCCGCGCCCGCTTGCCGTCCAGGCCCGCGTTCTCGTACACCTTGGCGTTCACCATGCTCGTGACGATGAAGTACGACGCGACCGCGACGACGAACGCGTTGATCTGCCGCCGCAGCCACCCGGCGCCCTCGAGCCGCTCGCGGGTCTCCTCGCGGGCGAACTTCATGTGCCGCGACTCCTCCACGACGTGGATGTTGTTGATGGTCCGCACGAACGGGACCACGCGCTCGTCGCGCATCCAGTCGCGCTGCATGACGTCGAGGACCTCTTCGGCGACGAGGATCGCCGCGTACGCCGCTTCGCCGGTCGCCGTGGCCTTGAAGACCCGGCCCAGCTCGACGACGAACCGGCGCGGCCGGTACGCGGGCGCGCGCAGCTTCGCCGCGCCGCGGGCGAACATGATCGAGTGGCGGCACTCGTCGGCGATCTCGGTCAGCGCCCACTGGAACGCCGGGTCGGTCGGGTCCTTGGCGTAGAAGTCGCGCAACACCATCTGCTGCAGGATCATTTCGAACCAGATCCCGGTGCTCGCGACCGACGCCGCCTCGTGGCGGGTCAGCTCGCGCTGCTGCTCCGGCGTCATGTCCGCCCAGTAGGAGGTCCCGTAGAGCGTGCTCCACTCCGGGCTCGCGCCGTGGTAGCCCGTGTCCAGCGGCGTCTCCCAGTCGACCTCCTTGACGGGGTCGTAGGACAGCTGCTCCGACGAGTCGAGCAGCCGCCGCGCCACGGTCTCCCGGTCCGACACGCCGGATTCACTGGTGCTCGTCACGACCGACCTCCTCGTCAGGTGTTACCGAAGTTCACTGTTACCAACCGTAACACATACTTCGGCGGCCGTCTGCGAGCAGTTCAGTGAACAACTGTACACTCATCTCGTGACCTCCGGTGACTCCTCCGCGGTACCGTACGGTTCCGGCCTGCTCGGCCCGCTGGACCAGGACGTCGCCGCGCTGCGCCGGCGCGTCCAGAGCCTGCTCACGGCCGCGTTGATCGCCACCAACGTGATCGGCGCGCTGGTCGTCGTCGGGCTCGCGGCGCTGCTCATGCCGGCCCCCGGGATGTCCGGCGACCTCGTCCGCGTCACCGCGGTCGCAGTACCCGTGTACGTCGTTTCGGCGGTCGTCGCCGGCACACTCTGGGGCACCCGCGGCGCCCTCCGCACGCTGCGCTGGGCCGCCGAGGGGCGCCGCCCGACCGACGCCGAGCGCGCCGCGAGCCTGCGCGTCCCGCTGCGCCTGACCTACGTCCAGGCCGCGCTCTGGGGCATCGCGACCCTGCTCTTCGGCGGGCTCGCGGCGCTCGTGCAGCCGAAGGTGGTGCTCACCGAGTTCCTCGTCGTCGCCTTCGCCGCCGTCGTCGTCTGCGCGATCGCCTACCTCTTCGGCGAGTTCGCCCTGCGGCCGTACGCGGCGCTGGCCCTGGCGGGCACCACGCCGCCGCGGCCGGTCACCGGCGGCGTCAACCTGCGGATGCTGCTGTTCTGGTGCCTGGGCACCGGCGTGCCGGTGGCCGGGCTGGTGCTCGCCGCGATCCTGGCCTGGGTGCGCGGCGACGTGTCCACGACCCGGCTCGCCGTGTCGGTCATCGCGCTCGGGCTGGTCGTGCTGTGCTTCGGGCTGCTGGTCACGGTGTTCACCGCCCGCGCGGTGGTGAACCCGATCTCCTCGGTCCGGGACGCGCTCGACCGCGTCCGGGCCGGCGACTTCGCCGCCCGGATCCCGGTCTACGACGGCTCCGAGCTCGGCCTGCTGCAGGCCGGGTTCAACGGGATGGCGGCCGGGCTGGCCGAACGGGAGCGGCTGCGCGACCTGTTCGGCCGGCACGTCGGGCACGACGTCGCGGTCGCGGCCATGCGCACGGCCACCGAACTGGGCGGCACGGTCCGCACGGTGTCGGTGCTGTTCGTCGACCTCGTCGGGTCGACGGCGCTGGCCGCGAGCCGGCCGCCGGAGGAGGTCGTCGGGCTGCTCAACCGGTTCTTCGCGGTGGTGGTCGACGAGGTCGACCGGCACCACGGGCTGGTCAACAAGTTCGTCGGCGACGCGGCGCTGGCCGTCTTCGGCGCGCCGTCGCCGCTCGGCGAGCACGCCACCTGCGCCCTGGCCGCCGGCCGCGCGATCGCGGCCCGGCTGGCGGCCGAGGTGCCGGACGGCCCGGCCGGCATCGGCGTGGCGACCGGCGACGCGGTCGCGGGCAACGTCGGCGACCCGCGCCGGTTCGAGTACACCGTGATCGGCGACCCGGTCAACGAAGCCGCCCGGCTCACCGAGCTGGCGAAGAACGCGCCGGGCCGCCTCCTGGCTTCGTGGACGGCCGTCGAGGCCGCCGCCGCGGAAGAAGCGGCCCGGTGGACCGCGACCGAGGACGTCACCCTGCGCGGGCGCAACCGCCCCACGACCCTCGCTTCGCCGCGCCCGGCCTGAGCGGTCAGCGCCGCGGGTCGATGTGGACCTTCGGGCCCGCGCCGCCGATCCGCTCCCCCGCGAGCACCGCGCCGGCCCGGTCGAGACCGACCGTCGCCGCCACGAGCGGACGCGGGTCGACGGCTCCGCTCGCGTACGCGGCGATCGTGTCGGCCAGCCCCGGCGAGGCGGACAGCACCCCGACCGCCGTGACGTCCTTCAGCACCAGCGCGCGCGTGTCGAGCTCGCTGGGCCGGCCGGACAGTCCGATGTAGACGACGCGGCCCGCGGGTTCGACGAGGTCCACGGCGAGCGCGGGCGAGCCGGGAGCACCGGTCGCGTCGACCACCGCGTCGAACGGCAGATCCGGCAGCGTCTCGCGGGTCCACACGTGCGCGAACCCGAGACTGCGGGCGAACACGCCGTCGTCGACGCCCAGGACGTGCACCTCGGCGCCCGCCGCCCGCAGGAACAGGGCGGTGAGCAGCCCGATCGTCCCCGGCCCGAGGACCAGCGCCCGGTCGCCCTCGCCGGTGCCGGCCGCGCGGGCCGCGCGCAGGGCGTTGCCGCCGGGCTCGACCAGGGCACCGAGCACGGCGTCGACCTCGTCGGGCAGCGCGTGCAGCGACCACGCGGGCACGGCGAGCCGTTCCGCCAGCGCGCCGGCCCGGCCGCCGCGGATGCCGACCTCCTGCCGGTTTTCGCAGGTGTGCTGGTGGCCCTTGCGGCAGCGGCGGCACGTCCGGTCGCCGAGCATCGTGTCGCCCATGACCCGCCGGCCGAGCCAGCCGGGGTCGACGCCGTCGCCGACGGCCGAAACCGTGCCCGCCCACTCGTGGCCCAGCCGCATCGGATACGCGGCGTGCCCCTGGTGCAGGTAGGCCATTTCGCCGGTGAAGAACTCGACGTCGGTGCCGCACACCCCGGCCCGCTCGACGTCGACGACGACCTCGCCCGCGGCGGCCTGCGGGACGGGTACCTCCCGCACCGAGCACTCCCGCGGGCCGGTGAGCACGAAGGCCCGCATCGTCGAAGACATGGCGGCATCCTCGCACGCGGCCGGTTTCCGAACACTTGCTATTTTCTTGACAGCTGTCCATTATCGTCGGGGTGAGCAGCGACTGGACGACCGAGGTACCCGCCAAGGACCGGCGGGTGCGGCGGTCGCGGGCCGCCCTGATGCGGGCCGCGGTCGAGCTCGTGTCCGAACGCGACTCGACGGCCGTCACCGTCTCCGAGATCGCCGAGGCCGCCGACGTCAGCCGCCAGGTGCTGTACCAGCAGTTCGGCGACCGCGACGCGCTGCTGCTGGAGGCCGCGCTCGACCTCGTCCGGCGCGAACTGCTCGGCGAGCTCGCCGACCTGGCGACCCCCGACGGCGAACACGCGTCGCTGCTCGCCTTGGGGCGGCACTTCGCGCGGTACCGGCGTTTCTACCGGGCGCTGCTGACCAGCGCGTCCGCGTTCGCCCTGAACAAGGCGCTGACCGGCCTGTTCCTGCCGTTCAACCGGGAGAACCTCGGCCGCGCCTTCGGCGGCCGCCTCGATGCCGGCGGGCTCGAGGACCTGGCCACGTTCCTGACCGGCGGGGCCGGGGCGGTCGTCAACGCGTGGGTCGTCGACGGGCCGGACCCGCTCGACCCGGCGGAGTTCGCCGGCCGGCTGCAGCGGACGCACTCGGTCGTCACCGCGATGATCACGAAGGAGGCCGGCCGGTGATCAGCCGTCTCGTACAACACCTGCTGAAGCTGCCCGCGCCGGCCACCCGGCGCCTCGTCGTCCGGCGCGACCTGCGGGTCCCGATGCCCGACGGCGTCGAACTGCTGGCCGACCGGTGGGCGCCGCGCCACGCACCGGACGGCCTTCCGACGGCGCTGGTGCGCACACCGTACGGCCGCCGGGGCGCCTTCGGGGCGATCCTGGCGCGGCCGCTGGCCGAGCGCGGGTTCCAGGTGCTGATCCAGAGCACCCGCGGCGGCTTCGGCTCCGGCGGCGTCTTCGACCCGCTGCGGCAGGAGCGCGAAGACGGCGTCGCGACGCTCGATTGGCTCGTGCGGCAGCCCTGGGCCGGCGACGCGATCGTGCTCGTCGGCCCCAGCTACCTCGGGTACGTGCAGTGGGCGGTGGCCGACCGCGTCCCACCGCAGGTCAAGGCGATGATCCCGCAGGTCACGGAGTCCGGGCTGACGCTGGAGTTCCTGCGCGAGGACGGCCTTTCGCTGGAGACGCCGTTCGGGTGGGGCGTCCAGGTGGCGGTCCAGGAGCGCCGGTTCGCGGTGTTCCGCCAGCGCCGCCAGGCGAAGAAACTTGAGCAGGCGTACGCGACGCTCCCCCTCGCCCAGGCCGACGTCGTCGCGATCGGCCACCGCTCGGACTACATCCAGGACATCCTCGCCCACCCGGAAACGCACCCGCGCTGGGCGGAAATCGGCCACCGGGACCGCGTCGCGGACGTCGCCGTCCCGGTCAGCTCGATCGCCGGCTGGTACGACATCTTCCTGCCGGGCCAGCTGCGCGACTTCCGCACGCTGCAGGAGGCGGGCCGCCGCCCGCGGCTGACGGTCGGGCCGTGGACCCACGCGGGACGCACCGACCTGCTCGCCGGCACGGGCGAAACGCTGCGGGAGACCTTGGAATTCGGCCTCGCGCACGCACGCGGCGAGCAACCGCCGGAGCGAGCACCAGTCCGGCTGTTCGTCATGGGCGAGGAAGCCTGGCGCGACTTCGCCTCGTGGCCACCGGAAGGCTATGCGCCGCAAAGGTTCCACCTTCAGCCGGGCGGCGGGCTCGCGCTCGGCGAACCCGGCGAGGCCCCGCCGGACCGCTACCGCTACGACCCGGCGGACCCGACCCCCGCGGCGGGCGGCGTCCGCATGGCCCCCGACGCGGGCCGCGTGGACAACGCGGCGCTGGAGGCCCGCGCGGACGTCCTCACCTACACGACGGCCACGCTCGGCGAAGCCGTCGAAGTCATCGGGGACGTGCACGCGGAGCTCTGGTTCCGCTCGAGCCTGCGGTTCGCCGACGTCTTCGTCCGCCTCTGCGACGTGGACCCGGACGGCCGTTCGGTGAACGTCTGCGACGGGCTCACCAGCCTCCGGGACGTCGACGGCCTGACCGCGGTGACGGTCCGGATGTGGCCGACGGCGCACCGGTTCCGGCGCGGGCACCGGATCCGCGTCCAGGTTTCCAGCGGGGCTTTCCCGCGCTACGCCCGGAATCCGGGCACGGGTGAGCCGCACGCCACCGCGGTGACGCTGCTCGCGGCGGACCAGGAGGTCCACCACGGGCCCGGGCACCCGTCGGCGATCGTGCTCCCGGTGGCTACCCCGTCCGTCCACTGAGGACGTCGAAGGCCTGGCGGCGGTGCTCGGCGAACCGCGCGACGGCCGTCTCCCGGTCCCGGGCCCGCAAGGCCGCCACCAGCTCGCGGTGTTCGGCGGGGATGCCGGCGAGGTAGCCGTCGGTGGCGACGCCGATCCGGGTCAGCAGGAACAGGTGCACCTGCGAGCGGATGGCCTGCCACGCCTCGGTCAGCCGCCGGTGGCCGGCGGCGGCGTAGACCGCGTCGTGGAATTCGAGGTCGCAGCGGACCATTTCGTGCTCGCCCGCCGCCCGTTCCATCCGCCGCACCACGGCGTCGATCGCGTCCAGGGCCGTCTCCGGGGCCCGGTCGACGACCAGGCCGACGGCGAGCCCGTCGAGGGCCGCCCGCAGGCTGTCGAGCTCGGCGACGTCCACATCGGACAGTGCGGTCACGGTGGTGCCCCGGTGCCACTCGCTGCGGACGAGACCCTCGCGTTCGAGCCGCAGCAGCGCCTCCCGCACCGGCCCGCGGCTGACGCCCAGCGCCTCCGCCAGCTCCACCTCGCGCAGCTGGCTGCCGAGGGCGTACCCGCCGTCGAAGATGGCGTCACGGACCCGGTCGGCGACCTCGTCGGCCAGCCCCCGGCGGCGGGCGGGAACCACTCTGCTCATGTCGTAATGTTAACATTCAGACAAGAGCTCGGCGAAAGGAACCCCGATGACGGACATCCCCCGCTTCCACCTGGCGATGCCGGTGGACGACCTGGCCGCCGCCCGCCGCTTCTACGGCGAGGTCCTCGGCCTCGCCCAGGGCCGCAGCGCGGAGACGTGGACCGACTGGAACCTGCACGGCCACCAGTTCGTGACGCACCTGTCCCCGGCGGCCCCGAAGCGCATCCACAACCCCGTCGACGGCCACGACGTCCCGGTGCCGCACTTCGGCCTGATCCTGCCGATCCCGCAGTTCCACGCCCTCGCCGACCGCCTGCGCGCGGCGGGCGCGGAGTTCGTGATCGAGCCGTACGTCCGCTTCGAGGGCCGGCCGGGCGAGCAGTGGACGATGTTCCTCCTCGACCCGGCCGGCAACGCCCTGGAGTTCAAGGCTTTCGCCGACGACTCACAGGTTTTCGCGGTGTGAGACGCGCTCGAGGAGGTAACCCGCCACCTCACCCGGCGCGACGACGTCCTCGAACCGCCCCGACTCGTCCTCGAACGCCAGCTCCCCCAGCCCCTCGGCCACGATCGCGTCGACCGCGAACTCGCCGAGGGAAAAGGAAAGCCACCAGTTCCACGCCACGTCCGGGCCGGGCTCCGCGGCGGGCTCGATCTCGATGCCGACCGAGCCCGCCGGGACGCCGGCGCGGGTCAGGGCGTCCGCCCACTCCTCGCGGAAACCCGCGAGGACCGGCTGCTCCCGCCGCCACCTGCTCATCCCGTCCACTTCCCCTTGAAGCTGATGTGACCGTGGAAAAGATCATAGTGGCGCTTGCCGATCCCGATCCGGAAGGTGCTCAGGCCGGCCTTCTTGATGCCCAGGTGCTTCAGCCCGGAGATGCTCCAGCCGATCCGGATCCGCGATCCCTGGCGGTTCAGCAGGCCCTGGCGGCCGCCCTGGATCGTCTTGTTGCCGAACAGCCTGCTGCCCACGCCGACGAACTTGTTGCGGAACAGGTTCGGCGCGAACTTCGTCTTGGCCACCGTGCGCACCGCCCGGGCCATCGACGACACCTTGCCGGCGACCGCGGACACCGCCTTGAACGTCTTGATCGCCGCCGTGCCCAGGCCGCCCGTCACCGCGCCCAGTGCGTAGGCCGCGGCCGCGCCCCAGTTGCCCTGGACCGCGTTGCCGACGGCCGCGACGCCGCTGGCGATCGCGCCGATCGGGCCGGGGACCCACGAGGCGACCTCGGCGACCTTCGTCACGACGTTGACCGCGGCCTTGAGCCAGCCCCACATCGTGCCGTCGAGGTCGGTCGTGTTGATCGGGTCGCCGACCACGTAGTCGTAGTCGTTGGCCGAACCGCCCTCGACCGGGTCGGCCGCCAGGAACCGGCCGAGCAGCGGGCTGTACGGGCGGGCGCCCATCTGCACCACTGACAACGCGCCGGTGTGCTCGTAGGCGCGCTGGTGCTGGCCCAGCCAGCCGTAGTCCAGCGAGCCGGGCGAGTTGTCCGGGACGTTCTGCGGGTCGACCGCACCGGCCGCGGTCAGCGGCTGGCCGTACGGGTCGAAGGTGCGCAGGTCGCCGGCCTGGTGCCCGGCCGCGTCGGTGGTCAGCACCAGGTCGCCGCGGACCGACGGGTGGTCGAACGACGGCGTGAACGCGCCGTCCGAGCCGGCCTTCGACGTGTAGAGCACGCCGCCGGGCAGGGACAGCGACAGCGAGGTCAGCCGGCCGGTCCCGTTCAGGGTCAGGTCCGCGGAGTCGCCGTCGCCGGTGTAGCCGTAGCGCACGACGGTGTTGGCGTCGCAGTCACGCGGGTCGCGGCGCACGATGCGGTTCGTGGCATCGCGGGTGTAGGCGATGTCGGCGTTGAGCGCCGGGTTCGGCCCGGTCGTCTTCGCGCCGGTGTTGCGGTCGGACCCGTCCCAGGTCAGCGTGGTGGTGCTGCCGTCGGCCCCGGTCCAGCCGGTCGTGTTGCCGTCCGCGTCGTAGGCGAAGCCGGACAGGGCCGTCGCGCCCTGCGTGGCCAGCAGCCGGTCGGCCGCGTCGTAGCAGTACCGGGTTTCCGCGGTGCCGCCCGCGGTTTCGTCGAGCAGCCGCACCCGGTTCGTGTTCAGCCCGGCGTCGGCCTGCGTGCCGGCGGGACAGGTCGCCGGCGCCGCCGAGGTGTAGTCGTAGGTGTAGTGGTGCCCGGCGACGTACGCCTCGGTGAGCCGCCCGACGCCGTCGTAGACGTAGTTCGGCGCGTTCGGCCGCGCGTCGGTCCCGGCCAGGGACTCGTCGACGATCGTGCCGGCCGTCGTGCGGCCGACCCGGGAGACGATGTCCTTGCCGTCACTGGTCTTCCAGCCCAGCGACAGCGGCCGGGCGCCGTTGTCCTTGGTCACCGACGCCAGCGACGTGCCGTTGCCGTAGGTGACCGACGAGACCTCGCCGGCGGTGTCGTAGCCGACCGTCGCCAGGACCTGGCCGTCGAGCTTCTGGGTCTGCACGCGCCCGGCGTCGTCGTAGGTGAACGACACCGTGCGCGGCGCGTCGGCCGCGTCGGGCGGCGTCACCGTCGACGAGGTGACCCGGCCGGCCTGGTCGTAGCCCGTGCCGGTGCGCACGCCGTTGACGTCGGTGTAGGCCACGACGCGGCCGAGCAGGTCGCTGACCGTGGTGACGGTGCCCTTGTCGTCGGTGACCGACGAGGTGAGCGGGTCGCCGCCGACCGCGTAGTCGTGCGTCACCGTCCGCGCCGGCGCGTCCTTGCTCGCCGGCACCTTCTCCTGCAGCGGCCGGTCCCGGCTGTCGTAGGTGGTGCACGTCCAGTCGCCGCCGGTCGCCTCGGCGACCACCCGGCCGGACGCGTCGTAGACCTGCTCGTCGACCCGCGCCGGACCCGCCGCCGGGGTCGTCGACGTGGTCAGCTTCGCCATGCCGCCCTGGTTCACCGCGGCGCCGCCGGGGGCGCACGGGTTCACCCGGGTTTCGGTGTCGCCGTAGTAGGTGTAGCCGGTCTTCGCGCCGGTGGGCATGGTCTTGCCGGTCCGGCGCAGGTACCCGGCGCCGGGCGCCTCGTACGACACCGAGCCGGCGACCTTCAGCCCGCCCGGGTTGGCCAGGCCCGACGTGGCCAGCCCGTAGACCGGGTCGAGGCCGTTCTCGCCGAACTTGGTCGTGCCGGTCTTGTCGGCGACGCCGTCGGACTCCGAGGCCGTCGACGACGTCTTGAGCCCGTAGTGCGGCTTCAGCTGCGTGCCGGGAACCGGCTGCTGGGTGCCGCCCGGGGTGGTCCAGTGCAGTTCCAGCTGGGCCGTCAGGTCGAACTCGTAGTAGTCGACGCGGATCCGCTTGGCCTGCCCGGCCGCGTCGGCGTGCACGACGCCCTGGCGCCACTTCGCCGTGGTGTTGATCCAGTCGTCGATCACCAGCTGGTCGTCGACCCAGACGCGCACGCCGTCGTCGGCGAGCAGCCGCAGGGTGTAGTCCCCGGCGGCGGGGAACACGATGTCGCCGGTGGCCCGCAGCGAGAAGTGGTCCGCGGGCAGGCCGGCCGGCGCCGTGCCGGCCCAGTTCTTGACGAACGAGCCGTCGGCGGTGCCCAGGCCGGTGGTGTACGCCCGGGGTGCGCCGGCCAGCCGGTCGTTGTCGTACCAGGACACGGCCAGGCCGTCGACACCCTCGTCGTACCCGTTGTGGCCGTGGGCCATGCCGCCCGGGCACGTCCCGCTCGGCAGCTGCCCGGTGAAGCAGGACGCGGGCGCCGGGCCGTAGGAGTCGACCGGGCGGTCGGCGTAGTCGTACACCGTGGTGGACTTGCGGCCCGCCGGGTCCGTGGTGGACAGCGGGAGGTCCCTCGGCCCCCACTCCTGCGTCGAAACCCGGCCGGCACTGTCCGTTGTGGACACCGTGCGGTCGGCGTCGTCGTAGGTGACCTTCCGGGAGAACCCGGTCGCGGGCGACAGCCCCGCGGTGTCCACGAAGGTCACGCGGCCGGCCGGGTCGTAGCGGTAGGTGCTGCCTTCGCGGGGCTGCCCGAGGGCGGGCACGGCCGAGCTGACGTTGGTCACCTTCGGCTTGGCGCCGGTGTCGTAGGTGATGAACGTCGTGAGGTCGCCTTCGGCGGCCTTGCGGTTGGCCGGGTCGGCGGCGATCCAGTCGTTGGCCAGGCTGGAGCGCACGCCGCCCAGCAGGCCCGCGGGGTTGTAGCCGTAGTCGGTGATTTCCGAGCCCGGGTCTTCGATCCGGCCCAGCTGACCGCCGACGTACCAGAGCCGGGTTTCGGTGCCGTCCCAGTAGCTGACGCGGCACAGCATCTGCGACGGCGGCAGCGCCTGGGCGCCGGGCGGCGGGGTCACGCCGCCGTAGCAGTCGTCGCCGGCCCGGTTGTAGTGCAGCACGTGCGACCGGCCGGAGACCGGGTCCTTGATTTCGCGCAGCCGCGACGGCGTGCCGTCGTAGCTGTACTGCAGTGCGGCGGGTTTGCGCGAATCCGTGCTGGCGGACTGGCTTTCGAGCTTGCCGTCGGCGCGGAAGACGGACACGTCCCCGCCGTCGGTCAGCGTCACCTTGCCGGCGGTGTCGAGCGCGAGGACGCCGTCCTCGCCGGAGGGCGGGGTGTAGCCGCCGGTGCTCTTCTTCGTCCAGGTGTGCTTGGCGCCGGAGGCGTCGGTGAGCACGATGTTCTGGTCGGTGACCTTGGCTTCGGTGTAGCTGCCGCCGTCACCGTCCGGATCGGCCGACAGCCCCCACCCCTGCGGCAGGGCCGGCAGGTCGCTGGTGAACAGCCAGTCCGCGGGCACGATCTGCGGGGCGACGGTGGTGGTGTCGGTGGTGCGGACGAACAGCCGCATCGTCGCCGCGCCGGTCGCCTCGGCGTTTTCGACCTTGATCGGCACCCGCTGCCCGGCGGTCAGGGCGACGCCGGTGGACTGGGTCCAGTTGACGTCGCTCGGGGTGCCGGCGTCGTAGACCTTGGTGCCGTTGAGCCAGACCACCGCGCCGTCGTCGTGGACGCCGGCGAACTGGTAGGTGCCGGTGGCCGGCGCCTGGAAGAAGCCTTCCCAGCGGGCGACGAACCAGTCCGCGGGCAACGCGGGCGCGAACGGCGAGTCGGTGCCCCAGCCGACGTTGACCTGCGGTTCGGTGCGCACCAGCACCGGCTGCTGGGCGTCGCTGATCAGCCCGTTGTGCGACAGGTCGGCGAAGTAGGACGCCTTGAGGCCCTTGCTGTCCCGCTGCTGGGAGTTGTAGCCGAAGCTCAGCCCGGCGTTGCCGCCGACGGTGGTGAACGTCGGGGCCTGCTCGCCGGTGGCGACGTTGCCGTTGGCCAG
This sequence comes from Amycolatopsis sp. NPDC004625, assembly GCF_040609695.1. NCBI lineage: Bacteria > Bacillati > Actinomycetota > Actinomycetes > Pseudonocardiales > Pseudonocardiaceae > Amycolatopsis > Amycolatopsis sp. NPDC004625. Next base: position 23,970 of record NZ_JBEXKX010000032.1, read on the forward strand.
GTTCACCGTCACCGGGCCGACGTCGTCGGTCGGGGCCGGGCCGTGGTCGCCGATGCGCTGGTCGATCTTGAAGTGCCCGACCCACGACGGGGTGATCGTGGTGCTGCCGCTGTAGGTCATCGCCTGCCAGGTGTAGGCGACGCCGTCCTGCAGGATCCCGGCCGGGACCGGCCACGACGGCGTGGGCAGGCAGCCGGACTCGACGACGACGCCGGACTTGGCGTCGGCGCCGGTGGCGATGCGGAAGCAGTACTTGACGGCCTCGCCGTCGGGGTCGGTGACCGGGTTGACCGCCAGCGTCGGCGTCAGGGAGGTCGACACCGTGCCGTCGGCCGGGGCGACCAGCGTGGGCGCGGGCGCCGGGGACCCGGTGTCGACGGTGAGGGTGGCGTTGAGGTTCTTGTAGGTCCAGGTGCCGGCGTTCTCGGCGCCGATCATCATGAAGAAGACCGAGCCGTCGCGGGCGTTGACCCGGTCGCGGATGAACCCGGTCAGGCCTTCGCCGACGAAGCTGCCGACGTCACCCACCAGCGCGCTGGTCATGTAGCCGCCGACGCCGTTGAAGTTGAACGCCGACGCGTGGTAGAGGTTCGCGTTCCACGTCTTCAGCGAGCCGGCCACGCTCGTGTTGCGGGTCAGGTCCATCCGCGCGCCGACGACCGTCTTGCCGAACAGCGGCGAGTAGTCCATGTGGAAGACGCTGCGGTTGTAGGTGTCGCCCTTGGCCTGGCTGTTGCCGATCCGCAGGCCGCAGGCGTCGCAGTTGGTGCCGTCCGAGCGGTAGGAGTGCGACTCGGTGACGCCGTAGGTGAAGGTCGGGTCGACGAACACCGGGTAGACCCGCTTCGGGTCGCGCAGCCAGTTCGGGTCGACCGCGACGGTCAGCCACCAGTCCGCGCCGGCCCGCTCGAGGGTGTAGGTCCCGCCGGTCATCGCCGGAGCCGTCTCGCCGTGGCCCGCGGAGTCCCAGGTCTCGATCGGCGGCAGCACGATCTTCGCGACGCCGTTCTTGTCGGCCAGGGTGACCGCGCCGCTGCGTTCCAGCTTCGGCGTCAGGTCGCCGGTGGTGAGCTTGAACCGCCACGACGAGCGCCCGTCGGACGGCGGCCGCTTGAGCTTGATGGTCTCCTTCACCGCACCCGGCGTGACCTCGTAGTCCAGGTCGGTGCCGGCGGCCACCTCGGGGTAGCTGACCGAGTCGCCCTCGACGGCGGCGGTCGCCGGGGCGGCGCGGTCCAGGGCCAGGCCGGCGGTGTGCCCGCCCGACTCGACCTGCAGCACCGCGGCGTCGTCGGCCTTGGTGGCCAGCGAGGGGCTCAGCGGGTGGCGGTCGGCGTCGGCGCGCCGGGTCACCGGGTCGGTGGCGAGGGTGGTCAGGACCGGCTGCCAGTTCCCGGCGGCGTCCGGCACGTTCATCGGCTGGTTCGACTGCCGCACCGAGCGCGTGCCGTCGGCGTTGACGTACTCGGTGGTGAACATCGTCCGGGCCACCGGCGTCGAGCGCTGCGGGTCGAAGTGCGTCCCGGCGCCGCCGTCCAGCCGGCTCTGCGCCGAGAAGTCCGCCTTCGAGGGGGCCTGCGGCACGACCGGTGCCGGTGCCGCCGACGACAAAAGCCCGACGTCGCGGGGGTCGACCGGCGCCGGCGGGCGCAGCGGGGCGGCGACCGCCTCCACGCTGCCGAAGGCCAGCGTCAGCACCAAGAAGAGCACGACGGCCCGGATCCACCGCACCGGCGGCACGGCACGCGACAAGCGCACGATCGGTTCCTCCCCTGCGACCCGGCAGCGCGCCGCGGTCACCCCATCGGCCCGCGGGGCCTGCTGCCGCCACGGGTCCGGACGCGGGGGTCCGCCCGCGTCCGAAGCCTGCATCGTGAAAACCTCACGCCGTCGTTACACGATCGGCTGAGATCAACGGCACAGTTGCCTGTCGATCTTCGGTCGGGTAAAAGCGCTGGTCATCGCCCCGGGCGCGGTCACCCGATCGGGTCCACCGGCACCTATCGCGCGCCCAGCGGGTACTCCCGGACGACGTGCCACGCCGAGACCCGGGAGGGCCGATGCAGCCAGCCGACGACGAGCGGCCCGACGCCGTGCTGCTCGCCGCGCTCCGGGGCGGCGATCCCGAGGCCGCCGGGAGCCTCTTCCGGCGGCACGCGGAGCCGCTGCGCCGGGCCGCCGCGGCGTGGGTGCGGCAGCCCGCCGAGCGCGACGACCTGGTGGCCGAGACGTTCGCCCGGGTGCTGGCGGTGGTGCGGGCGGGCCGCGGACCGCACGGCGAGCTGCGGCCCTACCTCGTCGTCACGATGCGCCACCTGGTTTCGCGGTGGAGCAGCCAGCACGCCCGGGTCGAGCTGCGGGCCACGGTCCCCGACACCGGCCTCGGCACCGGCGGAGCCGACGAGCTCGCCCTGCACCGGTCGAACGTCGGGCTGGTGTGGTCGGCCTACCGCACGCTGCCGGGCCGCTGGCGGACGGTCCTGTGGCGAACCGCGGCCGAGGGTGGCACGCCGACGGAGGTCGCCCCGCTGCTGGGGTTGTCCCCCAACAGCGTGGCCGCGCTCGCGATGCGGGCGCGCGAGGGGCTGCGGCAGGCCTACCTGCAGGTGCAGGTGCCCGAAGCGGAGGAGCCGATCTGCCGGGAACCCCGCCGCCGCATGGGAGCGTGGGTGCGCGGCGCACTACCGGCGCGCCGGGCGAACGCGATCGCCGACCACATCGCCACCTGCCGCGCGTGCCGCGCCGTCGCTCGCGGCTTGGACGAAGCCAACCGCGAGCTCCCCGGCTCGGCGGCCCGGCTCACCGGCTGAGTTCCGGCCGGACCGCGAGGCCCCGCGAACCACCCGGCCCCCGCCGCGCACCTCACCGGCCGAGTTCCGGTTCGCCGAAGAGCAAAGCCGACCCATGAGCGCGCTTGAAGTACAAGTGCGCGTCGTGCTCCCAGGTGATCGCGATGCCGCCGTGGAGCTGCACCATCTCCGCCGCCGCGTGGGCGAATGCCTCGCCGCACACCACTTTCGCCGTCAGCACCGCTTCGGGATCTCCGTCCGCCAAGGCCGCGTACAGCGCCGAGCGGGCCGCCTCCACGTGGACGTGCACGTCGGCCATCCGGTGCTTCAGCGCCTGGAACGACCCGATCGCGCGGCCGAACTGGCGGCGTTGCTTCGTGTACTCGACCGTCAGCTCCAACGCCCGTGCCGCCGCCCCGACCTGCTCCGCCGCGACCGCGACCACCGCCGTGTCCCGCAGCCGGCTTGCCTGCGCGTCGTACCCGCCGGTGTCGAGCCGCCGGGCCGGGGTCGCCGCGCACGCCACGGAAGCGAGCCGGCGGGTCGGGTCCAGGGTCGTCACGCGCTCCCGGTGGACGCCCTCGACCGGGACTTCGAACAGGCCGATCCCGTCGTCCGTGCGGGCCACGGCGAGCAGGACGTCGGCGGTGTCGCCGTCCAGGACGTAGCAAGCGCGGCCGTCGAGGCCCGCGGCCGAGGCCGTCAGGGCCGGGGCCCACCGGCCGTCGGCGCCCGACCAGGCCAGGGCGGCCAGGGTCGTGCCCGCGGCGATGCCCGGCAGGAGCCGTTCGCACGCTTCGTCGTTGCCCGTGCGTAAAAGGGCCTCGCCGCACAGCAGCGCCGAGCCCAGCATCGGCGCGGGGGTGAGCGTGCGGCCGAGTTCGGCCAGCACGACGCACGCCTCGGCGAGGCCGGCGCCCGCGCCGCCGTAGGGTTCCGGGATCGCCAGTGCGGCGACGCCGATCTGCTCGCAGAGCGTCGACCACAGCTTGTCGTCGTACCCCAGCGGCGACGCCATCGCGGACCGCACCGCCGCCGGCCCCGAGCGGCGGGTGAGCAGCGCGCGCACCGCGTCCCGCAACGCCCGGGCTTCCTCGGTGTCCAGGGGATCGGTCATCGCAGCACCCGCGCCCGGTGGAACGACCCGGTGCCCCAGGCCCCGGCCAGCGCCCGCACCTTGGTCAGCCGGAGCCCGAGGTCGTGTTCGGCGGTGTAGCCGATGGCGCCGTGCACCTGCAGCGCGGTCCGCGCGGCCAGGTACGCGGCGTCGGCGGCCATGACCTTCGCCGCGGAGACGTCGCGGGCGAGCGTCTCCCCGGCCACCGCGGCGCCGTGCAGGAGCGGGCGGGCGAGTTCGAGCCGGGTGACGACGTCGGCGAGCAGGTGCTTGACCGCCTGGTACTCGCCGATCGCCCGGCCGTACTGGCGGCGCTGCCGCGCGTAGGCCACCGATGTGTCCAGAAGCCATTGCCCCGCCCCGAGAAGCTGGGCGGCGACGGCCAGCACCCCGAGGTCGAACGCGGGGCCCTCGGCCGCCCGCGCACCGGGCACCCGGAACAGCCGCCGCGGCGGGTCGATCGAGCGCACCGGCTCGCCTCCGGTGAGCTCCGCGCCGGTGAGGTCCAGCACCACGCCGGCGACGTCGGCGTCCAGCGCCAGCGGCACTTCCGGCGGGGCGACGACGGTGGCCAGCAGGTCGCCTCCGGCGAGGGCGGTGCGCCGGTCGCCGGTCAGCAGCGCCGGGGCGACCGCCGCCGACTCGACGAGCGGGCCCGGCACGGCGTGGTAACCGAGGGCCTCGAAGGCGACCACGACGTCGACCGGCGACGCGCCGAGGCCGCCGTGGTCCTCGTCGACCAGCAGCGCGAAGACGCCGACGTCGGCGAGCGCGCGCCAGAGCTTCAGGCCGCGGTCGTGCTCCCCCGCCGCCCAGGCCCGGGCGGTGCTGGCCGTGTCCGCCCCGCCGAGCAGCTCGTGCAGCGTCGCGGCGAACTGCCGCTGCTCCGGCGAGAGCTGGAACCTCATCGGCGGGCCTCCCTCGGGAGTTTCAGCAGCCGTTCGGCGATCGTGTTGCGCTGGATCTGGTCGGTGCCGCCGTAGATCGGCCCGGCGAGGGAGAACAGGTAGCCGTCCACCCACGCCCGGTCGGTTTCCGCCGCCGGCCCCAGCACGTCCAGGGCAGTCTCGTGGAGTTCGACGTCCAGCCGCGACCAGAACAGCTTGTTCACACTGGACTCCGGGCCCAGCTCACCGCCGTCCTGCAGGCGGCTCACCGTCCCGAACGTGTAGAGCTGGTAGGCGCGGGCGCCGATCCAGGCGTCGGCCACCCTGTCCCGTGTGGACAGTGGCTCGCCGTTCTCCCGCCACAGGCCGACCAGGCGATCCGCCGCGGCGAGGAACCGGCCGGGGCTGCGCAACGACAGGCCACGCTCGTTGTTGGCCGTCGTCATCGCGACGCGCCAGCCCTGGCCGACCTCGCCGATCACGTCCTCGTCGGGGACGAACACGTCGTCGAAGAAGATCTCCGCGAAGCCGGGTTCGCCGTCCAGCTGCGGAATCGGCCGGACGGTCACGCCCTCCGCGCGCAGGTCGGCCATGAAGTAGGTCAGACCGTGGTGGCGCCGGGCGTCCGGATCGGTCCGGAACAGCCCGAACGCCCGGTCGGCGAAGGTGGCCCGGGAACTCCAGGTCTTCTGCCCCGACAGCAGCCAGCCGCCGTCGGCAGGCACCGCCGTGCTGCGCAACGCGGCGATGTCGCTGCCCGCCTCCGGCTCCGACCACGCCTGCGCCCACACCTGCTCGCCCGTCGCCATCGCGGGCAGGATCCGGGCACGCTGCTCCGGCGTGCCGTGGGCGAACAACGTCGGCCCCAGCATGAAGATGCCGTTCTGCGACACCCGGCCCGGCGCGCCCGAGGCGTAGTACTCCTCCTCGAACAGCAGCCACTGCAGCATCGAGGCGTCCCGGCCGTGGTACTCCCGCGGCCACGAAACGACCGACCAGCGCGCCTCGGCCAGTTCCGCTTCCCATTCGCGGTGTGCCGCGAACCCTTCCGCGGTGTCCATCGAGGGCAGCGAACGCACGTGGGCGGCGAGCCAGTCCCGTGCCTCGTCGCGGAAAGCGGCGGAGGCGTCGTCGATGTCGAGGTCCATCACGTCCCCTTGCCCGCGTCGCGCATGGACCGCGCGGACTGGCCGCCGAGCGAGTCTTCCGAGGTTTCCGCGTTGTGGGCGTGCGCCAGGTGGTGCAGCCCGAAGACGGAGTCCATTCCGGACCGCAGCCCCATCAGGTCTTCGGCCTGGTTGACCGCCTTCTTGGCCAGCGCCAGCCCGAACTGCGGCATCCCCGCGATCTTCTCCGCCAGTTCGAAGGTGTGCTGCGCCAGCTCCGCGCGGGGGACGATCCGGTTGATCATCCCCCATTCCTTCGCCTGCGCGGCGGTGAAGCGGTCTCCGGTGAACAGCACCTCCTTCGCCACGCGAGGACCGAGCACCCACGGGTGCGCGAAGTACTCCACGCCCGGAATCCCCATCCGCACCACCGGATCGGCGAAGAACGCGTCCTCGGAAGCCACGACGAGGTCGCACACCCAGGCCAGCATCAGCCCGCCGGCGATGCACGCACCCTGGACGCTGGCGATCATCGGCTTCGGGATTTCCCGCCACCGGCGGCACATCCCGAGGTACACCTCGGACTCGCGGGCGAACCGCTGGTCACCGCCGGCGCGATCGGTGTGGTCCCACCACATCACCGCCCGCCGGTCGAAGGGGACGTCCACATCGCGGCCGGGTGTGCCGATGTCGTGCCCCGCCGAGAAGTGCTTTCCTTCGCCCGCCAGGACGATCACCTTGACCTCGGGGTCGTTCACCGCGTCGGTGAAGGCGTCGTCGAGGGCGTAGGTCATCGCCGAATTCTGCGCGTTGCGGTACTCCGGGCGGTTCATCGTCACCACCGCGACCGGCCCGCGCCGCTCGTAGCGGACCACCGGTTCACTCATGCCGTCTCCTCGCTCAGCAGCCGCTTCAGCACTTTGCCGGAAGCGTTGCGCGGCAGCTCGTCCCGGAACTCGACGAACTTGGGGGTCTTGTAGTTGGCCAGCCGCTCGCGGCAGAAGGCGACGACCGTCTCCTCGGTCAGCCCGGTCCCGACGACGAACGCCTTGCCGACCTCGCCCAGCCGCGCGTCCGGAACCCCGATCACCGCCGCGTCGCGCACGCCGGGCAGTTCGGTCAGGGCGTGCTCGACTTCGGCCGGGTAGACGTTGAAGCCGCCGCAGATGTACATGTCCTTGAGCCGGCCGGTGATGGTGAGGTTCCCGGCGGCGTCGAGCTCGCCGACGTCCCCGGTGTGCAGCCAGCCGTCCTCGTCCACGGCCTTCGCCGTCGCCTCGGGGTCGTCGAGGTAGCCGAGCATCACGTTCGGCCCGCGGACCACGATCTCGCCCGGCGTGCCGTGGATCGCCACCTCGAACCCCGCGGCCGCCCGGCCGGACGTGCTCGCGACGAGCTCCGCGGGGTCGCCCGGGCGGCACATCGTCACCACCACGGCTTCGGTGAGGCCGTAGGCGGTGAGGACGGTTTCGAACCCGAGCTCGGACCGCATCCGGCGCACGAGCGAAGCGGGCACGGTGGCCGCGCCGGTCACCGCGAGCCGCAGCGACGACAGGTCGCCCTTGCGCGGTTCGTGCAGCAGGGACGTGAAGACCGTCGGGGCGCCCGGCAGCACGGAGATCCGCTCCCGCTCGATGGCCCGCAGCGCCGCGCGCACGTCGAACACCGCCTGCGGCACGATCGCCGCGCCGGTCAGCAGGCCGACGAGGATCCCGGCCTTGTAGCCGAAGCTGTGGAAGAACGGGTTGATCACCAGGTACCGGTCCTCGGCGGTGACCCGGCCGCAGTCCGCCCACGCCGCGGCGACGTCGACGGCCTGGCGGTGGGCCGACAGCACGCCCTTCGAGCGGCCGCTGGTGCCCGAGGTGAACAGGATGTCGCTGACGTCGCCGGGCCGGACGGCGTCCGCCCGCGCCTCGGCGTCGGCCGCGGAAACCCGGGCGGCCCGGGCGAGGAACTCGTCCCAGCCCAGGGTGCCCTCGACCGGCCGGTGCGGCTGCTCCAGGGACACCCGGACGACGGTGTGGAGCTCCGGCAGCTCGGCGCCGGTCGCCCGGATCGCGGCGTGGCGGTCGGTGCCGAGGAAGTCCGCGGCCACGACGAGGGCGCGGGCCCGGCCGCGGACGAGCAGGTCGACGGTTTCGGTGGCGGTGAAGCGGGTGTTGACCGGGATCAGGGTCGCGCCCGCGTAGAGCGCGCCCAGCGCCGCGGTGACCCAGTGGTGGGTGTTGGGCAGCGCGATCGCGACCCGGTCCCCCGCTTCGACGCCGGAGGCCGCGAAGGCCCGCGCGACGGTTCGAACACGTTCCAGAAGCTGGTCGTAGCCGAGCCGCACGGGCCCGTCGACCAGCGCCTCGGCGGAGCCGAACTTCGCGGCGGCGTCGCGGACGACGGCCGGGATCGTGGTCTGTCCCACCACACCCTCCTCTGGACCGGCAAAGTAGAACGTGTTCTCATTACCCTAGGTGCCGGACCGGCGGGTGAGCAAGGAGGCGTGCGTGGAACCGACGCGATTCCGCCGCGAGGTCGCGGGCTGGCTCGCGGACAACCTGACCGGCGAGTTCGCCCGGCTGCGGGGGCTCGGCGGGCCGGGGCGGGAGCACGAGGAGTTCGAGCTGCGCCTGGCCTGGGAACGCCGGCTCGCCGCGGCGGGCTGGACGTGCGTCGGCTGGCCGGTCGAGCACGGCGGCCGCGGCCTGTCCCTGGCGGACCAGGTCGCGTTCCACGAGGAATACGCCGCCTCCGGGGCCCCGGCGCGGGTCAACCACATCGGCGAGCAGCTGCTCGGGCCGACGCTGATCGCCTTCGGCACCCCCGAACAGCAGGCCCGGTTCCTGCCGGAGATCGTCGCGGCCGGGGAACTGTGGTGCCAGGGTTACTCCGAACCCGGCGCCGGCTCCGACCTCGCCGCCGTCGCCACGTCCGCGGAGCTGCGTGACGGCGACTGGGTGATCAACGGCCAGAAGATCTGGACCTCCCTCGCCCACGTGGCCGACTGGTGCTTCGTGGTGGCCCGCACCGAACCCGGATCGCAGCGGCACCACGGCCTGTCCTACCTCCTCGTGCCCCTGCGCCAGGAGGGCGTGACGATCCGGCCGATCCAGCAGCTCACCGGCACCTCCGAGTTCAACGAAGTCTTCTTCGACGACGCCCGGACCCCCGCCTCGCACGTCGTCGGGGCACCCGGCGAGGGCTGGAAGATCGCGATGGCCACGCTGGGTTTCGAGCGCGGGGTCTCGACGCTGGGCCAGCAGATCGGGTTCCGGCGCGAACTCGACGACATCACGGCCGAAGCGAAACGCCTCGGCACCTACGACGACCCGCTCCTGCGCGCCGACCTCACCCGCGCCCGCATCGGCCTGCGTGTGCTGCGGGCCCATGCCCTGCGCACCCTCGGCGAGGCCGCGGGACCCGAGGTTGCCGTCGGCAAGCTGCTGTGGGCGCAGTGGCACCGCGGGCTCGGCGAACTCGCGATGCGCGCCCGCGGCGCCCGGTCCCTGGTGGCCGAGGGCGACGAGCTGGACGAGTGGCAGCGGCTGTTCCTGTTCACCCGCGCCGACACCATCTACGGCGGTTCCGACGAAATCGAGCGCACCATCATCGCCGAGCGCGTCCTCGGCCTACCCCGGGAGGCGCGTCCGTGATCCCCCAGTACCCACCCGGCCACGATCTCCTGCGGGGCAAGGTCGTCGTCGTCACCGCCGCCGCGGGCACCGGCATCGGGTCCGCCGTCGCGAAACGCTGCCTCGAAGAAGGCGCCCAGGTCGTCATCAGCGACTGGCACGAGCGGCGGCTGAAAGAGAAGGCCGCCGAACTCGGCGACGTCCACGCCATCCCCTGCGACGTCACCCGGGAAGACCAGGTCCAGGCGCTCGTCGACGGCACGGTCGAGCACTTCGGCCGCCTGGACGTGATGGTCAACAACGCCGGGCTCGGCGGCACGAAATCGGTCCTCGACATGACCGACGACGAGTGGTCGCGTGTTCTCGACATCACCCTCACCGGGACGTTCCGCTGCACCCGTGCCGCCCTCGGGCAGTTCGTCGCCCAAGGCGGCGGCGGGGCGATCGTCAACAACGCCTCGGTGGTCGGCTGGCGCGCCCAGGCCGGCCAGGCCCACTACGCCGCCGCCAAGGCCGGGGTGATGGCGCTGACCCGCTGTTCGGCCCTGGACGCGGCCGAGCACGGCGTCCGGATCAACGCCGTCGCGCCGAGCCTGGCGATGCACCCGTTCCTCGCCAAGGTCACCAGCGACGAACTCCTCGAAGACCTCACCAAGAAGGAAGCGTTCGGCCGCGCCGCCGAACCCTGGGAGGTCGCCAACGTCATGGTCTTCCTCGCCAGCGACTACGCCGGCTACCTCACCGGCGAAGTCGTCTCCGTCAGCAGCCAGCACCCCTAGGGAGCCCCTGTGCCCGAAGCCTTCCTCCTCGACGCGGTCCGCACGCCGGTGGGACGCCGCGGCGGCGCGCTGTCCGGGTGGCACTCCGCCGACCTGGGCGCGCACGTCATCAAGGCGGTCGTCGAACGCGCCCGGGTCGACCCGGACTTCGTCGACGACGTCATCTTCGGCTGCACGGACACCCTCGGCCCGCAGGCCGGCAACATCGCCCGCACCGCGTGGCTGGCCGCCGGGTTCCCCGACCACGTCCCCGGCGTGACCATCGACCGGCAGTGCGGGTCGAGCCAGCAGGCCGTGCACTTCGCCGCCCAGGCCGTCATGTCCGGCACGCAGGACCTGGTGCTGGCCGGCGGCGTGCAGAACATGAGCCGGATCCCGATCGGCGCCGCCATGCTGGCCGGGCGCGAGTACGGCTTCGACGACCCGTTTTCCGGCTCGAAGGGCTGGCAGGAACGCTACGGCAGCGTCGAGGTCTCGCAGTTCCGCAGCGCCGACATGATCGCCGAGCACTGGGACATCAGCCGCGCGGCCATGGAGGAGTACGCGCTGCGCAGCCACCAGCGGGCCGTGGCCGCGATCGACGAGGGCCGTTTCGACGCCGAGATCGTCCCGGTGGAGGACTTCGAGCACGACGAGGGGCCGCGCCGGGACACCAGTCCGGAGCGGATGCGCGGCCTGAAGCCGCTGAGCGAGGGTTCGCGGCTGACCGCGGCGGTGGCCAGCCAGATCTCCGACGGCGCGAGCGCGGCCCTGCTGGCGTCGTCGGCGTTCGTCGAGGAGCACGGCCTGACACCGCGAGCCCGCATCCACCACCTGTCGGTGCGCGCGGCGGACCCGGTGTGGATGCTGACCGGCCCGATCCCGGCGACGGCGCACGCGCTGCGCAACGCCGGGCTCACCGTCGACGACATCGACCTGTTCGAGGTCAACGAGGCGTTCGCGAGCGTCGTGCTGGCGTGGCTGGACGAAACCGGCGCGGACCCCGGCCGGGTGAACGTGAACGGGGGCGGGATCGCCCTCGGCCACCCGATCGGGGCCACCGGCACCAAGCTCCTCGCGACGCTCCTGCACGAGCTGGAGCGCCGCGGCGGGCGTTACGGGCTGCAGACGATGTGCGAAGGCGGCGGCACCGCCAACGTCACCATCATCGAACGCCTCTCGTGAGTGGTAAGGCGCGTTCTAACGCGCCTTACCACTCACGACACCTGCGCCGATGATCAGCCGAGGGCGCGCAGCTTCGGCAGGACGTCCTCGGAGAACTGGGTCAGGAACCGCTCCTGGTCGTGGCCCGGGCCGTGGAAGACCAGGTGGTTGAGGCCCGCGTCCAGGTACGGCTTGATCTGGGCGACGGCCTCGTCCGGGTCGGAGGCGACGATCCAGCGCTTGGCGACCTGCTCGATCGGCAGCTCGTCGGCCAGCCGCTCCATCTCCTCCGCCGAAGACACCGTGTGCTTCTGCTCCGCCGACAACGACAGCGGCGCCCAGAACCGCGTGTTCTCCAGCGCCTTCTCGTGGTCGCGGTCGTACGACAGCTTGATCTCGATGGTCCGGTCGACGTCCTCGACGGTCTTCTCCGCCGCCTCCGCGCCTTCCTTCACCGCCGGCATCAGCTTCTCGGTGTACAGATCCATGCCCTTGCCCGAGGTGCAGATGAACCCATCGCCGGCCCGGCCCGCGTACTTGGCCACCACCGGCCCACCGGCAGCGACGTACACCGGCACCGGTCGCTCCGGCCGGTCGTAGATCTTGGCGTCCACCAGCTCGTAGTAGTCACCCTTGAAGTTCACGTTGTCGCTGGTCCACAGCTCGCGGATCAGCTTGATCGACTCCCGCAGCCGGGCGAAGCGCTCCTTGAACTCCGGCCACTCCCGCCCCGACACGGCGATCTCGTTCAACGCCTCACCGGTCCCGACCCCCAGGATCACCCGGCCGTTCGACAGCAGCGACATCGTCGCGAACGCCTGGGCGATCACCGCCGGGTTGTACCGGAACGTCGGAGTCAGCACGCTCGTCCCGATCTGCACCCGGCTGGTCCGCTCCGCCACGGCCGGCATCCAGGCCAGCGCCCACGGCGCGTGCCCGCCCTCGTGCCGCCACGGCAGGAAGTGATCGGACACCCACACCGAGTCCAGGCCGACCTCTTCGGCGCGCACCGCGTACTCGACCAGGTCCCGCGGCCCGAACTGCTCCGCGGACGCCTTGTACCCGACCTTCACCACCGTCATCCTCCCGTTTCCCGGCCGAGCCGCCGCAGGATCTCACCCGCCTCGGCCACCGCGCCCTCGACGATCTGCGCCACCGTGGGCAGGTCGTGGATCATGCCCACCACCTGTCCCGACGCTAGCACTCCCGCGTCCGTCCGGCCGTCGACCAGTCCCGCCCGCAACAGCATCGGGGTGTTGGCCGCCATGACCAGCTGGCTCCACGTCAGATCGTTGCCGTGCTTCATCGCGAAGCCCTCTCGGAGCATCGCAACCGGGGACAGGCCGGTGATATTCCGGAAGCGCAGGGCGTTGCGGGCGGCCTGGGCGAGGCCGCGGACGCGGCCGGTGCGTTCGAGCCGGTCGACCAGTTCGGTGCGCAGGACGCGGTGCGGCAGGCCGTCGACGCGCCGGGTGACGACCGTCCCGGTGAGTCCCTGCTCGAGGTAGAGGCGCTTGACCTCGTCGGGGACCGTGCTCTCCTTGCTCAGCAGGAACCGGGTGCCCATCGCGACGCCCGCGGCGCCGTAGGCCAACGCCGCCGCCAGGCCGCGGCCGTCGAAGAACCCGCCGGCCGCAACGACCGGGATGTCGACCGCGTCCAGCACGCTCGGCAGCAGCAGCGTGGTCGCCACGCCCCCGGTGTGCCCGCCGCCTTCGCCGCCCTGGACGATGACGGCGTCCGCGCCCCAGGCGGCGACCTTCTCGGCGTGCCGGGCGGCGCCGATCGACGGGATCACGACGACACCGTGGTCCCGCAGCTTCGCGATCATCTCCTTCCGCGGCGCGAGCGCGAACGACGCCACCTTGACACCCTCGCGGATGAGCAGGTCGACGCGGTCCCCGGCGTCCACGGCGTCGGCGCGCAGGTTCACCCCGAACGGCTTCTCCGTCCGCTTCTTGACCTCGGCGACAGCGGCTTCCAGCTCGCCGAACGTCATCGTGGCGGACGCGAGGATGCCGAGGGCGCCGGCTTCGGCGGTCGCCGAGACCAGCCGCGGCCCGGCGACCCAGCCCATCCCGGTCTGCACGACCGGGTGCTCGACGCCGGCCAGCCGGGTGAAGGCGGTCTTCACGCCGGCACTTCCTTGTCCCGCAGGCTTTTCGGGTCGACGACCTCGCGGACGAGCCGCAGTTCCCCGTCGGTCGGTTCGCGGGTGGTGCCGGTGCCGGTGAAGTCGAGTTCGAACGTCGTCGCCGCGGTGACCTCGTCGCGGGTGACGCCCGGGTGCAGCGACACCGCGCGCATGGTGTGGTCCGGGCCGCCGAAATCGAACACGCCGAGGTTCGAGACCACCCGGTGGACGTCGTGGTAGCGCTGCGCCGACGGCCCGGCCTTGGCCGCGTTGTCGTAGCCGACGCCCGACACGACGTCCACGGTGTCCACGAAGACCCGGGTGGAGTGCCGCGGCACCCAGTAGCTCGTCCGGTGGTTGATCGTGTTGCCCGGCGCGCCCCGGACACCGAGCAGCTGCTTCGTCGGGCGGGCGTGGTCGCCGATGGCGGAGATGTTCTGGTTGCCGTACCGGTCGATCTGGTTGGCGCCCATGACGACGTGCCGGCGTCCGTGCGGGACGATCGTGTCCAGCATCTTGCGGAACGGCTGCCAGCCCTCGACCACCCCGTCCGGCGTCACGAGCCGGGCTTCGCCGTCGGACATCAGCAGGTCGGGTTCGAACGTCAGCCGGGCGAGTTTCGCGCCGATCTGCGGGATCAGGCCCATCGGGCTGACCAGGATTTCGCCGTCGCCGCGGAACAGCTCGGCCACCGCCACCACGGCGATCTCGGCCCGGGTCGCGCTCATGCCGCCTCCGCCTCGAACTTGTCCACTTCGGACAGATACCGGTCCTCGGCACCCGACAGGAACCGGTCGGCGAACCCCGGCCACGCGTCCAGGTCCTTCGCGCACGCCGCATAGTGCCGTTGGAAGCGCTCGTCCCGGCCGTAGTCCGGCACCGCCGTGGTGAAATGCGCACCCCGCGGAGCTTCGACGACCCCGTCGACCGCGCCGCGGGTGAGCAGCAGCGACTGGACCGGCCCGCCGGCCGTCAGCTCGGCGGTGTCCACGATCTTTTCCGCCGAGACGAAACACTTGTCCGCGGCCAGGGCGAACAGCTCGTCGAAGTACGGGTCCGGGCCGAGGTACTGGGCGTTGCCGCGGGCGTCGGCGCGGTTGAGGTGCACCAGCGCCACGTCCAGCCGCTGGGCGGGGACCGCGACGAGCTCCTCGCCGTCGTCGTACGGCGAGCGCACGGTCCTCAAGGCCGGGTTGGCGCGCATCACTTCCGAGCCCAGCCCCGCCCGCGTCGGCAGGAACGGCAGCCGCTGCATCGCCGCCGAGAGCGCCGTGCCGAACATGCCCTCGTCGTACTCGGTCACCTCGATCGCGCCGGTCTCGCGGGCGCGGCCGAACCACGGGTCGTACGGGATCGAATCCAGGGTGACGAACCCGAACACCACCCGTTCGACCTTGCCCGCCGCGCACAGCAGGCCCACGTCCGGGCCGCCGTAGGAGACGACGGTGAGGTTCTTCACCGGGGTCCGCAGGATCGCCCGGACCAGGGCCATCGGCTTGCGGCGGGACCCCCAGCCGCCGATGCCGATCGTCATGCCGTCCTTCAGCTCGGCCGCCACCTCGTCGAGGGTCGTGCGCTTATCGGCCATTCAAGAACTCCTCGCGAGCCTCGTCGGACGCACCCAGCAGGTTCAGCTCGAAGGTGAACCCCTGCTCGAACCGGTAGCTGCGGTGCACCTGCTGGGTGTCGATGCCGTTCAGGGCTTCCTTGGCCGCCCGGATCACCCGCGGGTCCTTGGCCGCGATGTCCCGGGCGATTTCGAGCGCGGCCTCGTCGAGTCCGGCGCGCGGGACGACCCGGTAGACCGAGCCGTGAGTGTGCAGTTCGGCCGCGGTGATCTTGCGGGCGGTGAAGTACAAGGTGCGCATCAGGTGCTGCGGCACCAGCCGGGCCAGGTGCGTCGCCGCGCCCAACGCGCCGCGTTCCACTTCCGGGACACCGAAGGTCGCGTCGTCCGACGCCACGATCACGTCGGCGTTGCCGGCCAGGCCGATGCCGCCGCCGAGGCAGAACCCGTGCACCGCCGCGACCACCGGCACCTCGCAGTCGTAAACCGCGCCGAAAGCCGCGTAGCAGCCGCGGTTCGCGCCGACCAGGGCGTCGTACCCGGCGGTGCGCTGGATCTCCTTGATGTCCACGCCCGCGTTGAACCCGCGGCCCTCGGCACGCAGGATCACCACGTGCACGTCCGGGTCGCGCCCGGCCTGGGTGATCGCCTCGGCCAGGTCGAACCAGCCCTGCACCGGCAGCGCGTTCACCGGCGGGAAGTCGACCGTGACGACCTCGATGGGGCCGTCGCGTTTGGTCAGGATGCCCATCAGCTCGCTCCGTAGACGGGTTCGGGCTCGGGCGCCTGCTCGAGCAGTTCCTTCACGACCGGACCGAGCTCGGCCGGCTCCCACCGCTCGCCCTTGTCCACCGCCGGGCCGTGCCGCCACGCCTGCGCCAGGGCCACCTTGCCGCCTTCGACCTCGAACACCCGGCCGGTCACGTGCCCGGACTCCTCGCTGCCCAGCCAAACGACCAGCGGCGAGACGTTCTCCGGCGCCATCGCGTCGAACCCTTCGTCCGGACGGGCCATCGACGCGAACACCCCCTCGGTCATCCGCGTCCGCGCGGCCGGGGCGATCGCGTTCACCGTGATGCCGTAGCGGGCGAGCTCGGCTGCGGCCACCACCGTCAGCCCGGCGATCCCCGCCTTCGCCGCCGAGTAGTTGCCCTGCCCCACGCTGCCCAGCAGGCCCGCGCCGGAACTCGTGTTGATCACCCGGGCCTGCGGGGCGCGCCCGGCCTTCGCTTCGGCCCGCCAGTGCTCCGCCGCGTGCCGCAGCGGCGCGAAATGGCCCTTGAGGTGCACCCGGACGACCGCGTCCCACTCGTCCTCGCCCAGGTTGACCAGCATCCGGTCGCGGAGGAACCCGGCGTTGTTGACCAGCACGTCCAAGCGGCCGAACCGCTCCAGCGCCGTCCCGATCAGCGCACGAGCACCGTCCCACTCGGCCACGTCGGACGAGTTCGCCACCGCCTGTTCTCCGACGGCATCGACGACTTCCGCGGCCGCGTCGGCGTCCACGTCGTTCACCACCACCGACGCGCCTTCGGCCGCGAACGCCAGTGCGTGCGCCCGCCCGATCCCCCGGCCCGCGCCCGTCACGACGACCACCCGGCCCTGGCACAACCCGCTCACGCATCCTCCCGATTGACATCCGCCGCGGCCAGGAAGGCCGGTACCTCTCCCCCGCCGTGCACCCGCAACGTCGCCCCCGACACGTAAGAAGCCAGCGGCGAAGCCAAGAACGCGGCACACGCCCCGATCTCCTCCGGCTCGGCCAGCCGCCCGAGCGGCACGGTCTTCCCGACCGCCTCGACCGCCGCCTCGCTCCCGTAGTGCAGGTGCGACTGCTCGGTCCGCACCATCCCGACGTCCAGGGCGTTGACCCGCACCTTCGGCGCCCACTCCACCGCCAGGCTCGCGGTCAGGTTGTCCAGCCCGGCCTTCGCGGCGCCGTAGGCCGCCGTTCCCGGCGAGGGGCGGGTGCCGCTGACGCTGGAGATCATCACGATCGACCCGCCGGAATCCTGCCGCTGCATCACCGCGTTCGCGTACTGCGAGACCAGCAGCGGCGCCAGCAGGTTCAGCTGCACGACCTTCTCGTGCAACCGCGGCGACCCCTCCGCCGCGGACACGTACGGCGCCCCGCCGGCGTTGTTGACGACGACGTCCAGGCGCCCGTGCCGGGACACGATCCCGTCGACCAGAGCCGAAACCTGTTCTTCGTCCCGGACGTCGCAGGCGACGAACTCGGCGTCGGTCGCCGCCGCGCGCCGGGCGCAGGTGACGACGTGCGCGCCCTGGGCCAGGAACACCGCGCTGATCCCCCTGCCCACGCCCCGGACGCCGCCGGTGACCAGCACCACGGCGCCGGCCAACCCGAGATCGGTCTTCACGGGCCCACCACCTTCCGCCCCAAAACTAGAACATGTTCTCGCTTGGGACAAGGCAGCCGGTGTCAGGCTCCGGACGAACGGAACCCCGACGCCCGCAGCGCCGCCTGCATGGCGAACCGCGCGTCCGGGTCGTCGAGGCGGTCACCGAAGGCCTGTTCCAGCTGGCGCACGCGGTAGCGGACCGTCTGGGGGTGCACCGAAAGGTCCACCGCGATCTTCTCGGAGTTCCCGCCGTTCTGCAGCCACGACAGCAGCGTCTCGCCCAGGCGGCGGCGCGTGCGGTCCGGGAACTGGTCCAGCGGGGCGAGCTGGCGGAGGGCGACCTGCTCGGCCAGCGGCCCGTCGGACAGCAGCCACAGGTCCGTCAGGTGGTCGGTGCACCACGTGACCGGCGCGTCCGGGAGGGCGCCGTCCGCGACCAGGCGCAGGGCGGTGCGCGCCCAGCGCAGGGAGTGCGCCGCCGCGCCGAGGCCGACCGGCGGCCCGACCGCGACGCGCGTGCCGAGCCGGGTCAGGGTCCGCGCGGCCACCGGGGCGGGCAGCAGCAGGTACGGCTGGGGCGGGTCGAGGTCGGCGAGGACGTCGGGGCCCCACGCGGTGCCGACCGTCCGCTCGGCGGCGACCGCCGCCACCTCGCGCGGCACCGGCCAGCCCGCCGCCGACGCGAGCTCGGCGAGCACCGCGTCCGGGACCGCGCCCGGGCCGGTCAGCAGCCGCAGCAGCCGCCGTCGCAGGCCGGCCCGGGTGCCTTCGATCTCCGCCCGCGCTTCGCGGTGACCCCGGCTCGACATCCGGGCGAGCTCGTCGGCGTACCCGAACAGCATCTCGGCCAGCTGCGCCATGATCGCCGACGACAGCCGGTGCCGCCGGCCCAGCCGCATGATCCAGCGCCAGCCGACGCGGGTGCCCACGCGGTAGGCCGCCTGCAGGTCGTCGAGGCTCCGGCCTTCGCGCGCCTCGCCCGCGCCGAGCCGGCGGCACGTCTCGAACAGCCGCTCGCGCGGGGCCTGCGGATCCTCCACGAGGTCCACGAAGAGCGCGACGGTGCACTCGACGCCGTGCCGGGTCACGCGGCCGTAGGCGCCGTCACCCGGCCGGGCGTAGACCGGGACCGCCCGCAGTACTTCGCGGACGATCCCGTCGGCCAGGGCCGGCAACGCCGGGCGCATCAGCGCGGCCAGCTCTTTCCGCCGGAGAACCTCTTCGCCGGCGTCCCGGGGAGCCGGGACGCTTTGCCGAGCACTGTCGCGGGACACCAGGGTTCCTCCACCGGGGACGGCGATCGCAACTCTTTCGGGGGTCCGGGTGGCGGAGCCCCCGGCCCGGGGCGAAGCCCCGGATATCACGGAGCGCGCTTTACCTGACAGTAAAGCAGGGGGACCGTACAGTACACCTCCATGAGCCGGCCCAGCCCTCCTGATCGATCCAGCACCCGCCGCAGCCCGGCCGCCCGGCCCACCGACGACGAACTGCTCGACGCCGCCCGCGCGGTGTTCGCCGAACGGGGGTACGCCCAGGCCACGATGGGACTGATCGCGGAGCGCGCCGATTCCACCAAGCCGACCCTCTACGCGCATTTCGGCGACAAAGCGGCCCTTTTCCGCGCCACCGTCAGCCGGGAAGCCGCCGCGTTGCGCACGTGGGTCGTGCAGGTTTACGAAACGGCGAACCCGCGCCCGCTGGAAGACCGCGTCCGCCGCGCGGTGATGGCCATGTTCAGCTACGCCGGTGCCCAGCCGGAAAGCTTCCGGCTGCTGTTCGACTCCGCCGTCGACGAGATGTCGGACGAACGCCGCGTCCTGGCCGACACCGTCGCCACCCTCGTGCTCGGCCAGATCCGCGACCACCTGGTTTCCCACGGCCGTCCGGTCGGCCCGAGCGCGGACCTCCTCGCGGCGATGATGGTCGGCCTCGTCGGGCGGGCCGCGATGCACGTCTCCCACGCCCCCGGGCTCGACCCGATCGCCGCGGGCGAACTGGCCACCGGGTTCGTGATGGCCGCGTTGCGCGGCCTGGATCCCGCGCTGCTGGAGAACGTCGACCGCCCGCGGACCGCCGGGCCGCGCGCCACCTGAGCGTCCACTGAGGACTGTTTGTCACCGGGAGAACAATTCCCGGGCCGAATCGGGACCACCTCTTGCCGGACGCCGGCAAGCGCTGCGACGCTGCCTCCACCACCAGCGTCGTCCCCTTTCCGCCTGAATCGGAAAGCGCTTGCCGACGCCCTTTTCCCCCAACGAGGTGTGAACAGTCATGATTCGCGTCCCCCAGCACCGTCTGCTTTCCGCCGTCGCCGCGGCCGGCTTCGCCGCCGCCGGGCTCACCGTGGCGGCCGCACCGGCGGCGTCCGCCGCCGCGTGCACCGACATCGACGTGGCGGTGGCCCGCGGCACCGGCGAACCCGGCACGCTCGGCCTCATCGTCGGCGACCCGGTCTTCCAGGCCGTGCAGAACCGGCTGCGCCCGCGTTCGGTGAGCGGCTACCGCGTCGACTACCCGGCCGACCTCGGCGAGCCCGCGTCGGTGCAACGCGGCAACACCGACCTGGTCGCCCACGTGCGCGCCCAGGCCGCCGCCTGCCCCGGTCAGCGGTTCGTCCTGGCCGGCTACTCGCAGGGCGCCAACGTCGTGGACAACTCGATCGGCATCAGCAGCGACGGCGCCGTCGTCGGCGGCCCGATCGTCGCCACCATCCCGGCGGACCTGGCGCCCCGGATCGCGGCGATCGTGTTGTTCGGCAACCCGATCCGCGCGATCGGCCGGTCGGTCACCGGCACCTACGCCGGGCGCACCAAGGACTACTGCGCCGACGGCGACCCGATCTGCCAGGCCGGCGGCTTCAACATCCTGGCCCACCTCAGCTACGGCAACCAGGCGAACGACGCGGCCGCTTTCGTCGCGAGCAAGGTCTGACCCCCGGGCAGGCCACATCGGGGGTGACCCGATGTGGCCTGCTCCGGTTCCCTCAGCAGTTCGACGGCGCGGCTTCGCCGTTGAAACGCTTCACGATCCACTGGTGTGCGTCCGCGTTCCCGGCCAGGATTCCGCTGGCGTGCTCGGCGAGGTAGGTCGTCCACTGCTCGCGCACCCCGGCCGCGCAGTACGCCCGGTGCAGCGTCTCCGCCTGCGGGGTGTTGACGATCTCGTCGGTGCTCGCGTGGTACTGGAACACCGGCACCCGCGGCGGGTGGGCGCCCAGCTTGTTCTGCGCCAGCCGCGCCTGCCACTGCGGCGTGCCCAGCGGGTCGGTCGTCGTGTAGTCGCCGATCTTCTTGAACGAATAGTTCAGCAGCAGTTCCGCGGTGCACGCGTTCTTCTTCGCGTCGGTCAGCTGCTGACGGCCGGTGTCGTTGAGGAACGAGTCGAGCTTCAGGTCCGGGTAGGCGGCGTCGAGCCCGACCGCGGCGAAGGCCAGGAAGCCGAACCCGATGTAGCCGTCAAGGCCCTTCGCGACCTCGGTCAGGTCGGCCGGGACCCCGCCCGCGACGACGCCGACGACGTTCAGCTCGGGCGCGTAGGAAGGCTGCTTCTCCCCCGCCCACATCGAACCGCCGCCGCCCTGGGAGTAGCCCTGGAAGATCACCTTGGCGCTCCGGGAAAGCCGCGCCGACGGCAGGTCCTGCGCCGCCCGCACCGAGTCGATCACGGCCGGCCCCATGGACTGCCCGGTGATGTAGGTGGGCACGGTCGTCGGCGAGTACCCCTCGTAGTCGGTCACCGCGACCGCGTACCCGCTCGACAGCGAGTCGTTGATGGCCGGCTGGTCGTAGAGCGTGCCGCGCTCCATCGCCTTGGACGCCGTGCACTTGAACGCCGGGCCCTGGGTGCCGACGGCGTAGCCGACGATCGGCGCCCTGGCCGGGTCGACGCCCTTCGGCACCAGGATGGTCCCGGTCACCGCGTCCCGGTTCCCGAGCGCGTTCGTCGACAGGTACATGACCTGCCAGGCGTCGGCGTTGAGCGCGTTCAGCAGCGGCACCGCGGGCCGCCAGCGGATGACGTCACCCGGGTTCCCGGCCGGCAGGGGCGACGGCGGGGTGTAGAAGGAGTCGTCGAACGGTCCGGGCAGCAGCGGCGCCGCGCCGGCGGGCGGGCTCGCCGCGGCCACCCCCAGCGCCACCAGGCAGCAGGTCAGGAGCGCCGAAACCACGGCGCCGACACGGGCGTGCTTCACCACAACCTCCATCGGGGAAAGGGAATCCGCTCAGGCCGGGAGGCCGAGCGCGCCGGCCAGGACCGGCCAGGACTGGTGCAGGGCCCGCTGCCAGTACGGCCAGCTGTGCGTGCCAGGCCCGTAGTAGTCGACGGTCGCCGGGATGCCGGCCGCCTGCAGCCGGTCGGTGAAACTGCGCGACGACAGCAGCGCCGAGGGCTCCAGGATGTCGGCCTGCCCGGGTGGGTCCAGCGGCCCGGTCTGCCCGTTCCCGCAGGAGATGTAGAGCGCGGTGCCGCGCAGCGCGTCGACGTGGTCGTAGGGGTTGCTCGCCGACCAGATCGGCTGCATCCCGAACGAATCACCCCAGAGGTTCAGGTAGTTGAAGATGCCGGCCCGGGCCAGGATGCCGATGATCCACACCGGGATGCCCGGGTACAGCGTGTTGGGGATGCCGCTGTAGGACGCGGCCGCGCCGAACATCCCGGGGTGCTTGAACGCGTACGCCATGGCGCCGTACCCGCCGATCGACAGCCCGGCGATCGCCCGGCGTGGGCCGCCGCGGTAGCCGCGTTCGATGATCTGGCGCACCTCGGCGGTGTGGAAGGTGTCCCAGTCGGGAGTGCTCTTCAGCCCGAAGTTCCACCACTTCGCGTACATCCCCGCCGGACCGTCCGTCGGCATCACGACCAGCGCGTCCTTGGCCGCGGTGAACGCCTTGACGTCGGTGAACTGGTCCCACGAGCGGTAGTCGACCGGCTCGCAGCAGCCGTGCAGCAGGTACAGCACGGGCCAGGTCCGCGCGGGCTGCGCGGCCCAGCCGGACGGAACGATCACCCGCACCATCCCGGTGGTGCCGAGGGCGGGCGAGCTGATCTGCAGGTCGACGGTCCGGGCGTCGAGCCAGGTCTCCTGGACGACCTTCGCGCCGTCGTCGGCCACGGCCGGGCTCGCCTGGGCGGGCGTCACACCGGCCCCGGTGACCAGCAGGACGACGGACAGCGCCAGCAGGGCGATCCGCTTCATGGGGACTCCTCAGAGGGGGATGTTTCCGTGTTTCCTGGCCGGGAGGGTCTGCCGCTTGGTGCGCAGGGTCCGCAGCGCCCGCGCCACCTGCAGGCGGGTCTGCGACGGCGCGACGACCTGGTCGACGTAGCCGCGTTCGGCGGCCAGGTACGGGCCGCCGTGGCGCTTGCGGTACTCCTCGGTGAGCCGGCGGTGCGCCGCCGCCCGCTCGTCGGGTGGCAGGGCGGCCAGTTCGCGCCGGTAGAGCACGCGCACCGCGCCCTCCGCGCCCATCACCGCGATTTCGGCGGTCGGCCAGGCCATCGAGACGTCGGCGCCGAGGTGCTTGGAGCCCATCACCGCGTAGCCGCCGCCGTAGGCCTTGCGCACGACCACGGTCACCTTCGGCACGGTCGCCTCGGAATAGGCGTAGATCAGCTTGGCGCCGCGGCGGATGATCCCGCCGCGCTCCTGGTCGCGGCCCGGGAGGTAGCCGGGGACGTCGGCGAGGGTGAGCAGCGGGATGCCGAAGGCGTCGCAGAAGCGCACGAACCGCGCGGCCTTCTCCGACGCGTCGATGTCGAGCACGCCGGCCTGGTGCCGCGGCTGGTTCGCCACGACGCCGACCGAGCGCCCCTGGATCCGGCCGAACGCGCAGATCATGTTGGCCGCGAAGGCGCTGTGCACCTCGGTGAACTCGCCGTCGTCGACCAGCGCGGCGATCAGCTCGGCCATGTCGTAGGTCTGGTGGGGCGAGTCGGGCACGAGCCGGTCGAGCGCGAGGTCGGCGGGGGTGAGCACGGAACTGGTGTCGTCGGCGTACTCGGGTCCGGTGTCGAGGTTGTTCGAAGGCAGGTAGCCGAGCAGCGTCTGCACCCACTCGACGGCGTCCTCTTCGTCGACGGCCCGGTGGTGGGCGTTGCCGGCCACTTCGGCCTGCACGGCCGCACCGCCGAGTTCCTGCGCGGTGACGCGTTCGCCGGTGACGGCGTGCACGACGTCCGGGCCGGTGACGAACATGTGCGACGTCGTGTCGACCATCACGGTGAAGTCGGTGATCGCCGGCGCGTACACCGCACCGCCCGCGCACGGGCCCATGATCATCGAGATCTGCGGGATGACGCCGGAGGCGTGGGCGTTGCGGCGGCCGAGTTCGGCGTAGTACGCCAGCGAGACGACCCCTTCCTGGATCCGCGCGCCGCCGGAGTCGTTGATCCCGACGACCGGGCAGCCGATCGTCATGGCCAGGTCCATCAGTTTCAGCACCTTCTCGCCCGATGCCTCGCCCAGGCTGCCGCCGAAGACGCTGAAGTCCTGGGAAAAGACGCAGACCTGCCGCCCGTCGACGGCGCCGTGCCCGGTGACGACGCCGTCGCCCCACGGGCGGTTGGCGTCCATCCCGAACTCGGCGCACCGGTGCCGGGCGAACTGGTCGAGCTCCACGAAGGACCCGGCGTCCAGCAGCAGCCCGATCCGCTCGCGCGCGGTCAACTTGCCCTTGGCGTGCTGCCGGTCCACCGCCCGTTTTTCGGCGATCCGCACGGCTTCGTCCTGCCGCGCGGCGAGGTCGGCGATCCGGAACGCCGTGGTCGGGGTCAGCTCGTCCATCAGCGCACCACCGCCCCGAGCCGCTCGGCCAGCACCGCCACGTGCGGCGGATCGATCATCGAAACGTGGTCGCCGGAGACGCGCACGACTTCGAGCCTGCTGCAGTGTTCGTCCCAGCCGAGGGTGTCGTCGGTGCGCAGGTACCGCGGGTCCAGCGCCGTGGTGAGCGGGTGCGGTTCCTGCGCGCGCAGCAGCACCACGCGCCCGTGGTAGGGCGCCGGCCGGTAGCGTTCGGCCACCCGGGCGTCCACATAGGACTCGTACTGGTGCCGCAGGACGCCGGCCCCCAGGTCCGGCACGAGTTCGGTCAAGGTGGTGAAGACCCAGCGGATCTGGGCGTCCTCGTCCAGTCCGGCCAGCTCGGCGCGAGGCACCGCGAACGGCACGCCGTAGGTGCGCGAGATGTGCCCGGCGAACCGGTCGAACCGGTCCAGCAGCAGCTCTTCCGGGTTGCCCGGGGCGGGCAGCGGCAGGATGGTGTCGATCAGGAACACCAGTTCGGCGCCGCCCAGCAGGCGCGCGGTCTCGTACGCCAGGCAGCCGCCGAACGACCAGCCGCCCAGCCGGTACGGCCCGTGCGGCCGGATCTCCCGGACCAGACCGGCGTACCGCGCTGCCTTGCCCTCGACGGTGTCCTCGTCGTCGAGGCGTTCGAACCCGTACACCGGCGGCCCTTCCGGCAGCAGCCGGACGAGCTCGCGGTACACGCTCGCCGTCCCGCCCGCCGGGTGGAACAGGAACACCGGCTCGCCGACGCCGTCGCGCAGCAGCCGCACCGGACCACCGCCATGGCCTTCGAGTTCCGCACGCACCAGGTCGGCCATCGCGGCGATGGTGGGCATCGCGAACAGGCCGCCGGGGACGGCGGTGAGCTGCTCGGCGAACGCGGCCTCCAGCCGCCGGGCGCGTTGCGCGTCGCCGCCGACGGCGAAGAAGTCGTCGTGCACGCCCGGTTCCGGGCCGCCCAGCACGGCCCGCCAGTGCCGGGCGACCCAGCGTTCGGCGGGGTCGCGCGGCCCGGTGACGGCCGGTGCGGGCGGCACCGCGGCCCCGAACCCGGCCTGCTCGGCGAGGTGCCCGGCGAGCTCCGCCAGGCTGGCCCCGCGCAGGAGCAGCGGGATCGGCAGCGGCAGCCCGAAGTCGCGTTCCACCGCGCCGCGGGCCCGCATCGCCGACAGGGAGTCGAGCCCGAGCCGGGTGAGCGGCACGGTCCGGTCGACCTCGCCCAGCCCCAGGAGCTCCCCGACGAGCGTGGCCAGGTGGTCGGCGATGGCGGCGTGGGCGGCATCCGGAGCGGCTCCGCGCAGCGCTTCCATACCGTCCCAAGTGGACGGTGTTGCCTGCGGCGCGAAGAGCGTGAAGAACGGCCGCTCCCCCAGCCGCGGGAACAGTTCCAGCACGGTCCCGGAATCCACCCGGGCGACGCCGGTCGCTGCGCGGTCGCGCGCCAGCACGAACTCCAACGCGGACAACGCTTCCCCGGTGCCGAGCGGGTCGAGCACCGGGTTGGCCGAGCCGGCCGCGGCGCCCACCTCGCCCCAGGCGCCCCAGCCGATCGTCGCCGCGGGCAGGCCCCGGGCCCGGCGCCACGCGACCAGCGCGTCGGCCCACGCGTTCGCGGTGGCGTAGGCGGCCTGGCCCGGCGACCCGAACAGCGCGGCCGCCGACGAGTACACCAGCCACCAGTCGAGGTCGTGCCCGGCGGTCGCTTCGTGCAGCCGCCAGGCACCCCGCGCCTTCGGCCGCCAGACGGCGTCGAGCGCCTCGGCGTCGAGGCTGATCGCGGCGCCGTCGGCCAGGACACCGGCGGCGTGCAGCACCCCGCGCAGCGGCACGCCCCCTTCGACGGCCACCGCGACCAGGGTTTCGGCCGTGCCCGGCGCGGCGATGTCGCCCGGCACCACCCGGACGTCGACACCCAGGTCGCCGAGGCCGGGATCGGCGGCGTGCCGGCTGTTGAGCACCAGCCGCGTCGCACCCCGCTCGGCCAGCCACTTCGCCGCGGCCAGGCCGAGGCCGCCGAGCCCGCCGGTGATGACGTAGGCGCCGTCGCGGACCGGCTCCCGCACCGGTTCGCCGAGGTCCGGGCGGGCCAGGCGCCGGGCATACCGCACGCCGTCGCGCCAGGCGATCTCGTCGTCCGGCCCGTCCGCGCGGATCTCGTCCCCCAGCCGATCCGCACCGCCCTCGACCAGGCTCGCCCGCAGTTCGGGGTGCTCGAAGGCGAGCACGCGCACCAGCCCACGCAGCGCAGCCGGGCCGAGATCGCCGTCGCCGGCCAGCCACAACCGTGGTGCCACCGGCAGCTCGGCCAGTTCGGCGACGATCCCGGTCACCGTCTCGACCAGCCGCGCGCCGCGTTCCGGGTCCGGCTCGGCCGCCCCGCCGAGCAGCGCGACGACCGCCGTCGGTTCGCCGTCGCGCAGCAGCTTCGCCAGCTCGGCCCGGTCGCCGAGCCGAGCCGTCCGGACGTCGTCGCCCGCGAACCCCCGGCGGTCGGCGGACAGCACGATCCAGCGGTGCTCCCGGTCCGGCGCGGGCGGCAGGTCCACCGGCTGCCAGGCGGCCTCGTACAGCAGCCGTGTGGTCGCCGCGTCGCGGTACCGGCGGCAGTAGACGTCGCGGAACTCGACGAGGACGACGTCCTCGGCGTCGACCAGCTGGACGCTGCCGAGCACGCCGTCCCCCGATTCGGTGAGGACGGCGTCCACCCGGACCCCGCGGCGCGGGTCGCCGGCGACGACCACCTCGCCCACACTGAGCGGGAGGTGGAGCGTGTCCGCCCGGCCGACGGCCGCGGCCAGCGCGTGCAGGCAAGCGTCGGCGAGGGCCGGGTGCAGCACGTAAGCGGGGTGGTCGGCGGCGGGCAGCGCGATCGACGCCGACGCGCGGCCGGGTACGGCGCTCACCCGGCGCAGGCCGCGGAAGGCCGGGCCGTAGGACTGGCCCAGGTCTTCCAGGGCCCGGTAGACGTCGACCGGCTCGCCGCCGGTGTTCCCGAACGGCGCCGACGGCGTGCCGCCGGTGCCGAGCCGGGCGGTGGCGTGCCGGACCCAGTGCCCCGGTGCGGTTCTGGTGTGGACGGTCAGCTCCGTCCCGCGCAGGCTGGTCGTCACCTCGGTGTGCTCGCCGAGCGGGAGGAGTTCCTGCAGTTCGAGGTCGTGGACGTGGTGGCCCGGTGCGGCGGCGAGCGCCAGTTCGAGGAAGCCGGTGGCCGGGAACACCGGCTTCCCGGCCACGGTGTGGCCGGCCAGCCACGGCAGCGCCGCGGTGCCGACGTCACCGCGCCACAGGTGGCCGCCGCCCGGGTCCTCGACGTGCACGCCGAGCAGGGGGTGCGCGCCGCCGGTGCGGACGGTCCGGCGGGGCCAGAAGCGATCGTGGCGCCAGACCGGGCCGGGCAGTTCGACCGGCGGCGTCTGCGGGCGGGCGGCCAGCGCGCCGGGCCGGCCGAGGACGTGCAGCCGGGCGAGGCTGGTGAGGAACGCCGTCCGCTCGTCGACCCGGCGGCTCGCCGAGGGCAGGCCGAGCACGCCGGCCTGTTCGATCGCGGCGAGCGCGACGGGGTGCGGCGAGATTTCGAGGAAGACGCCGTGCCCGGCCCCGGCCGCGGCGGCGACGGCCTGGCTGAACCGCACCGGGCGGCGCAGGTTGGCCGCCCAGTACCCGACGTCGAACGCCGGAGTCTCCCGCGGGTCTTCGAGGACGCTGCTATAGCAGGGAACGTCCGGTTCCCGGGCGGTGAGCCCGGCGAGCGCGGCCCGGAACCGGCCGAGCACGGGCTCGACGGCGGCGGAGTGCCCGGCCCCGCCGACCGCCAGCCGCCGGGCGAGCCGGCCGAGGCGTTCGGCGTGCGCGACGACGGCCTCGACGCGGTCGGCGGCGCCGCTGATGGTGCACTGGGTGGGCGAGGCGTAGACGGCGATGGTGACGTCCGCGAAGTCCGCCAGTTCGGCGGCGGAGAGTTCGACGACGGCCATCGCCCCACCACCCCGCGCATCGACCTCGGCGAGCAGCCGCGCCCGGGCGGCCATGACCCGCAGCCCGGAGGCGACATCGAGAGCCCCCGCCACCACGGCGGCGGCCACCTCACCCAGCGAGTGCCCGAGCACGGCACCCGGGGTGACACCGTGCGCCCGCCACAGGGCGGCGAGGGCGAGCTGCACGCCGAAGAGGGTGAGCTGCGTGGCGGCGAGGCCGGGGAGGTCCTGCTGAAGGGCATCGCGGAGGGAGAACCCGGCTTCGGCCCGGAAGACGGGGTCGAGCGCCTCGATTTCGGCGCGGAAGGCGGGCTCGGAGCGGAGGAGCTCGCGGCCCATCCCGGACCACTGCGAGCCGTAACCGGAGAACACGAAGACGGGATCGCCCAGCGGATCGCCGGCCGGGTCTCCGCTGCCCGAGCCGCCTCCCCGGTGAGCTGCCCCCGCCGTGCCGAGCGGGCCTGCCGAGCCGTCGCCGGTGATTCCCCGCCCGGCCGCCAGCTCGTGCAGGGCCTCGACCACCTCGTCCCGGCTCTCGCCGACCACCGCCCCGCGCACCGGCAGGTGCTCGCGCCGGTGCGCCAGCGTCGCCGCCACCGCGTCGAGGGGCACCTCGGTCGCCGCCAGCCAGTCCGCCAGCTCGGCCGCCCGTGCCCGCAGCACCTCCGCCGACCGGGCCGAGAGCGCGAACACCTGCGGGCCGCCTGTCCCGCCCCGCGGCGGGAAGGCCGCCGCCGGCCACTCCTCGAGCACGACGTGGGCGTTGGTGCCCCCGAAGCCGAACGCCGACACCCCGGCCCGCGCGGTCCCGGAGTACCGCGGCCACTCCGTGCCCGCGTCGACCACCCGCAGCCCCGTGAAGTCGATGTGCGGGTTCGGCTCGCGGAAGTGCCGGCTCGGCGGCAGCCGCCGGTGGGTCATCGCCAGGACCACCTTGAGCAGCCCGGTGATCCCGGCCGCCCCTTCGAGGTGGCCCAGGTTGCTCTTCACCGACCCCAGCAGCACCGGGCGTCCCGGCTCGCGCGGCCCGAGCACCGCGGCCAGGGCCCCCGCCTCGATCGGGTCGCCCAGCGGCGTGCCGGTCCCGTGCGCCTCGACGTAGTCCACAGTGGATGGATCGACGCCGGACGCGGAGTACGCGTCGCGCAGCAGCGCCACCTGGGCGTCCGGGTTCGGGGCGGTCAGGCCGTTGGACCGGCCGTCGGAGTTCACCGCGCTGCCGCGGATCACCGCCAGCACGCGGTCGCCGCGCGCCGCCCGCAACGGCTTCAGCACGACCACGCCACAGCCTTCACCGCGCACGATCCCGTCGGCGCCCGCGTCGAACGGCTTGCACCGGCCGTCCGCGGCGAGCACGCCCGCGCGCTGGAACCCGGCCGTGATCCCGGGCGACAGCAGCACGTTCACGCCGCCCACGAGCGCCAGCTCGCTCTCGCCGCGGCGCAGGCTCTGCACCGCCTGGTGCACCGCGACCAGCGACGACGAACACGCCGTGTCGAGGGTGAGGCTGGGCCCGCGCAGGTCGAGCAGGTACGAGAGCCGGTTCGCGGCGATGCTCGCCGCCGCGCCCGTGCCGGACCAGACGTCGACCCCCGCGACGTCGGTCATCGTCAGCGAGCCGTACTCGGTGGCCGACAGCCCGACGAACACGCCCGTCCGGCTGCCGCGCAGGGCGGACGGCGGGATCCCGGCGTGCTCCAGCGCCGCCCACACGACCTCCAGCAGCAGCCGCTGCTGCGGGTCCATCGCCTCGGCCTCGCCCGGGGTGATGCCGAAGAACGCCGCGTCGAACCCGGCGACGTCGTCGAGGAACCCGCCGCGCGCGGGTACCCCGGCGAGGTCTTCGGCCGGGGCGAACGTCTCCCAGCGGCCTTCGGGAACGTCGCCGGTGCCGTCGCCGCCGGCGTCGAGGAACCGCCAGAACGCCTCCGGGGACTCGATCCCGCCCGGCAGGCGGCAGCCGAGGCCGACGACCGCGATCGGTTCCCCGTCCTCCGGCAGCGGCACGTACGCCGCGGTCGAGTCCACATCGGACAGGTGGTCGGCGAGCGCGGTGATCGTCGGGTACCGCCACACCAGCGTCGGGGCCAGCGGACGGCCGACGAACCGGCCGAGGTCGGCCGCCAGGGTCGTCGCGTCCCGTGAGGACATTCCCGTTTCGTGCAACGGCCGGCCGGGGTCGACGGCGCCGATCCGGGCGGTCAGCCAGGCGCGGATCGCCGCCGCGTCGGGCGCGCTCATCCGAGCCGCCGGGCGGTGAGCGCACCGTCCAGATAGGACTCCCGGCACCGCGCTCTGCTGATCTTCCCGCTGGAGGTCCGGGGTACTTCGCCCGGGGCCAGGAAGACGACGTCGTGCAGGCGCAGGCCGTGTCCGGCCGAGACCGCCGCCCGCAGCGCCGCCGTGGCCGCGGTGACGTCGGCCTCCGTGCCCTTCGCGCGTTCCAGGACGACGACCGCGGCTTCGCCGTCCCCGGCGTCGACGGCGAAGGCCGCCGCCGAGTGCGGCCGCACGGCCGGGTGCTCCTCGACGGTCTGCTCGATGTCCTGCGGGTAGTGGTTGCGGCCGTCGACGACGACGAGGTCCTTCAGGCGGCCGGTGACGAACAGCTCGCCCTCGAAGAGCACGCCGAGGTCGCCGGTCGCCAGCCAGCCCTCGCCGGTGTCCGGATCGAGCGGGGGCAGGCCGAAGGTCGCCACCGACGCTTCGGCGCGGCCCCAGTAACCGCGGCCGACGTTCGGGCCGCTCACCCGGATTTCGCCGACCTCACCCGGCCCGGCGGGCTCGCCGGTCACCGGGTCGGCGATCCGCACCCGCTGCCCGGCCGGGTGGCCGCACGAGACGAGTGTCGTGGCGGACGCACCGGAATCGGCCGGCACGGCGTGCCCGGCCGCGAGCCGGGCCCGGTCGAACGTGACCTGCCGCGGCGCCGTCCCGGCGTCGGTGACCGAGACCAGCACGGTCGCCTCCGCCAGGCCGTACGACGACCGGTGCACCTCCGGCCGCAGCCCGCACTCCGCGAAGGCGTCGTGGAACTTCGCGATCGTGGCCGGCAGCACCGGTTCGCTGCCGTTGATCAGTGACACGACCCGGCTCAGCTCCAGGTAGGCCTTTTCGGCTTCCGTAACGCGGGAAGCGCAGTAGGCGTAGGCGAAGTTGGGCGCCGCGCTGATCGCGCCGGGACTCGCGGACAGGGCACGCAGCCAGCGCGCGGGCCGTTCGAGGAACGCCAGGGGGTCCATCAGGACCGCCTCCAGCCCGCCGGCCATCGGCGCGCCGATGCCGAGGATCAGCCCCATGTCGTGGAACAGCGGCAGCCAGCTGACCGCCGACGTCGTCCCGCTCTCGGCGCCGTAGGCCGCGCACGCCTGGCGGGCGTTGGCGAGCACGTTGCGGTGCGTCAGCACGACCCCGGCCGGCGAGCGCGTCGACCCCGACGTGTACTGCAGGTACGCCGGAGCGCCGGGATCGGGCTCGGGCCAGTCGCGGGTCCCGGCCGCCGGCGGCACGGTGTCGACGGCGAGCACGACCGGATCGACCGGCGACCCGGCGAGGAACCGGGTGACGTCGTCGAACTCCCCGGCCGTGGTCAGCACGACGCGCGGGCCGCAGTCGGCGAGCGCCGCGGCCAGCCGTCCCGCGTGCCCGGGCAGCCCGGGTGCGAACAGCGGCACCGCGACCAGCCCGGCCCGGAGGGCGCCGAGGAACGCGACGACGTAGTCGGCGGACTGCCCGGCCAGCACGGCCGCCCGCTCGCCGGGACCGGCCACTTCGGACAGTCGCGCGGCGGCGGCCTCGACCCGCTCGTCGAGCTCGCGCCAGGTCAGCGTGACCGCCCGGCCGTCCCCGCCGTCGCGGTGGTCCAGGTGGGTCACGGCGATCCGGTCGCCGAGCCGGCGCGCCCACTGACCCAGCAGGGTGGCGAACGAACCGGCGGTGGCGGGAACCGGGTGGGAAAGGGTTTCCATGCGTCCTCGCAGAGAGCGTTTACCGGCGCAGTGAATAGCCGCGCCCGTGCGGTTGTCAACGGATCGATCCGGGATGCTCATCGGGAAACGGGTTACGGCACCGCACGTTTGTCATGCGGCGACGAGATGACGGCGGGCCGGTCCCGCAGCACGCGGGTGGCCAGCAGGGCACCGGCGAACGTCAGCCCGGCCGCGGTGAGCAGCCCGGCGGTGTAGCCACCGGCCAGTGCGGACCCGGCCGGCGCGCCGGAGTCCAGCCGGGCCGCGCGCACCGCCGTCAGCACCGCGCCGATCAGCGCGACCCCGAGCGCGCTCGAGAGTTCCCGGGCCGCGGTGAGCAGTCCCGACGCGGTGCCGGAATACCGCTCCGCCACGACGTCGAGCGCGTGCGACGTCATCGGGACGGTGAACGCCGAGCCCGCCCCGATCAGGACCATGCCCGGCACACGCGGCCCCAGTTGCGGCAGGTGGTTCACCGCGGCGAGGGCGAGCAGCCCGGCGCCGACCACCGCAAGCCCGGCCGCGACCGTCCGGTGTGGACCGGCCCGGGCGGCGGCCACCGGGACCAGCGGTGTCGCGGCCACCACCGCGACCGCGACCAGCACCAGCGGCAGCCCGGCGCCGACCGGCCCGAGCCCGAGGAACTCCTGGTGCAGCAACGGCGTGAAGAAGAAGATCCCGGAAATCCCCAGCCCCCACAGCAGCTGCAGGCCGAGGGAGCCCGCGAACACCCTGTTACCGGTCAGGGCGGCCGGGATCAGCCGTTCCCGCGCCCGCCGTTCCCTTACGACGAACCCGGCGCCGAGCAGCGCACCCGCGGCGAGCAACGGCTGGGCCCACCGCGGTTCGGCCAGTGCGGTGGTGAGCAGCACCAGGCTCGCCGTCACCAGGGCCATCGCCCCGAGCGGCGGCGCGCGCGTGCCGCCGGCCCGGCCGGGCGGGACCGTCGAAGGCAGCAGCACGAGCATCGCCGCCACGAACGGCAGGTTGACGAAGAAGATCCAGCCCCAGCCGAGGTATTCGCTCAGCGCCCCGCCGAGCGCCGGGCCGAGGGCCAGGGCCGCCGCCAGGCACGCCGTCCACACCGCCGCGCCGAGCGTCCGGCCCCGCGCGTCGAGGTTCGTGCGCAGCAGGCTCAGCAGGCCCGGCACGAGGAACGCGGCCGCGACACCCTGCAGCACGCGGGCGGCGACCAGCAGCCACAGCGTCCCGGCCAAGCCGCCGGCCGCGGCGCCGGCGCCGAACGCGAGCAGCGCGGCCGTCAGCGTCCGGCGCCGGCCCCAGCGGTCCACCAGGGCGCCCGCGACCAGCAGCAACCCGGCGAACGGCAGCATGTAGCCGAGCGCGACCCACTGCAGCGCCCCGAGATCGAGGGCGAGGTCGCGGCCGATCGACGGCGCGCCCGCCGCGACGATCGTGTTGTCCAGCGTCGTCACGAACGCGCCGAGCGCGAGCACGGTCACCGTCCGCCGCGTCACCGCAGGCTCCCCACCGGCTCGCGGACGGCCACCGGCCGCCGTCCCGGGAACCACCAGTTCGCCGCGCCCAGCCGGCTCATCACCGCCGGGACGAGCACGCACCGGACCACGACGGCGTCCAGCAGCACGGCGACCGTCAGCCCGACGCCCGCCTCGCGCACCACCCGGGCGTCCACGAAGGCGAACGACACGAACACCAGCGCCATGATCAGCGCGGCCGCGGTGATGGTCCGGCCGGTCGCGGCGACGCCGTCGACGATGGCCGCTTTCAGGGGGTCCGGGTGGCGAAGCCCCCGGCCCGGGGCGAAGCCTCGGCTGTTACAGCTCGCCCGCGTGTCGCCGTGGCGGCGCCACGCTTCCTGGATGCGGGCGATGAGGAAGACCTCGTAGTCCATCGACAGCCCGAACAGCCCGGCGAACAGGAACACCGGCAGGTAGGGCTCGATCGGGCCGCCGAAGGCGAACACCACCGCGCCCGTCGTGGCGGCCGCCGTCAGCAGGTTCATCACCGCCGCCGTCAGCGGGATCAGCACGCTGCGGAACACCCAGGCGAGCAGCAGCACCGAGATCCCGACGACCGAGGCGAGGAACAGCGGCAGCCGCCCGGTGATCGCCGCGGAGAAGTCGGCCCGGGCCGCGACGACGCCGCCGACGTGCGTGCCGGGCCCGGCGATGACGTCGGCCACCACCCGCGTCGAGGCCAGCAGCGCCCCGGTGGCCGGGTCGTCCGGTGCCGTCCGCGGGACGACCGTGAGCAGCCAGCCGCCGTTCGGCAGGGCGCTGGGCGGGCCGACATCGGCGCTCGCGAGCAGCGCTTCCCGCAGCATGCCGACGGAAGCGCCGTCGGTGCCGGTCACCAGCAGCGGCGCGTCCGCGCCCGGCCCGAAACCGTCCGCCAGCAGGGTGGCGGCGGTCCGCGTGATGCTGCCGGGCGGGTCGAGCGCGGCGTCCGGGACGCCGAGCCGCAGGCCGACCGCCGGCAGCGCGAGGACGGCCACGACCAGCAGCGCGGCCAGGGTGTACGGGCCGGGCCGCGCGGTCACCGAACGGGCCGTGCGCGCCCAGCGCCCGTCGGCGGCGTCCGGGCGCGGGCGCATCCGGCGGGCGGCGGGCCGCAGCAGCGCGGGCAGCAGGGTGAGCGCGGCGAACGCGGTCAGCAGCACCGAAACCGCGGCGGCCACCGCGATCCCGGCCAGGAACGGCAGGCCGACGGTGAACATCCCGGCCAGCGAGACGCACACCGTGACCCCGGCGAAGACGACGCTGCGGCCGGAGGTCGCCGCCGCCACGGCGAGGGCCGCGGCCGGCTCGGCGCCTTCGCGGCGGCTCTGCCCGAACCGGGTGAGCACGAACAGCGCGTAGTCGACGCCGACGCCGAGCCCGAGCAGCGCGGCGATCTCGGTGCTGATCTTCGGGACGGTCATGACGTGCGACACCAGCGTCACCGCGGCCAGGGCGCAGCCGACCGAGACCGACGCGGTCAGGATCGGCAGCAGGACGCCGCTCACCGAGCGGAAGGTCAGCAGCAGCACCAGCGCCGCGGCGAGCAGGCCGATCCCGGCGTTGCCCAGGTCCGGCGCGGCAGCCGTCATCGCGGCGAGCTCGCCGGACGCCCCGGCGGTCAGGCCCGCGGCGCCGCGGACGACGGCGGCGAACGCGTCGGCCACCGGCTGCCCGAGGTCCGCGGCCGGTGCGTCGAACCGCACGGTGAGCACCGCGGTCCGCCGGTCGGCGGACACCTCGCCGGGCGGCGGGGCGACGGACACGACGTGCGGCAGCGCGGCCAGCCGGGCGGCGAGCGCGTCGAGCCGGGCGCGGCCCGGGCCGCGGTCGACCGGCCCGTCCGGCGCGCGGACCACGACCCGTTCCGCGGCACCGGTCCCGCCGAGCAGGTGCGCCGCCGCGGTACTGTCCGCGGCCGGCAGCTCCACCGTGTCGCGGAAGGCCGCGCCGGTGTGCACCGCGGCGGCCGCGAGCCCGCCGAGTGCCACCAGCCAGAGCACGGCGACGACGCCGGCCCGGCGGAAGCACCAGGAAACGAGCGCCGTCATCGGTGTTCTCCTCCCGCGTGCCGGTTGATCACGCTAACAACCGGCGGGGGCGCGAAGATACCGTCCCGGTTCACAAATCGGATCGCGGAAACCTTTGCCGCGATGAGTGTTCCGGCCTTTGTCGGGCAGGTGACAATTCCCGGCGCGGCCGTTGGTCCCGCGGTGACAGAACCCGATCCGGAGGCAGGGGCGGCGGTTGCCAATCCCGTTCCCGTGTGAGTACATGGCGTTGCGCCAACGGTGGCGCGAACTTCCCATGAGCTGCGGGGTGTGCGCCATGACCGGGACGATCACGCAGGCGGCGATCCCGCACCCGCGGGGCACCGGCCGGGCGCGCCAGCTGTGGTGCTCGCTGCCGACGGAACTCGCGCGGCGGTTCCGGCCGCACGCCGACCCGCTCGCCCGCCGGATCCTCGACGAGGTCCAGCACGCCGTGCCGGAATACGCCAAGCCGCTCGAAGGCGAATTCGGCAAGATGATCGTGCTGGCCATCGAGCAGGCCGTGCTCAGCTGCATCGACAGCATCGGCGATCCGGTGTCCACACCGGACACCTGGCCGAAGTTGTTCGTGGAGATCGGGAAACGCGTCCACCACGACGGCGGCAGCCTCAATTCCCTGCAGGCGGCCTACCGCGCGGGCGGGCGCGCGGCCTGGCGGTACGTGGCCGAGCTGGGCCAGGCTCACCGGTTCCCGGCGGCGGTGCTGTGCGTCGGCGCCGAAGCCATTTTCGCTTACGTGGAAGAGATTTCCTCGTACTCGGTGGAGGGGTACACCTTGGCGCAGGCGATGGCGACGGGCACGCTCGAGCGCCGCCGCCGCCGGTTGTTCGAACTGCTGCTCGCCACCCCACCGTCGTCCCCGGCCACGGTGGCGACGATGGCCGAGGCGGCGCGGTGGCCGATCCCGGACCGGGTGGTGGTCGTCGCGCTCGACCCGCGGACCGGCCGGCAGCCGCCGCCGACGCCGCAGGTCGCCGGCGACGTGCTGCTGGACCTCGAAGGTCCCGAGCCGTGCCTGCTCACCCCGAACCCGGACCGCGACCTGCGCGGCCTCGAAGGGCGCCTGCCGGGCTGGCGTGCGGCCGTCGGCCCCCGGGTCCGCCCGGCCGACGCGGCGACGTCGCTGCGGTGGGCCCGCCGGACGCTCGACCTGGTCCGCCGCGGCCTGGCCGGCGACCACCCGGTCACGCACACGGCCGACCACCTGGCGACGCACTGGCTGCTCGCCGATCGGTTCCTGCTGGACGAGCTTTCGGCGAAAGCGCTCGCGCCCCTGGCGGAGCTGACGGTGAAGCAGCGGACCCGGCTGGCCGCGACGCTGCTGTGCTGGCTGGAGCACAACGGGAGCACCCCGGAGATCGCCCAGGCGCTGGGGATCCACCCGCAGACGGTCCGCTACCGGGTGAGCCAGCTGGGCGAGCTGTTCGGCGACCGGCTCGCGGACCCGGCGAAACGGCTGGAGATCCAGATGGCGCTCACCGCCCACCGGCTGCTGGGCACCCCGGCCGAGCGCGCTTGACCGCGCGGGACACCCGAGCCTAGGGTTTCCCGATGCTGTTAGCGCTAACAGCCGGTTGGAGGACCTGCCGATGCCCGCACTCGAACTCACCCGGGAGTTCTTCGGCCGCGCCGACGGCACCGACGTCCACCGGCACACGCTGGGCCGTCCCGGCGGGCTGACCGTGCGCGTCCTCGACTACGGCGGCGTCGTCCAGTCGCTGGACGCACCGGACCGCGACGGCCGGCCGGCCAACGTCGTCCTCGGGTTCCCGGACCTCGCCGGGTACGTCGCCAACAACCGCCCCGAGGCGGACCGGGTGTTCCTGGGCGCGGTGATCGGCCGGTTCGCCAACCGGATCGCCGGCGGCACCTTCACCCTCGACGGCGTCCAGTACCGGGTGCCCCAGAACAACGGCAAGAACAGCCTGCACGGCGGCCCCGCCGGGTTCGACACGCGGGTCTGGGCGGCGGCGGAGGTCCGCGACGCCGACGGC
Source organism: Amycolatopsis sp. NPDC004625 (assembly GCF_040609695.1). Lineage (NCBI taxonomy): Bacteria > Bacillati > Actinomycetota > Actinomycetes > Pseudonocardiales > Pseudonocardiaceae > Amycolatopsis > Amycolatopsis sp. NPDC004625. The sequence goes on from NZ_JBEXKX010000032.1 coordinate 61,733, forward strand.
GTGGCGCTGCGGCTCACCCTGGTCAGCCCGGACGGCGACCAGGGCTACCCCGGCCGGCTCGACACCGAGGTCACCTACCGCCTCGACGCGCGCGACCGGCTGCGCATCACCTACCGCGCGACCACCGACGCGCCGACGGTCGTCAACCTGACCAACCACACCTACTGGAACCTGGCCGGCGAAGGCACCGGCGACGTCCACGAGCACTGGCTGGAGCTCGCCGCGAGCCGGTACTGCCCCACCGGCGACGACCTCATCCCGGCCGGCGCCCCGGTCCCGGTCGAGGGCACGCCGTTCGACTTCCGCCGCGCGACGCCGATCGGCGCCCGGCTCGGCGAGCCCGACCCGCAGCTGGTCATCGGCCACGGCTACGACCACAACTGGGTGCTCGACGACGGTGCGCCGTTCGCCGCCCGCGCGTGGGACCCGGCGTCCGGCCGCCTGCTCACGATGCGGACGACCGAGCCGGGCCTGCAGTTCTACTCCGGCAACCACCTGACGGCGGACCTGCCCGGCACGGGCGGGCGCCCCTACCACCGCGGCGCCGGCTTCGCGCTGGAGGCGCAGCACTTCCCGGACTCCCCGAACCGCCCCGACTTCCCCGCCGCGGTGCTCCGGCCGGGCGAGGTCTACCGGCAGGAGACGGTGTTCACGCTGACCACGGTGGACGCGCCACCGGAGGCCTGAGCGGCCCCGCGCTACGCTCGCCGATCATGGGAGACCGTTCCGCCGTCGCCGCCGACCTCGCGCCCACCGGCACCCTGCGCGCCACCATCAACCTCGGCAACCCGGTGCTCGCCCACGGCACGCCCGGGCAGCCGGGCGGGGTCACCGTCGACATCGCGCGCGAAGTGGCCGCGCGGCTGGACGTGCCGGTCGAGCTCGTCTGCTTCGACGCGGCCCGCAAGGCGTTCGAGGCCCTCACCTCGGGGGCGGCCGACCTCGGCTTCCTGGCGATCGAACCGGCCCGGGCGGCCGAGGTGGCGTTCACGGCGCCCTACGTCGTCATCGAAGGCGTGTACGTCGTGGCGCAGGACTCGCCGTTCGGGTCGCCCGCCGACGTCGACCGGCCGGAGGTCCGGATCGGCGTGAAGCAGGGTTCGGCCTACGACCTGTACCTGACGCGGACGCTGCGGCACGCGACGATCGTGCGCGGCGAGGACGGCGTCACGGCGTTCGAGGCGCAGGGCCTGGAGGTCGCGGCCGGGATCCGGCAGCCGATGACCGCCTACACCGCCGCCCACCCGGGCACCCGGGTGCTCCCCGAGCGGTTCATGGAAATCCGGCAGGCCGTCGCCACCACCCCGGATCGCCGTCCGGAGACGCTCGCGTTCCTGCGCGAGCTGGTCGAAGAGCTGAAGGCGAGCGGGTTCGTCGCCGACGCGCTGCGCCGCGCGGGCCGGCCGGACACCACGGTCGCGCCCCCGGCCTGAGGTCAGCGGCCGGTCGTCCCGTCGATCAGCTCGCGCCCGACGTCCAGGTGGCCGGCGTGCCGGGCGAAGTTCTGCACCAGGTGGAACAGGACCCACGCGAACGTCGGGTGCTCTTCGGCGCCGCCGCGGCGGACCGTGCGGGCGGCCCGGCCTTCCAGGGGCGTCACCGCGGCCAGCCGGGCGCAGTTTTCGCGCTCGGCGCGGAAGAAGGCCGTGATGTCCGCGGCGGATTCCGCCGGGGCGACGAACCACTCCTGCGCGGCGGTCGCGGGCCAGGTGAAGTCGATGTCCTCCCCCGCGAACAGGTACCGCACCCAGAAGCGTTCGGTGCAGGCGAGGTGCTTGACCATGCCCAGCGGCGTCCACCCCGACGGCAGCACGCTGCGGCGGACGTCGTGGTCGGAAAGGCCGTCGAGCTTGCGCAGCACGGCGGCGGCGTTGTGGTCGAGGTAGCCCAGCAGCAAGGCACGCGGATCGGCCAGGGTGGGCGGCGGTTCGGGCGTCTCGACCATGATCGAAAAGCTACTGGGCGCCGGACCCCGACGCGCGCCACGCCGGGGTGATCGGCTCAGGACAGCCGCGGCAGCACCTGCGTGCGCCAAGCTTCGAAGAACGCGTCCTGGTCCGCACGGGAACGGCTCGCGCACCATGTCCTCGGCCGGGGTCGGCGGCGGTGGCGGCGGTGGCGGCGGTGGCGGCGGCCCGACCAGCGCCTCGGCGAGCCGGGCCGCCGAAACCCCGGGTACTCCGTCCGCGCCGGACGTGACAGTTCCCGGACAACGCCGTCCGCCGGTCCCCGGCCCGGGATGATGGCCGGGTGACGAACTCCGCTTCCGGCCGTTTCACCGGGCCGGTGCTCCAGGTCGGATCGGTGCGGGGCGACGTGCACGTCGGCGCGTCCGGCCCGGTGCGCAGCCACTACCTGCTCCGCGTCGAGTCCCTGGCGCCCCCGAGCCTGCTCGAGCGCGGGGACGAACTCGCCGAACTGGCCCGGTTCTGCACCGACCCGGCCACCGAGGGGGCGTACGCCTGGTGGCAGGCCGACGCGTGGTCGGGGAAGTCCGCGCTGCTAACCACGTTCGTGCTGCACCCGCCGCCGGGTGTCCGGCTGGTCGCGTTCTTCGTCACCGGCGGCCAGCCCGGCCAGAGCGATCGCCGCGCGTTCGTCGACAACGTGCTCGAGCAGCTCTGCGCGGTCCGCGGCACCCCGCTCCCGCCGTCGACGGAGGCGACCCGCGAAGCCCAGCTGCACGGCCTGCTCGCCGAGGTGGCACAGGACTGCCGCCGCCGCGGGGAGCGGTTCGCGCTCGTCGTGGACGGCCTGGACGAAGACCTGGGCCGCGACGGCAGCCCGGACGCCCACAGCATCGCGGCTCTGCTCCCGGTCCGGCCGCCGGCCGGGATGCGCGTGATCGTGTCCGGCCGCGGCAGCCCCCCGCTCCCGGCCGACGTCCCCGACCACCACCCCCTGCGAGACCCGGCGATCATCCGCCCGCTCGCCGCGTCCGCGAAGGCCCACGCCGTGCGAGACGCGAAGGAACGCGACTTGAAACGCCTCCTGCGCGGGTCGGCGGCCGAGCAGGACATGCTCGGCCTCCTCACCGCGGCAACGGGCGGCCTCACGACGGCGGACCTGGCCGAGCTGACCGGCAGTTCGGAGTGGGCGATCGACGACTGCCTGAGCACGGCGACGGGCCGCAGCTTCGCCCGCCGCCCGCCGGAGCGCCCCGGGCTCGCGGACGTCCTCGTCCTGGCCCACGAGCAGCTCCTGGTCACGGCCCGGGCGATGCTGGGCGCGCGGCTGGCGGGCTACCGCCGGCGTCTGCACGACTGGGCCGACGGCTACGCGGCCCGAGGGTGGCCTCCCGAGACGCCCGAGTACCTCGTCCGGGGGTATTTCGCGGTGCTGCTGGTGGAACAGGACGTGCCGCGCATGCTGGCGTGCGCGACCGATCCGCGCCGCCAGCGTCTCGCGCTGGTTCGTGTGGGTGGTGACGGTGCCGCGCTGGGCGAGATCCGTGCGACACAGCACCTGGTCCTGGCGTCGGCGGAGCCGGACTTGATCGCTTTGGCCCGCCTCGCGGTCCACCGGGTGCACCTGCTCCGGAACAACGGCCGGCTGCCACCGGGATTGCCGTCGGGCTGGGCTTTCCTCGGCCGGCTGGACCACGCGGACGCCATGATCGACGCCATCCGGCTGCCGTACGACCGCATCCGGGCCCTGATCGCCGTCGCGGACGTCTGCCGCGGCGAAGGACACCCCGGCCACGCGGCAAGCGCGCTGGACCGCGCGGAGGAACAAGCGGCGGCGTTCAACCAGTTCTTCGGCGGTGGCCCGGTCGTTTCGCTCGCCTGGGCCTTCGCCCGGCACGGCGATCACGACCGGGCACGCCGCGTGGCCGCGCTCGTCCAGCACCCCGCCGAGCGCGCGGAAGCCCTCGCGCAGCTGGCCGTCGCGGCGGCGCCGGACCGGGCGAACTCGCTTCTGGCCGAGGCCGGGCAGCTGCTGGACGGCACCGACGCACACGACCGGGCTCAGGCGTTCGGCGCGATGGCCGTGGCGGCTGCCGGACTGGACCGGCCGGCCGACACCAGGACATGGCTGGAGAACGCGGAGACCGCGCTTTCGGCGGACCGCCTCGCCGGGCGGCACACGCGCCCCGGCCCGGTGGCGGCCGCCGCCGCGAAAGCCGGGGACGACGAGCGGGCCCTGCGGCTCCTGGACACGATCGAGGACGCGGAGAAGCGCGAGGAGTGGCTGACCTCGGTCCTCCGGATCACGGCCCGCCGGGACAGCCGCCACACCGAAACCATCGCCCGGCGGACGCCGGATCCGCTGGTGCTCAGCGTCCGGTTGGCCGAGATCGCCTGGTCCATCGGAAAAGCCGATCCGGCCACCGCGACCCGCCTGACGGCCGAGGCCATGGACATCGCCCAGGCGGCGGCCGAGCCCGCACGCCGGGAAGCCCTGATCACGATCGCTTCGGCGATCGCGGAAACCGGAGACGCCGAGCGTGCGGTGACGATCGCCCGCGAGTACGCCGAGCAGGGCCGGGACGCGAACGCGGTTTTCGCCGTGGCGGCCGCCCTCCTCCGCAACCGCAAGCCGGACGAAGGCGCCGAAGTCCTCCGGCTGACCGAGCGGGTGGCCCGCGGGCTGGTCGGCGAGAACGACCAGCGCATTTCCGTGCTCTGGATCAGGACCATGGCCGACCACGGCGATTTCGGCCGGGCAGAAAGCCAAGCCGCCCTGCTGACCGATTCCCCGGCCCGAGCGTCCGCCTGGGCCGCCATCGCCGAAGGAGCGGTGGCGGCGGGTGAGCTCGACCGCGCCGAGCGGGCGTTGACCCGCGTGGCCGACCCGGCCCTGGAGTGGCGGCCACGCCTGGACCTGATCCGAGCCGCCTTGGCCGCGAAGCTCCCGGAACGGGCGCGGGCGATCGCCCGGCAGCCGGCCGACCTCCGGGACCGCGCGGGCGCGCTCCTGCTGGTGGCCCGCGACACGCGTGACGGCGATCTGCTGGACGAGGCCGGGCAGCTCGTCGAGGCCTTCGCCGATCCCCTCGACGTGATGCGCGGCCTACTCGGGATGATCGCGGTCACGGCGGGCTGGGGCGACCGCGTCCGCACGCGCGACCTGATCGGCCGCCTGGCGGCTGTCGCCCCGCCGCCCGAGGAAGACCTCAAGGCCGAAGCCAGGCTGCTGGCCGGGCAGGCACGACGGGTGCTGAAGCTGTGCTCCACCCGGATCCGGAGCCTGACCGAGGTCAGCCAGGAAACCTCCGGCACCGGGGCGTTCCTGGGAGAACGGCGGTACGACACGGCCACCTCCGCGGTTCCCACCCCCTTCTTCGGGCCCCGCACCCACGGCCTGCCTCCCGGGGAAGCGCTGCTCAAGCAGCTGACCGAGGGCGACTGGGCCTACGTCGTCGAGGAGCTGACCGATCGCTGCCCGGAGGCCTACCCGGCCATCGTCGCCGAACTCGACGCGCTGACCGCCGGCTGAGCACTCATCGTCCCCCGGTTGTCACCGTCAGGAGCGCGCCATTGCGCCTTCTCGACGGTCGCAACCGGTGTTACATTGCCCAGGGCAGGGCGATCCTGCGGCCGAGAGGGCGAAGGGGCTGCGATGAGGCTTACTCCCAGCGCTCACACCGACTCGTTCTGCCGCGACCGGCTGCCGCCGGCCGAGCAGTGGCCGCGGCTCGTGTTCGACCTGCCGGAGCTGCGCTACCCCGACCGGCTCAACGCCGCCACCGTGCTGCTCGACGAAACCGCCGCCCGCCTCGGCCCGGACCGGCCCTGCCTGCGCTCGCCGCACGAGACGTGGACCTACGCCGACGTCCTGGCGCGCGCCAACCGGATCGCACACGTCCTGTGCACCGACCTCGGGGTCGTGCCCGGCAACCGCGTGCTGCTGCGCGGCACCAACACACCGTGGCTCGCGGCGTGCTGGCTCGGCGTGCTCAAGGCCGGGGCCGTCGCCGTCACGACGATGCCGATGCTGCGCCGCGGCGAGCTCGACAAGATCACCGAGCGCGCGCAGCCCACGGTCGCCCTGTGCGACGAGCACCTCCTCGACGAGCTGCCACCCGGCCTGCCCGCGGTGTCCTACGGCACCGAGCTGGCCGAACGCTGCGCCCGCCACCCGGCGACCTTCGCCGACGTGCCGACCGCCGCCGACGACGTCGCCCTGCTCGCCTTCACCTCCGGCACCACCGGGACACCGAAGGCCACCATGCACTTCCACCGCGACCTGCTCGCCATCGCCGACACCTTCTCCCGGCACGTGCTGCGCCCCACCGCCGACGACGTCTTCTGCGGTACACCGCCGCTGGCGTTCACCTTCGGCCTGGGCGGCCTGCTGGTGTTCCCGCTGCACGCGGGCGCGTCGGTGCTGCTCCTGGAACGCGCGACCCCCCAGGAGCTGGCGTCGGCCGTCGCCGAGCACGCGGTGACGGTGCTGTTCACCGCCCCCACCGCCTACCGCGCGATCCTCGGCGCCGGCGACGGCCCCCTCCTGGCCGGGGTCCGCCGCGCCGTCTCCGCCGGGGAGGCGCTGCCCGCCGCCGTGGCCGAGCGGTACCGCGAAGTCGTCGGACGGCCGCTCATCGACGGCATCGGCAGCACGGAGATGCTGCACGTGTTCATCTCCGCCGCCGACGACGACGTGCGCCCCGGCCGGACCGGCAAGGCGGTGCCCGGCTTCCGCGCCGCCGTCCTGGACCTCGACGGCCGTCCCGCGCCGGACGGCACGCCGGGCCTGCTCGCGGTCCAGGGCCCCACCGGCTGCCGCTACCTGGGCGACCCGCGGCAGACCGGCTATGTCCGCGACGGCTGGAACATCACGGGCGACACCTACGTCCGCGAGCCCGGCGGGTACTTCCGGTTCGTGGCGCGCAGCGACGACATGATCGTCTCTTCCGGTTACAACATCGCGGCTCCCGAGGTCGAAGAGGTGCTGCTGACCCACCCGGACGTCGACGAATGCGCGGTGGTCGGCACGCCCGACCCGGACCGGGGCGCCGTCGTCACCGCCTTCGTCGTGCTGCGCCCCGGCGTCGCCCCGGGCCCGGACGTCGTGCACGCCCTGCAGGAGCACGCCAAAGCCGTTGCCGCGCCGTACAAGTACCCGCGCCGGGTGCGCTTCCTCGACGCGCTGCCGCGCAACGCCAGCGGCAAGCTGCAGCGGTACCTGCTGCGCGAGCGCTGACGGGGGTGACGGGCCCGCTGCCGAGGTGGGGTGGCGGTGGGCCCGTCACGTCTGAGGGAGGTCGAGGACATGCCCCCAGCCTAGCCGAACATTCGAACACCTGTTCACGGCCATTCGGGTGGAGCTCGACTACGAACCGTCACCGCAAGGCCCGCTTTCGCCCGCGCGGCAACACTTCCGGGTGACACTCAGTCCACAGTGGACATTCCCGGTTCTCCGCCGCCGACGGCAAACTCCTGACACCGCCCTGACCTGCACCGCGGGACCATCACCCGGGCGCGCCGCCGAGGCGGTGACAGACGCCGAAACCCGACCCCATAAAGTCTTCGCGCAGCCATCCGGAGGTGAACGCCCGCGTGCCCGAGGTCGACTACTACGAGGTGCTCGGCGTCCGCCGGGACGCCACGGCGGCCGACGTCAAGACGGCCTACCGCCGGCTGGCCAAGACCATGCACCCGGACGGCGGCGGCACGGTCGGCACGTTCCGGCTGCTGCGCGAGGCCTACGACGTCCTGACCGACCCGGTGGCCCGCGCGCGGTACGACGGCGGCGCAACCGTGGTGCCGGTGCCGGTGCGGCCGCGCCCCCGGCGGCGGTTCGGCGACGAGCCCGGGTTCGTCCCCGGCCTGCCCGACCTCGACGCCGAAGATCTGAGCTGGTGGCACTTCGCCGTCGAGGACACCCGCATGCGGCACGGCCGCCGCCGCGGGCCCGGGCACACGCCGGTGGTCGTCGCGGTGGCCGGGATGGTGCTGGTGCTGCTGCCGCTGGTCACCGGCGTCGGGTTCAGCACGCCGGTGCTGATCGTCTGGCTGCTGCTCACCGCCGGCACGGCGCTGCTGGTCCAGCGCCTGGCGCGCGGGTACCTGCGGGCTGCGAAAGCCCGCGAGGCGTACGCCGAGGAGTTCGGCGGCCGCACCGTCTTCGGCGCGCCGGGCACCGACGAGCCGGCCGAGCGGCTCACGGCCGACCTGCTCGAGGACTACCTGACCCGGCTGCCGGGCGCCCGGATCTTCCACGGCCTCGCCTGGCCCGGCTCGGTGTTCGCCGACGTCGACCACGCGGTGCTGTGCGGCAAGCGGCTGGTGCTGATCGAGTCGAAGCTGTGGCTGCCCGGGCACTACGAGACGGCGGAGGACGGCCGGCTCCTGCGCAACGGACGGCCCTTCCGCGGCGGCGGCAGCCGGCTCGCCGAGAGCCTGGCGGCGTACCGCGAGCTGCTGCCGGGGGTGGCGCTGCGCGGGGCGATGATCGTGTACCCGAGCCGCAGCGGCGACCTGACCACGGCCGACCCCGGCGACCTGCCCGTGGCGCCGATGACGGCGGAGGAGTTCCTGCACGAGATCGGCGAATGGCTGGCCGCGGATCCGTCCACAGTGGACCACGAGACGCTGCGGACCCTGCGCGACCAGGTCGTCGGCGGCGGCCGGGCCGCGTGAGCAGCCCCCGTTTTCCACGCTACCGGAAGGCACCGACGGTTCCGGGACGCCGCGTGGCGGCCATCCACAGGCGCGGCGGCCATCCCCAGCCCGGCCGCGTGCGTCGCCAGGCGAGCGGCTCGCGTCCCCAAGGCAGCGGCGTGCGTCCGCAGACCGGAGCCCCGCGCGCCCAGGCCGATCGCGTCCCTCCGCAGGCCGGCGAAGCCCTGACCCGATGACCCCCGCCGCCGCCCTCGGCACCGTCCTGCTGGCCTACCTCCCGGCCGCGATCTCCCCCGGGCCCAACTTCGTCCTCATCGCCCACACCGCCGCCGCGGGCTCCCGGCGGGCCGCGGTCGCCGTCGCGCTCGGTGTCGTCGCCGCGGGTGGGCTGCTGGCCGCCGTCGCCGTCTTCGGGCTGGGGGCGCTGCTCGCGCGCGAACCGTGGCTCGCCGTCGGCCTGCGGATCGTCTGCGGTGCCTACCTGGCCTGGCTCGGCGTCCGCCTGTGGCTGACCGCGAACCGCCCCGAATCCGCGCCGCCCGCCGCCCGCGGCAACGCGTTCCGCCGCGGCGTGCTCAGCAACCTCACGAACCCCAAGGCCGCGGCGTTCTTCGGCAGCGTCCTCACCGCGGCGCTCCCGCCCACCGAACCGGCCGCCGTCAAGGCCGCCGCGGTCGCGCTGATCGTCGCCGCCTCGGCCGCGTGGCACCTCAGCGTCGCCCTGCTGTTCTCCTCCCCCTCGACCCAGCGCTGGTACGCCCGCGCGAAACCGGCCCTGAACCGCGTTGTGGGCACGATTCTCCTCGCCTTGGGTGTCACCCTCGCCATAACGCCGTGAAGGCCCCCTCGCGCGAACGAGGAGGCCTTCACGGGCGATCGCGGAACTACCGGGTGCCGCCCGACGCGCGCTGCTTCTGCGCGTGCGCGGACCGGGTGCAGACCTCGCCGACGTCGACCGTCTGGCCGCGGTCGGCGAACACGTCCGCCACGCCGACGAGCTTGCCGCTCGGCGACGAGCAGGTCAGCTGGTAGGCCTCCTTCGTGCCGTACGTCGGCGGGATCGGCGACGAGAACGACACGTCACCGGTCCAGTCGTCGACGGCGTTCGGGTCGGCCTGGTCGAAGTTGACCGCCACGGCCCGGTAGTCGCCGGCGGGCGGGTCGAACAGCACGGCGTGCTCGGACGTCGTGCCCCCGTTCGCCGACGAGCTGACCAGGTTGCCCGCCGAGTCGTAGACGAACAGGTCCCAGTCGGTCTGGGTGCTCTTCCAGTTGATGTTGACGCTGAACTTCCCGTTGTCGACCTTGGGCAGGCCGTCGACGTGGAAGGTGAACGAGTCACCCGTGGGGTCGGCCGGGTAGTTCTGGTTGATCGGCGGCACGCCCGCCGGGTTGACGACCCCGAAGCCCTGCTGCGCCGGGCCCTGCGGGTCACGCCCGTACCGGCCGGCCACGTACGGCCGCGTCGACGGGTTGACCGACCACGCGAAGCGGCCGCCGGTGGCGGTGAACTTCGAGTTCAGGTCGTCGGTGTAGTAGATCGGCGGCTTGGTGGAGCCGTCCGGCTGGATCACCGGCGACGTCGGCGTCTGGAACGTCTTGTGCAGCTTGAGCTGGTAGCCCTTCGGCGCCGAGCCGATCAGCGTCGAGTGCTGCTGCGGGTCGGCCGTGTTGCCCAGCATGTCCAGGAACGCCTGCCGGTTGCCGCCCTTGCCGGCGCCGGCCGCGGGCGCGAGGCCCTCGTACTCGGCCACGACGCTGTCGGCGTACGGCCCGTGGAAGCCGTTGCCGCCGACCTCGATGGTGAAGCCCCAGCCGCCGGTGGCCCAGTACGACCAGTCCTCGGTGGTGCCGGTCGTGTCGTAGAGCGCCCAGCTCGGCTCGCTCGTGTAGCCGTTGCGCGAAGCCAGCTTGTCGCCGAGGGCCTTGTAGGCCGGCTCCTCGAGCGGCGCGCGGACGTCCGCCACGCCCGGCGGGCGCAGCACCAGCGCGGCGACGGTGTGCATCGTCAGCAGGTTGGTCACCTGGCGCGAGGCCACGATCGAGCGCACGTTCCGCACCTCGGGCTCGCTGAACGGCGCGGACCCGCGGAAGGTGTCACCGCTCCAGGCCACCTCGGCGCCGTTGCCGCCCCAGAAACCCGCGTAGTTGCGGTTCGGGTCGGTGCCGCGCAGGCGGCCGCCCGGGTTCGCCTTGCACACGCCGGTCGCGAACTGCGGCGGCGAGTCGTTGACGTTGCAGTTCTTGCGCTTCATCTCGTAGTCGAAGCGGGTGAAGTCGCCCTTGGGCTCGGCCTCGCGGGAGATCTCGAAGCCGTCCGGGTTGATGATCGGCACGATGATGTTGCGCGTCTTGCTGACCAGCGACCGGATGGCGGTGTCGCGCGAGTAGCCGTTGACCAGCTCGTACGCCCACTCCATGACGTGCTCGCCGGCCGGCCACTCCCGGGCGTGGTGCACGCCCATGGTGAAGTTCACCGGCTTGCCGTCGGTGACGTTCTTGACGTCGGTGGCGATTTCGACGCCGACGACGTCCCGGCCCTCCCACGTCGATTCCGGCATGGTGAACGCCGAAACCAGGTTCGGGTTCTTGCGGGCGAGTTCCTTCATCTCGAAGTTGTACTCGTAGAGGTGCCGGTAGCTGGTCCGCCCGGACGGCAGCGCCGACGCGGCGGTCGACGCGGCGTACACGCGGTCCGTCTTGGCGTCCTGGACGGACTTGGCCGACAGGTCCGCCTCGATGACCTTCGACTTGAAGCCGCTGTCCTTCAGCGTCTTGCGGTCGGCGTCCCCGGCGAGCACGACCTCGACCCCGGTCGCATCGCCCTTTTCGGTGACGTCGAGGCCGAGGGCGGTCAGCTTGTTCTTGTCGGCGCGGGTGGGCGTCTCGACGCGGACGAGTTCCGCGCGCTGGGTGCCCGTCGGGGTGCCCTGCGGCGTCAGCGCCAGGAAGTCGATCCCGAGCTGGGCCCGGTCGGCCGGGCCACCGTACCGGCAGCCCTGGACGACGAGTTCCTGCCCCTTCTTCACGAAGCTTTCGGCGAGTTCGTGGGTGCGCAACGCCGCCGAGGCGGCGACCACCGCACCGGTGGCCTTGTCGAACACGGCGACGTCCCAGTCGCCTTCGGTGCCCTGGGCCGGCTTGAGCCGCGCCTGGACGAGACCGTCCACGGTGGACGTGACCTCGCGGCGATCGGTGCCCGAGGTGCCCTTGGGCAGCACCTTCGCGAAGCACGAGCGGGCGACGGACTTGTCGGCACGCAGGACGTTCTGCGCGGCGCCGGCGGTCCCGACCGGCAACGCGACGAACGTTCCGGCCAGTGCGACGGCCGAAGCCAGCATCACCAGCCGTCTTGGTGAATTCCCCACAGGAAGCGACCTCCTTGACCGAGGCCGGCAGGACGGACCTACCGGTAGCGAGGGACCATAATGGAGGAAATCCGGCCGGGGTAACCGCCGTAAGTCGTACACGTTGACCAGGCTTTTCACGGGGAGTTCAACCACCGGTCGGCTACGGTCGGTCCATGGTCACGATCCCTGCGCGACGAGCGGTCTCCTTCGCCGGCATCGCGGCCCTGGTGGTGGGCGCGGGCCTGGTGCTGCTGCTGCAGGTCATCCCGCCGACGGACGAGATCAGCGCCACCCGCCGCACGATCAGCGAGTACGGCCTGAGCGACCACAAGTGGGTGTTCGACCTGGCGGTGGTCCTGGTCGCCCTCGGTTCGGCGGCGGGCCTGGCGGTGCTGCACCGCCAGGGCCGCCTCCCGCCGGCGGCGGCGATCCTCGGGACACTGTGGACGGTCGGCTTGCTGGTGATCGTGGCGTTCCCCAAACCGGACTGGGCCACGGTCTCCCGCGCGGACTTCGGCGGCACGCTGCACCGGATCGCGAGCGTGGTGGCATTCGTGGCGTTGCCGCTGGCGGTGCTGGTTGCCGCGCGGGCGGCGTTCCCGTCGTCGCCCGGACGCCGCTGGGTCGCACGCGTGCTGGCGGTGGCGTCGCTGGGCTGGTTCGCGGTGATCCTGGGCGCGGTGGTGGTGGCCGCCACCGAGGGCGGGCGGTGGTGGACGTTGATCCCGCTCGGGCTGGTGGAGCGCGGGATGGCGTTGACGGAACTGGTCGCGCTGGCGGTGCTGCTGACGCCCGGCGTAACCGGGGAGGAGCGGTTGACGACTAGCCGGGAGTGAGCGGAGACGGACTGCCGGTTCTGACCGATTTGACCGCGCCCGAGCAGGAGCTGCTCGACTGTGCCCGGCGCGGGGTGACGGCGCAGGTCAGCGAGCTGCCGGTGCATCTGGTGGTGGTTGCCGGGCCGGAGGTCCGGGGACGTTTCATCCGCGAGCTGCTGCTGGGGCGGCACGGGGAGCTGGATCCACGGGGAGTGCGGCTGGTCGGGGCGCGGATCAGCGGCGACCTGGACCTGTCGCACGTCAAGGCGGTGTCCGGGCTGTACTTGACTCGTTGCACGCTCGAAGGCCGGTTCCGCGCCGCCGATGCCCATATCGAGAACCTGACCTGCACGGAATGCCGGATCGACCACCTCCACGCCGACCGGATTCGCATCGCGGGCGTACTGAACCTGGCCAGGACAAAGGCTGTCAGCAACGGTGCCTACAGCCCGTTACGGCTCTACGACGCCCGTATCGGCGCACTCGATTGCACCGATCTCGAGGTGCGCAGCGACTCCGGTGCCGGCGTCGTTGCCGACCGCCTGCACGTCGACGGCAACTTTCTCCTTCGGCGTGTTCACATCCGCAGCGTCGATGGAGTCGGTGCGCTCCGGCTGCCGAACGCCCGCATCGGAGGTCAGCTGGTCGGGATGGATGCACACGTCATCAACAGCCGGGGGCCGGCCGTCCAAGCCGGCGGCATGCACGTGGGCGGCGACCTGTTCCTGACGAACGCGCGGATCACCGGCACGAGCGACGGCGGCGCGGTGTCGTTGCCGGCCGTGGAAGTCGGCGACCAAATCAACTTGGCCGGAACGGTGATCGGCAATGGCTCCGGACCGGCCGTTATCGCGGACAACATCCACGTCGGCAAGAACCTCGTGCTCAGAACCGCCCGGATCGCCGGCACCGGTGCGGCGGCGGCCTTCCGCATCTCAGGAGCGCACGTCAGGGGCCAGCTGCAAGGCCATGACCTCACGGTCACCAATAACTCCGGGCCGGCCATCATGGCCGATGGGATGAGCGTGGGCAAGGAGCTGTACTTGAGCAACGCCCGGCTCACCGGCGCCCACATTCGCGGTACGCTTCGCCTTTTGGCTGCGAGCATCGGCGGTCAGTTCATCGCCGACAATGCCTGGATCGTCAACAAATCCGGCCCGGGACTCAATGCCGACGGTATCAAGGTCGGAAACGACTTCTTCCTCAACGACACCCGGATTTCGGGGGACGGACCGCTCGGTGCGGTCCGCTTGCTCAACGCCCGGCTCGACAGCCAGCTCGACGGCACCGACCTGCAGATCACGAACAATTCAGGCCCGGGGATCGGTGCGGACCGGCTCACCGTCGGTGGCAACTTCTCCTTGGAAGGAGCGCGAATCACCGGCGACGGCAATCGCGGCGCCCTGCGTCTGCCATCCGCGAAGATCATCGGCCAGCTTGATTTGACCGCCCGATGGATTCGCAACACCCGGGGTGTCGCGATCAACCTCAACGATGCCCGCGCCGACGGCTCGATCTTCCTGCCCCGCCGCATCGTCTGCCCGCAGCCGACAGGCCGTTCTTGTCTCTGGCCCACCAGTATCGCCGTGGATGACTTCACCTTCGGGTCCTTGGCTGACCTTTCCTGGCGGGAGTGGCTGCACCTCATCCGCTTCCACACGAAGTGGTACGCCCCCTCGCCCTACCAGAAGCTCGCCGCCGCCGAGCGCGCCGCCGGCCACGACGGCAATGCCCGCCACATCCTCATCACCCAGCAGCAAGACCTCCAACGCCGCGACTCAGCCGCCCTCGGCGGCCGCCTCACCCGCGTCTTCCACCGCTCCTGGGGCATCCTCGCCGGCTACGGCTACCGGGCGCGTCGCACCGCCGCCGCCCTCGTCATCGCCCTCATCGCCGCCATCGGCGTCGGCCTGGTTGCCGGGCACCTCACCGACGGCACCCACCACGCCGCCGAACGCGTGAGCAGCTTCGCCGAACCGGCCGGGCACCCCTGCACCACCGTCGAACTCGTCGGCGTCGGTCTCGACCGCGGTCTCCCGCTCTCCCCCACCGGTGTCCGCAGCCGGTGCGACCTCAACACCGAAACCACCGCCGGCCAGTGGCTCACCCTGCTGATCTGGCTCATCCAGGCCGCCGTCTGGGGGCTCGCCACCCTGGCCCTCGCCGGGTACACCGGGCTCATCCGCAAACCCGCCTGACCGGCATTAACCTACACTGTAGGTACGCCGACCGGAGGGACTGTCATGACCGGAGCCCTGGCCTGGACCAAGCCCGTCTTGCGGTGGAGCCTCGGGCACGCGCTCCCCCGGACCGTCCTGCGGCGCGAAGCCCGGCGCGGTGACCTGCAGGGACGCATGGTCGTCGCGGCTGCCGAGGGACTGGACCTCGGCGAGCTCTTCGAGGAGATCCGGGCCGCCGGGCCGCTGGCGCGTACGAGGTTCGGGTGGATGACCACCACGCACGCCGCCGTGCGGGAGGTGCTTTCCAGTGATGACTTCCGGGTCGGGGTCATCGGGTCCGACGGTTCCGCGCTCGGGCGGCTCGTCGAATGGTCGGCCGGGGAGCACCTGCACCCCGTGCGGCCGCCGTCGCTGCTCGCCGTCAACCCGCCCGAACACACGCGGTACCGCAAGCTCGTCACCGGCGTTTTCACCGTGCGCGCCGTCGAACAGCTGCGTGGCCGGGTGCAGGAGATCGCCGACAGCCTGCTCGACGGGCTCGATCCCGCGCGCCCGCTCGACCTCGTCGAGTCCTACTGCGGCCTGCTGCCCGTGACGGTCATCAGCCAGATCCTCGGCGTGCCGCCCTCCGAGCTGGGCAAGGTGCTGTCCCTCGGCGCGGCCGCCGCGCCCAGTCTCGACCTCGGGCTGGGCTGGCGGACCTTCCGCGACGTCGAAACCGCGCTCGCCGAGTTCGACACCTGGCTCGGCGAGCACCTCGACCACCTGCGCCGGCACCCCGGTGACGACCTGTTCAGCAAGCTCGTCGCCGCTCGCGACGGCGGGGTCGGGCTCACCGAAACCGAGCTCAAGTCCACCGCCGGCCTGGTGCTGGCGGCCGGCTTCGAAACGACCGTCAACCTGCTCGGCAGCGGCATCGCCCTGCTCGCCGGCGACCCCGGGCAGCTCGCCGTGCTGCGCGAGCGGCCCGAACTGTGGGGCAACGCCGTCGAGGAGGTGCTCCGGTACGACCCGCCGGTTCTGCTGACCGGGCGCCTGGCCACCCGCGCCACCGAGGTCGCCGGGGTTCCGCTGCCGCGCGGCGCGCTGGTCACCACGGTGCTGGCCGGCGCCAACCGCGACCCCGGGGTGTTCGCCGCCCCGGCCGTCTTCGACGTCACCCGGGCCGGCGCGCGCGACCACGTGTCGTTCGGCGCCGGCCGCCACCACTGCCTGGGTGCGTCGCTGGCGCGGATGGAAGGCGAGATCGGGCTGCGCACCCTCTTCGACCGGTTCCCCGGCCTGCGCGTGCTGCCCGGCGGCCGCCGCCGGTCGACGCGGATCCTGCGGGGGTACGAGAGCCTGCCGGCCGTCCTCGCGCCGTGACGACCCGGCGCGGACGGCCACCCCGGAACGTCCTGTCGCGCGAACGGATCCTGCTCGCCGGGCTCGCCCTGGTCGACGAGGAGGGCTTGGGCGCGGTGAGCATGCGCAAGCTCGCGCGCCGGCTCGGCGTCGACCCGATGAGCCTGTACAACCACGTCGACGGCAAAGACGCATTGCTGGACGGGATCGCCGAGGTGCTGCTCGCCGCGATCCCGGCGCCGCCGCCGGACGCGGGTCTGCGGGAGACGATGTCCGCGCTGGCCCACTCCTTCCGCGCCGCGATGCTCGGCCACCCGCGCGCCGCGCCGCTCGTGCTCAGCCGGCGCCTCGCGTCGATGACGGCGCTGGCGCCGGTGGAGGCGGTGCTCGCGCCGCTGCTCGCGGCGGGGTTCCCGCCGGACCGCGCGGTGCACGGGCTGCGCGCGGTGCTGGCGTTCCTCATCGGCACGTTGATGCGCGAGGTCGAGGCGGCGCCAACGTTCAGCGGCGCGCACCGGCTCGCCGAGCTCGAAGGCTCCGGATTGCCGGCCGTCGCGGCGGCGGCGCCGTTCCTGGCCGTGTGCGACCACGAAGCGGAGTTCGCGTTCGGGCTGGGGATCCTGCTCGACGCCCTCGAGCCTTAGCGGATCCGCTCGTGCAGGGCGGCCATCCGGGCGTCGAGGTCGGCGGCGGTCCTGGCCGCCGCCGCGAGCTCGCCCGCGAAGTCCGGCGGCACGCTGTCGCGGTACTTGTACGACAGCTTGTGCTCGACCGCCGCCCAGAAGTCCATGGCGATCGTGCGCAGCTGCACCTCCACCTTGACCTTTTCGACGCGGTCGGAGAGGAACACCGGGATGCGGACGATGAGGTGCAGGCTGCGGTAGCCGTTGGCCTTCGGCCGCGCGATGTAGTCCTTGGTCCGCAGCAGCTCGACGTCGTCCTGCGCGGTGAGCATGCGGGCGACCTCGTGCACGTCGGAGACGAACGGGCAGACGACCCGGATCCCGGCGATGTCGTCGAGGACGTGGGCGGCGGAGACCCAGTCGGCGCCGAGGCCGCGGCGGTGCACCTTTTCCTTGATCGCCTCGGGCCGCTTCACCCGGCTCGTGATGTGCTCGATCGGGTCGTGCTGGTGGACGAAGTCGAACTCCTCGCTGAGGATCCGCAGCTTCGTCATCAGCTCTTCGATGGCGAACTTGTACATCAGGAGGAACCGCGGGAGCTGCCCGGCGACGGCGAGCTCGTCGGCCACCTCGCGCAGGGAAGCGTCCTCGGCCGCCGGGTCGGTGGTCACTGAAGCCTCGTGCTGTCGTCGGTCGTTTTCCGAGCGCCAGAGTACTGCGCTCTGTGTGGTCAACGAACGGCGACGGGCCGGAGTTCCCGCCGGTCACCGGATCGGGTCGCGTTCCCGGCCCGGACCGGGGGCGCCGGTCCGGGCCGGGAGGCTGGTCAGCGCCCCGCGGGGGCGGTTTCGGCGGGCGCGGTTCCGGCGGCGGCGACACACTGGGCGGCGACGGCACCGGCATCCACGCCGGACTTCTTGTTCTTGGCCTTCTTGTCGTCAGCCTTCTTGCTGTCGGCCTTCTTGTCGTCGGCCTTCTTGTTGTCGGCGGAGGCCATGCCCTGCTGCTGCGCCGCGGCCGCGGGATCGGCGGCCTGGGAGACGCAGTTCAGGAGGGCCGCGCAGTCCTGCGCGGAGAGCTCGGCCGCGTTCTGCTGGCCGGCCATGCCGTTCTGGTCGGCCATACCGTTCTGATCGGCGGCTGCCTTCTGGCCGGCCTTACCGGCGGCCTTGTTCTTGGCGGCCATGCCGTTCTGATCGGCAGCGTTGTTCTTGCCACCCATGCCGTTCTCGTCGGCGGCACCGTTCTGGTCGGCCATGCTGTTCTGATTGGCCATGCCGTTCTGGTTCGCCATCCCGTTCTGGTTCGCCATACCGTTCTGGTCGGCCATCCCGTTCTGGTTCGCCATACCGTTCTGGTCGGCCATGCCGGCGGCCTGGGCCACGCACTTCTGGACCACCGCGCAGGCGGCCGCGGCGTTCTGGTCGGCCGCGTTCTGCTGACCGGCGTTGCCGTTCCCGTCGGCGGCACCCTTCTTGGCCGCCGCACCGTTCTCCGCCGCCATGCCGTTCTCGTCGGCCGCACCGTTCCCGGCCGCCATGCCGTTCTGGTCAGCCGCACCGTTCCCGGCACCCATACCGTTCTCGTCAGCCGCACCATTCCCGGCCGCCATGCCGTTCTCGTCGGCCGCGCCGTTCCCGGCCGCCATGCCGTTCTCCCCGGCCATGCCCTTCTGCTGACTCTTGCCGGCGCCCGACTTCCGGCCGGCCGCGCCCTTCCCGGCCGCCATGGTGCCGTCCGCGTTCTGCTCGTCGCCGGCCGCCGCGTTCTCGGCTGCTCCGGCGATGGCCGCGCACTGGGCCACCACTTCGTTCGCCTGCACCTGGCCCGCGCAGCCCGCCGCCTGGCGCCGTTGCTGGATCTGGGCCACCACCGCCTGGCGGTTGGCGATGCGGGCCGCCGACTGGGCGTCCGGGGCCGCCTGCTGGCCCGCGATGAAACTCAGGTTGTTCTGCAGCGCCGTGTCCAGACCACCGCAGTTCTCCGTCGCCGCGTTGCCCGCCGGGCTGGTCAAGGCGATGGCCGTCGCGGTTGCGCCCGCGACTCCCAGCAGCGCCGCCAGCCCGATCGTCGCGGGTTTGCGGTGTCGTCCTGCCGTGCGCGTGTGGGGCATCAGCCCCTCCTTTCGGTCGCCACCTCACCCAGTCACACGGCTCGGCACGCCGGGCGGTTCACCGGACGGCAAAGAGTCCATTATGGACAGACAGGGGCAGCCGGGATCCGTCCGGCACGCCCTGGGCGACGACCGGAGCCGGGCACCGCGCGGATCCTCGCCGGCTAGCCGAGTTCGGCCAGCTGCGGCACCGCCGGCGCCATGCCCTCGATCCACGCGGCGGGCGAGCCGGTCGTCGGGGTGATGATCACCGTCTGCACGCCGAGCTTCGCGTAGCCGGCCATCGAGCGGACGAAGTCGTCGCGGGTTTCCGGTGTCGGACGCGGGTTGTTCGCGAGGATCGTCTTGCGGATGGTGTCGTAGTCGCGGCCGGCGTCGTCGCAGTGGCGGCGCAGCACGTCCAGCTTGTGCTCGACGTCGGCCGGCGAGCTGCCGAAGAGGTTGCACGCGTCGCCGTACCGGGCGACCAGGCGCAGCGTCTTGCGTTCGCCGGCGCCGCCGATGAGCACCTTGGGCCGGTTGATCGGCTGCGGCGAGCAGAGCGTCTCCGCCAGCCGGTAATGCTTGCCCTCGAACGGGCCGTTGTCCGCCGGGTCCCACATCTGCCGGCAGATGCGCAGCGTCTCCTCCAGCCGCTCGAACCGCTCGGCGACCGGCGGGAACGGCACGCCCATCCCCTGGTGCTCGCGCTCGAACCAGGCGGCCCCGATGCCGAGGGTGGCCCGGCCGCCCGAGAGGACGTCGAGCGTGGTGACGATCTTCGCGAGCAGCCCCGGGTGCCGGTAGGTCACGCCGGTGACGAGCAGCCCGAGGTCGATCCGGGACGTGTGCGCGGCGAGGTAGCCGAGCGTGGTGTAACCCTCCAGCATGTGCGCCTCGGCCGGCAGGCCGGTGGGCTCGATCTGGAAGTAGTGGTCCATGAAGGACAGCCAGGTCGCCCCGGCCTCCTCCGCCGCGGCGCCCACGCGGGCGAGCTCACCGGCGATGGCGGTGGTCCCGCCGTCGATGTCGAAGATGGGGAGGTGGAAACCGAGTTCCATGGGAACGTGCTCCTGACGTGGTCGGCGTGCCCCCACGCTAGGACCTGGAGTGCGCTCCAGCGCAAGGGTTCAGCGCAGGGCCGCGGCGAAGAACCCGGCGATGTCCCGGTCGGACGCCGGTCCTTCGGTCACCGGCACCCCGGCCGCACGCAGGCGGGCCGCGAACTCGCCCGCCTTCCGGCCGCCGTCGAGGAGGAACGGCGGGGCGCCCGGGCCGGCGTGCGCCAGCGGGCTCGCCGCCTGCTGCGTCGCGGGTGACCGGCCGAGCGCCAGCAGGATCGACGCGCGGGTGAGCGCGTCCAGGCCCGTCAGGGCGAAGTCCGCCGGGGCCGAGACCGCGGCCACCGCGCGGACCGTGCTGTCCTGCCCCGCGTACTGGCCGGTGTCCGGCCCGCGCTCGACGCCGAGCAGGGACGCCAGGGTGCCGCCCGTGCCGGTGCCCCACACCGCGATCCGGGCCGGGTCGACGTCCAGCGCGGCCGCGTTGGCCTTCAGGAACCGGACCGCGCACCGGGCGTCGGCGAGCGGGGCCGGCCACGCGGCCGCGGGCGCGAGCCGGACGTCGATCGTGGCGACCGCGAACCCGCGGGCCATCAGTTCGGCGCGCAGCGGGCCGGCGCGCGGGCCGGCGAGCAGGGCGCCGGGGCCGGCGGGCTTGCGATTGCCGAAGACCAGGCCGCCGCCGTGCAGGAAGAGCACCACCGGAGCCGGCGGGCCGCCCGGCCGGCGCGAGACGTCCATCGCCAGCGGGATGCCGTCGGGACGGCAGTACTCGACCGTGCCCGGGCCGCTGTCGAGCAGCGTCGAAGCGCTGGTGCCGGTGACGCCGTCCCCGGCGAGGACGGTGCCCGCCGCGCCGGTCACGATCACCAGCACGAGCACCGGGAACAGCACGATCCACGCCGACACCCGCCGCAGCACCGACGGCCGGGGGTGCGCCCCGCGCCGGGCCACCACCAGGAACCCGGACACCGCGACGACCTGCAGCCCGGCGGCCACCCAGTCGGTGAACCCGGCCACCGTGTCCGCGGGCTGCCAGGGGTCGAACCGCGTCAGCAGCCCCAGCGGCCTGCTGAGCACCCAGAGCGCGAGGCCGGCGAACGCCGTGAGGGCGGCGAAGTGCGCTGTTCTGCGCGTCGGCCACCCGGTCACCGCGACGACGGCGACGAGTTCGACGGCCGCGACGGCCCCGAACAGCATCGCGTACAGCTGCCAGACCCGCCAGAGCGCGGGCACCGCGGCTGCCGGGAGAAGGGCGCCGCCGAGCGCGGCGAAAACCGCCGTGACCAGCAGCGGACCGCGGCGCAGGGGCGGCGGCGAGGCCGTCGACGGGCGGTAGGTGCCCCGCTGCCCGTCGACGACCTTCATCCCGCCAGTGTCACCCCGGACGGGCGGCCTCCGCCACGGCTACTTGCGCGCCGCCGTGTAGTTGCGGAACAGCAGGTACGTGTCGAGGATGTCGGACGACGCGCTCTCGACCGACCGGTAGATCCCCCACTTGGGGCGGACGTAGTCACCCTGGTCGGGGATGTTCACGTTGCTCATGCTGCCCTGCGCGGCGACCGGCGCACCCGATCCGGTGCCATTGCGGATGACGCAGGCCGCCTTGCCCTTCGAGCCCGGCGTGAACGTCCACTCGATCGTGATCCACTTGTCCCGCAGGGGCGACAGGTCCGTGGCCGCGATGCTCGGCGAACCCGAGTTGGCGTAGGCGCGCGCGTTGAGCATTTCCTTGCTGCCGCTGCGGGTCAGGTCCAGCGTCACCCACGGGCCGCCGTTGGTCGACGGCGTCTTCGTCTGGAAGATGTGGGTGAACTTGCTGGTGCCGTGCAGCGACGCCGGGATGTACATCTCGTAGGAGATGGTCCACGTCTCGCCGTTGTGCATCTTCAGCGTGGAACCGTTCTGCACCATGCCTTTCGACTCGGTGCGCTGGCGGTCGCCGCCGCCGGTGGTGTCGCGGTCGTCCTTCCAGATGTTGAACCGGTAGTGGTCGCCTTCGACGACGACGTACTTGCGGTCGGGGTGGTGGTTGCCGCGGTCGGCCTCGATGCCTTCGAAGGCCTTCAGGCCGTCGGTCGCGGGGTCGGGGTGCCACAGCGGGGCCGCGTGGGCGGGGACGGCCGCGCCCAGCACGATCGGGACGGCGAGGACCGAGACGGCGAGCGAGCGCAGGGCCGTCCGGCGGGGGAATTCCGGCATCGTCGGTGTGTCCTTCCTGACGAGCATTCGGCAGGGGTGCACATCGGTCGGCGGACGGACCCGGCAAACCGGGCTGGACATCCGATGTCTTGCGCTATGAAGTTAGAAGGCCGCCCCCGTATTGTCAACGCCGACCCAGTTGCCGCGGTGGTTCGCCAAGAAATCATCGGACCGCTGTAGGCTCGGCAGCATGGAGAAATTCCCCGCCGGCGACGGCCGGGAGCTCGCCTACCGCGAGCTGGGCAGCGGGCGGACGCTGGTGCTGTTCCACGGGTTCACCGGCTCCGGCCGCGACTGGCTCGGCCCGGCGGCGGCCTTCGCGGAGCGCGGGCACCGGGTGATCCTCCCGGACCTGCGCGGCCACGGCGCGAGCGCCGCCCCGCCCGACCCGGCGGCCTACCCGCCCGACGTCCTGGCCGACGACGGCCTCGCGCTGCTGGCCCACCTCGGCGTCGACGAGTACGACCTCGGCGGGTATTCCTACGGCGGCCGGGTGGTGCTGCGCCTGCTGGCCCGCGGCGCCCGCCCCGGCCGCGCGATCGTGGCGGGCCAGGGCCTCGACGCCGTGCAGCGCGCGACCTCCCGCACCGGCACCTACCACCGCGCGTTGACCGCCCTGATCGACGGCGAACCCGTCGAGCCCGGCTCGCCCGCGTACTGGCTCCGGCAGGGCGGCGGGGATCCGGTGGCCCTGCGGCACGTCCTCGGCACCCACGTGCCGACGCCGGACCTGCACCGGATCACCACGCCCACGCTGGTCGTCGTCGGCGCCGAAGACGACGGTCACGCGACCGCCGACGCCCTCGCCGAGGCGCTCCCGAACGGCCGGTTCGCCCGGGTGCCGGGCACCCACTACACGGCGATGAGGAGCCCCGAACTGACGGCGGCGATGGCGGAATTCCTGGCTCAGGCGTAGCAGCCGGCCAGCGCGCCGAAGGCCGCCTTGGGTTCCCACGGAACACCCGGGTAGGTCTCCCCCGTCCCGTCCTCCAGCACCTTCACCACACCCCAGCTCGCCATGTCCAGATCGGCCCGGGGATCGGCCCGGTGCACCAGCCCGTAGCACACGAACGTGCAGGCGAACGCCGCGTCGACGCCCTCCGCCGTGAAGATTTCGACGAGTTCGCGCAGGTAGCGCGCCTGTTCTTCCTCGTCTCGGACGTAGTCGCCGTTCAGCCGGACCGGGACGTCGCCTTCGTACTCGAGGATTTCGCCGCAGCGGGCACCCAGGTCCGCCGCGCCGCGGTACGGCGTAACGCCGAACTCCGTGATCGCGACCGGTTTGCCCGCCGCGACCAGGCTTCGCACGCCCTCGCGGTAGACGTGTTCGACCTCCTTCGAGCGGTGGGCGTCCACCGAGACGATGTCGAAGGGCGTCCAGTCGACGCGTTCCGGCGGAACCGCCGCGTACGTGACGCGGCCGCCGAAACGGGCGCGCACCGCCTCGACCGCGCGGGCCAGGAACTCGTTGACCCGCAGCGGAAGGCCGTCGCGGAGCTCCGGGGACGCCAGCAGGTGCGCGACCCGCGCGGGCAGGTCGTCACCGGGCAGGAAACCGTGGTTGAACAGGCTCAGCTCGGCGCCGGTGACGAAGACGACCTCGGCGCCCGTGCGGCGGACGCGTTCGGCCCGGGCCGCGCCGTCGGCGAGGAGGTCCAGGATCTCCTCCGGTGTGCGGTCCCACGGGAACGGCGAGAACCACACCTCCAGCCCGAGGGCCGCGGCCTCGACGGCGGCGAACTCGATGCGGTCCAGGTCGGTGCCGATCAGCCGGACGGCCGTGCAGTGCAGGTCGTCGCGGATGATCGTCAGCTCGCGGCGGACCAGGTCCGGGTCGAACGGGCGGTTGAACCGGCCGCCGCGCGCCAGCCCGGTGTCGTAGCCGATGCCCTTGGCTCGCATGTGTCCTCCAGTCATTAAGGTACGGTCCGTACCGTACCGTAGACTGGCCACCATGGCGAAGACCCGGCGCCGGGGCACCGAACTGGCGGAAGCGATCCTGCGCGCGGCCGCGGACGAGCTCGCCGAAGCGGGCTACCCCGGCCTGACCATGGAACGGGTCGCCCAGCGCGCCGGCACCAACAAGAACGCGATCTACCGCCGGTGGCCGAACCGCGCCGCGCTCGGCGTCGCCGCGTACCGCCACCTGGCCGCGGACACCCTCGAGCCGCCCGACACCGGCAACCTCCGCGAAGACGCGCTGGCCCTGCTGCGCGCGATCAACTGCGGCCAGACCTCGCCCGCCGCCCGGGTCCTGCGCGGGCTCCTGACCGGCGTCGGCGACGAGCCGGAGCTTCGGGAACAACTGCACCAGCAGGCCGCCGAAGGCGGGACGAAACCCTGGCTCGCGATCGTCGAACGAGCCGTCGCGCGCGGCGAAGCGCGGCCCGGCGCCCGCCATCCCCGTGTCGCCACCGTGGCGCTCGTCCTGCTGCGCAACGAGTTCCTCACCCGAGGACTGACCACAGTGGACGACGCCGTGCTCGTCGAGCTCGTCGACGAGGTCTACTTGCCCCTGGTGGGCGCGTAGATCGTCAGGCGCAGGGCCGGATCCTCGGCGGCCTGGAAGGTCGCGTAACCGAACTCCCGCGGTTCGGGCAGGTACAGCGTCTTCCGGCCCGGTCCACTGTGGCCGACGTCGTGCCGGCCCCACCAGGCCGCGAACTCCGGGCAGCCGGCCTGCAGCCGCGCCGCCAGCCCGGTGAACGCGGGGTCGCCGGCCCACAGGTCGTGCGCGGCGCGGAACTGCGCCACCACGTGCCGGGCCTGCGCGGCCCAGCCGGGGCCGAACACCCGCCGGGCCCGCTCGCCGAGCAGCAGCCAGACCAGGATGTTCCGGTCGGCTTCCGGGCCGGTGCCGAGGTCGCCGAACAGGTCGTCCGCCGCGCGGTTCCACGCCAGCACGTCCCAGCGGCGGCCCGTGACGTACGCGGGCTCGGTCAGGCTTTCGACGAGCCGCCGGGTGGCCTCGGGGACCCGCTCGAGGGCGAACGGCGTCCGGGCCGGGTTCAGCGCCAGCTCGCGCAGGTGGGCCCGCTCGGCCGCGTCGAGACGCAGGGCGGTGGCCAACGCCTCGACCGTCTCGGACGACGGGCTGACCGTGCGGCCCTGTTCGAGCCGGATGTACCAGTCGACACCGATGCCGGCCAGTTCGGCGACCTCTTCGCGGCGCAGCCCGGGCGTCCGCCGCCGGCGCCGCGCCGGCAGCCCGAGCGCGGCCGGGCTCAGCCGTTCGCGCCGGGACCGCAGGAACTCCCCCAGCCCGGCCCGGGCCGCGTCCGGCATGACGACCTCCGCGTGGCACTCTGCAATCCCAGGATGATACCAGGGCTGGTTGCGGCGCCGGGTTCGTCCGACGATCGGGGTCATGAACGCAATGAAGGCCGCTGTCCTCGACGAATTCGGCAAACCGCTGGCGCTGCGGACCGTCCCCGCGCCGGTGCTGGGCACGGGTGAGGTGCTCGTCGACGTCGTGGCGGCACCGGTGCTGCCGTATGCGGCGGAGGTGTTCCGCGGCGAGCGCAACTACCAGCTGACGCTCCCGGTCGTGCCGGGCGCGGGCGCGATCGGCCGGGTGCGCGCGACCGGACCGGACGCGACCCGCCTGACCCCCGGCGACTGGGTGCTCTGCGATCCGGCGATCCGCTCCCGCGACGACGCGCTGACCCCGGACATCACCCTCCAGGGCCTCAGCGGCCGCGGCGAAGGCGGCCGGTTCCTGCAGCGGCACTACGGCCACGGCGCGTACGCCGAGCAGGTGCTCGTCCCGACGGAGAACGCGGTCCCGCTCGGGCCGCTCGACCCGGCCGAAGCCGCCCGCTGGGCCGCACTCACGGTGTGCATGGTCCCCTACGGCGGCCTGCTGGCGGCGGACCTCCGCGCCGGGGAGACGGTGCTGGTGAGCGGCGCGACGGGCCACTTCGGCAGCGCGGCGGTCGCGGTCGCGCTGGCCATGGGCGCGGCGTGCGTGGTGGCTCCCGGCCGCGACGCGGCGGCCTTGGCGGACCTGGAACGCCGGTTCGGCAGCCGCGTCCGGACGGTGCACCTGACCGGCGACGACAGCCTGCGCCGGGGCGCACCCGGCCCGATCGACGTCGTCCTCGACCTGCTGCCACCGTCGGCGGGTGCGGCGCCGGTGCTCGCGGCGGCGATGACGGTCCGCGAGCGGGGCCGGATCGTGCTGATGGGCGGCGTCGGCGACGACCTCGCCGTGCCGTACCGCTGGCTGATGCGCAACAGCATCACGCTGCGCGGCCAGTGGATGCACCCGCGGACGGCGCCCGCGAGCCTGGTCGCCCTGGCCCGCGCGGGCCTGCTCGACCTCGGCCAGTTCGCCGTCACGGAGTTCGCGCTCGCCGACATCGCCGCCGCCCTCGACCACGCGGCGAGCGGGCAACGGCGGTTCGCCCTCACGGTGGTCCGCCCGTGAGTACGGTCGGGGGATGACCAGGCTGGCCCGCCACGACCGGCTCGCCGCCGCCCTCGCGGCGGCGCCGGACGACGTCCTGACCGCCGGCCGCCCGCTCGGCACCGGGATCGGCGGGTCGAACTGGGAGCTAAAGGTGGCCGGCGAGCCCGTCTTCGTCAAGCGCGTCGCCCTGACCGACCTCGAGCGCCGGCACGAAGGCTCGACGGCCGACCTGTACGGCCTGCCCCCGTGGTCCCACTACGGCGTGGGTTCGGCGGGCGGCGGGGCGTGGCGCGAGCTGGCGGCCCACCGCGCCGCGAACGGCTGGGTCCGAACAGGACAGTGCGGGAACTTCCCGCTGCTGCACCACTGGCGCGTGCTGCCGGGCCTGCCCCGCCCCCGCCCGGACCGCGCACCGGACATCGCGTTCTGGCACGACGACCCGGGCATCCGCCGCCGGCTCGAAGCACTCGACACCGCGACGGCGGACCTGGTGCTGTTCCTGGAGCACCTGCCGGGCACCCTCGCGCAGCGCCTCGACGAGCACCCCGGCGACCTCGCCCTGGCCCACCGGGACCTGCGCGCCATCACGGAGTTCCTGGCGGCCCGGGGCATCCAGCACTTCGACGCACATTTCGCGAACACCCTCACCGACGGCGAACGGCTGTACCTCACCGACTTCGGCCTGGCGGCGTTCCCGTCGTTCGAGCTGTCGCCGGCGGAGGCGGAGTTCCTCGCCGGCCACGCCACCCACGACCGCGCGTACGTGCTGACGCACCTGGTCAACACGATCGTCCGGAAGCTCGTCGCGGGACCGGATCACCGCCCCCGGCACGCGTTCGTCCGGGAGTGCGCGGCGGGGCGGGTGGTGCCGGGTCTGGGGCCGGTTGAGGCGGAACTGCTGAGCCGGTACACGCCGGTGGCCGCGGTGGTGAACGAGTTCTACGTGGCGTTGCACGGGGAAAGCCGGAAGACGCCTTATCCGGGCGAGGAGATCACCCGGCGGCTCGCCGAGGCCGGGTAGCCCGGGTCGAGTCTGAATCAATCGAGCGCACCCACGACCGGTCTTCCGGCTCTTGACCACCGGCCCACGCCGACCTAGAGTCAGCGTACCCCGGATCATGTTAACGTTAACATGCGCTGGTCCCCGACGCGCCCCGAAGGAACCGACAACGATGAAGTTGTTCTCTCCGCGCCGTTTCGGCGTTGTGCTGGCCGTCGTGGCCGCACTCTTGCCCCTCGGCAGCACCGGTGCCGGTGCCGCTCCGCCCGCGGGCTCCGGCGACGCTCTCCGCGCCGCCGCTAGCGCCCTCTCCGTGCCCGGTGTCGACGACGTCCGCGGCAACCTCACCCTGCCGGCCGCCGGCCCGGACGGCACCAGCGTCACCTGGACCTCGTCCGCGCCCGCCGTCATCACGCCCACCGGTGAGGTGACCCGGCCGCGGACCGGCGCCGCGCCCGCGAAGGTCGTCCTGACCGCGAAAGTCAGCCAAGGCCGGGAAAGCACCACGCGGAAGTTCACCGCCACCGTCGTCCCCAAGCCGGTGCAGGAACCCCTGGCCGGCTACAGCTTCTTCTACTTCACCGGGGAAGGCACCTCCAACGGCGAGCAGATCTACTCGGCCCTCAGCAAGGGCAACGACCCGCTGAACTGGAGCGAGCTCAACAACGGCCAGCCCGTCCTCAAGTCGAGCCTCGGCGAGCTGGGCGTGCGCGACCCGTTCATCCTGCGCTCGCCCGACGGCGACAAGTTCTACCTGCTGGCCACCGACCTGCGGATCTACGCCGGGCGCGGGTGGGATGCCGCGCAGCGGAGCGGGAGCCGGTCGATCATGGTCTGGGAATCCACCGATCTCGCGCACTGGTCGCGCCAGCGCAGCGTGCAGGTTTCGCCGCCGACCGCCGGCAACACCTGGGCGCCGGAAGCCTTCTGGGACGCCAAACGCGGCACCTACGTCGTCTACTGGGCCTCGAAGCTCTACGCGGAGAACGACCCGAACCACACCGGTGACACCTATAACCGGATGATGTACGCGACCACGCGCGACTTCGTCACCTTCAGCGCGCCACAGGTCTGGATCGACCCCGGCTACTCGGTGATCGACTCGACGGTCATCAAGAACCAGGACACCTACTACCGCTTCACCAAGGACGAGCGCAACAACACCTCGTCGACGCCGTGCAGCAAGTTCATCACCGAGCAGAAGGCCACCGACCTGCTCGACCCGCACTACGGCTTCGTCGCCGACTGCATCGGCAAGGCCACCGCGACCAGCCCCGGCCTCTCCGCGGGCGAGGGGCCGACCGGGTTCAAGTCCAACACCGAGAACAAGTGGTACCTGTTCATCGACGAGTTCGGCGGCCGCGGCTACGTCCCGTTCGAGACCACCGACCTGAACTCCGGCCAGTGGACCATGTCCACCGGCGCGCACCTGCCCGCGTCGCCGCGGCACGGCACCGTCCTGCCGGTCACGCAGGCCGAGATGAACCGGCTGAGCGCTCCCCCGGCGCCGGCGAAGGCCGACGCCAAGGGCCTGGTCGCGCACTGGCCGCTCGACGCGAAGTCGGGCACGGTCGCGGCCGACACCACCGGGCACGGCTACGACGGCGCCCTCGCCGGTGACGTCAGCTGGAGCGATGGCTCGCTCGCCTTCGGCGGCAAGAACGGGCACGTCCAGCTGCCGAACAACCTGCTGACCGGCGCCGCCGCGGCCACCGTGTCGGCCGACGTGCTCGTCGATCCGAACCAGCAGACGCCGTACTTCCTGTGGGGCCTGGGCAACACGGCGAAGGACGGCACCGGCAACGGCTACCTGTTCACCACCGGCGGCACCGCGAGCGGCGGGTTCCGCGGCGCGATCGCGACCGGCAACTGGACCACCGAACAGGCCGCCGGGGCCGGCGGGCTGCCGCGCGGGGTCTGGAAGAACGTGACCCTGACCGTCGGCGACGGCGTCGAGGTGCTCTACCTGGACGGCGTCGAGGTCGCCCGCAACACCGGCGCCACGATCAAGCCGTCGGACCTCGGCGGCGGGGTCACGGCGGCGAACTACCTCGGCCGGTCCGTCTACGCGAGCGACAGGACCCTGACCGGCAAGATGAAGGACGTCCGGCTCTACAACCGCGCGCTGTCCGGGCTCGAGGTCGCGTCGCTGCCGTCGAACAGCACCGCGATCCGGTCGGTGGACCTGGCGTCGCTCAAGACACCGGCCGTCATCGACGCCGGAGCCGGCACCGTCGTGCTGCCGGTCAAGCCGGGTACCGACCTGCGGCGGCTGACGCCGGCGTTCGGCCTGGCGCCGGGCTCGACCATCAAGCCGGACAACGGAAAGCCGGTGAACCTGAGCTCGCCGAAGCAGTTCACGGTGACCGGCGCGGGCGGCGACCGTCGCGTGTGGACGGTCGAGGCGCACGAGACCCGCAGCCCGGTGCTGCCGGGCTACAACGCCGACCCGAACATCGTCGCGTTCGGCGACACCTACTACCTGTACCCGACCACGGACGGCTTCGACGGCTGGAGCGGCACGAAGTTCTCGGCGTGGTCGTCGAAGAACCTGGTCGACTGGAAGGACGAGGGCGTCATCCTCGACCTCGGCAAGGACGTCAGCTGGGCGGACAAGAACGCCTGGGCGCCGACGATCGCTAAGCACAACGGGAAGTACTACTTCTACTACTGCGCCGAGGCCAAGATCGGCGTGGCGGTGAGCGACTCCCCGACCGGGCCGTTCGTCGACTCGGGCAAGCCGCTGATCGCGAAGAACCCGGACGGCGGCCAGGCGATCGACCCCGCGGTGTTCCTCGACCACACCGGGCAGCCGTACCTGTACTGGGGCAACGGCAACGCCTACGTCGTCCCGCTGAACGACGACATGGTGTCCTACGACCCGGCGAAGATCACCCGCCTGACCGGGCTCGACGACTTCCGCGAAGGCCTGTTCATGGTGGAGCGGAAGGGCACCTACTACCTCAGCTGGTCGATCGACGACACCCGCAGCCCCGACTACCGCGTCGGCTACGCCACCGCGCCGAGCCCGACCGGGCCGTTCACCAACCACGGCGTGATCCTGAGCAAGGACACCCACCTGGGCGTCCTCGGCACCGGGCACAGCTCGATGCTGCAGGTCCCGGGAACCGACGACTGGTACCTCGCGTACCACCGCTTCGGCATCCCGGGCGGCGACGGCACCCACCGCGAAACGACGATCGACAAGCTGACCTTCCGCCGCGACGGCACGATCGCCCCGGTCGTCCCGACGCTGGAAAGCGTGCGGCCGCAGCGGATCCCGTGGCACTGCGGGGCGGTCCGCTTCAGCTGAGCCACCCGACCTGATGAGACGGAGATCACGAGCGGCGGATGTTTACCCCGGCTTGACCGGGGTAAACATCCGCCGTTCGGGTTGCTTCAGCTGTTTCCGCCTCAGGAGTCGTTTGATGACCAGCGTCCTGACCGACGGCCTCGAGAACGCCCGCCCGGTCCCCCGGCCGCGGCGCCGTCCGGTCTCCCACGACGCCCTCGCCGAGCTCGCCCGCCTGACCGCGCTGGCCGAGCTCGCCCACACCGTTTCGCCGTCGCTCATGCACCAGGCGGTCCTCGCCGGCACCGACGCCACCGCGGTGGCCGCGGCCGCGAAGATCGACGTCGCCGAGGCCCACCTCCGCTGGCACACCTGGGCGGACACCGCGGTGGGCCTCGAGGAGTACCTCCGCGTGCACGCCGCCTTCGCCGCCGCCGTCATCGCCCGCCACGACGCCGTGGAGGAGGAACTGTGCCCGTGACGACCGCGGAAACGACCCTGGCCGACCTGGCCGCGCTGGACAAGGCGGCGAGCGAGCTGCTCGCCGAGCTCACCGAGCAGCTGGCGGCGGCCGCGGCCCGGCGTTAGGACCCGTTCGAATTTGAACACCCGGTACCGTGGTGGCATGGGTCGTCCACGGTGGCTGAGCGACGGCGAACAGCGCGCCTGGACCGCGTTCCGCACCACCTACACCCTGCTCCACCAGCGGATGGACCAGCAGCTCAAGCGGGACGCCGGGCTGTCGCACCTGCAGTACGAGATCCTGGCCCGGCTCGGCGGCGCCCCCGGCCACGAGCTGCGGATGGCCGAACTCGCCTGCGCGGTGTCGAACTCCAAGAGCGGGCTCACCTACCAGATCGGGCAGCTGGAACAGGCCGGCCTGGTCCGCCGCCGCGCCTGCGAGAGCGACGTCCGGGCCGTCTACGCCGTGCTCACCGACGAGGGCGCGGCCCGGCTGGAACGAGCCGCGCCCGGGCACGTCGCCCTGGTCCGCGAGCTGCTGATCGACGTCCTCACCCCGGCCCAGCTGGCCGCGCTGGCCGACGGGCTCGGCGAGGCGAACCGCCGCATGCTCGCCGACACCGATCCCTGCCCCTGAGCAGCGGGCGCGTGACCTGCGTCACTCATAGCCCGAAATCCCCGTGATCCCGGAACCCGCAGTGCCCGGCCCGTGAAGAGCCGATGACACTGGCCGGACCGAAAGGCGGGCGATGACCCCGGAAGACACCGATGCCGACGACGACGCGAGCGTGATCGCGCGGTCGCGGCAGCAGCCGAGCCTGTTCGCGGTCATCTTCGACCGGCACTCGCGGCACATCCACCGCTACCTGGCGCGGCGGCTCGGCCCCACGACCGCGGACGACGTCCTCGCGGACACCTTCCTGATCGCGTTCGACAAGCGGGCGAAGTTCGACCCGGCCCGGTCCGACGCCCGGCCGTGGCTCTACGGCATCGCCACCAACCTCGTCGCGAGGCAGCGGCGGACCGAGGTGCGCGAGCTGAAGCTCCGCCTGGCCGTCGGACCGCCGCCGGCCGAAGAAGGGCACGCCGACCGGGTCGCCGACCAGGTCAGCGCGCAGGCCCTCGGGCAGCGGCTCGACCGGGCGCTGGCCGCGCTGCGGCCCCGGGAGCGGGACGTGCTGCTGCTCGTCGCCGCGGAGGGGCTCGGCTACCAGGAAGTCGCCGAGGCGCTGGCCATTCCCGTCGGCACCGTCAAATCCCGCCTCAACCGGGCCCGCGGCCGCGTCCGCGCCGAGCTCGGCCGCCTCGACCTCGTGAAGGAGACCTCCGCTCATGGATGACCTGGACCTGATCCGCGAGCGCGCGGAGACCGTCGGCTTCGCGTCGCCGGAGCACCTCGCCCCGGCCCGGGACCGGCTGCTGGCCGCGGCCCGCGGCGGACGGCGCCGCCGCCCGGGCCGCTGGTTCTGGGCCGCCGGCGCGTCGATCGGCCTGGCCGCCGCGATCACCGCCGTCGTCACCCTCGCCCCCGCCGAGCAGGTCGGCATCGGACCCGGCGTGGCGCACGCCGACCCGGTCAAGGTGCTGACCGAGGCGGCGAGCACGGCGCTGAAGGAGCCGGCCAAGCCGCCGCGCCCCGACCAGTTCCTGTACGTGCGGACGGAAGAGCCGGAACACCACATCCGCGAGGTCTGGTTTTCGGTCGACGGCACCCGCGACAGCCTGATCGCCGGCTTCAAGGAAGGGGGCTGCCGCAACGGCAAGGCGCCGATGTACGGCACGAACGATCCGCGCAAGGAAGGAATGCTCCAGGACTGCACCCCCCGGCCGGTCTACCGGACGGACCTGCCGACGACCGCCGACGCGATGCTCGCCTACCTCGAAGCCGAGGCCGGCGACCGGAAGGGCGACGTCAACTCCATGGGCAAGGACGTCTACAGCCTGGCCTACGAGCAGGTCCTCCCGCCGGCGTCCTACGCGGCGTTGTTCGAGGCGGCGGCGAGGGTGCCGGGCCTGACGGCGCTCGACCACGTCACCGACGGCGCCGGCCGCCCCGGCGTCGGGATCACGTGGCCGGTGCCCGCCGGCTCGAGCCCGAAGGCGTCGCCAGTCGTGCTCGTCTTCGACGCCACCACTTACCAGTTCCTGGGCACGCCCGAAACGGCCGTGACGGTGAAGACGTTCGTGGACGAGGTGGGGCAGCGCCCGTAACGGCCGGTCGAGTGCCCGGCGGGCGGATCCCGGCCGCCGGGCACTCAACCGTTCCGCGCTCCCATCCGTGCATCCAGGTGTGAGGACACCTTCGGATCGACGGCGGCTCTTCCGCGCGCGGGCCATGACGACCGGGCTGCTGGCCGGGGCCGGGCTCGCGTTCGCCCACACCGTGACCGGCGTCCCGGCCACGGGGCCCGTCCTGGCCGCGGCGACCGGCGGGTACGGCGTGGGCGGCACGGCCGCGCCGGTGACCACCACACCGCCGCCGCCGGCGCCGAACCCGGTGCTGCCCTTCAACGCGAAGCTGACGTCCGACGACATCCCCGTCCCGGGCGGGGGCGTGCGCAGCGGTGCCTGCAGCGGCTCGCTGGTCGCGCCGCAGTGGATCGTCACCGCCGGGCACTGCTTCCACGACCTGGCGGACACCCGGATCGGCGGCAAACCGCCGTACACGATGAGGGTGACCGTCGGCCGGCTGAAGGACACCGATCCCGGCGGGTACACGACCGAGGTCGTCGACGTCCGGCAGTCGCCGGTGAACGACCTGGCCGTGGCCAAGCTCGGCCACCCGATCGCGGACATCGCCCCGGCGACGCTGGCCGAGCGGCGGCCCGCGGTCGGCCAGCAGCTGCAGTTCGCCGGCTGGGGGTCCCATTCGGCGACCGTGCTCGGCCCGTCGGACCACCTCAAACGCGGGCGGTTCCGGGTGTCCGGCATCGGCCAGGCCACCCTGGAGGCCCAGCCGGTCGGCACCCGCACCGTGGAGAACGGGCCGTGCCCGGAGGACTCCGGCGGCCCGTTCTTCGTGTCGGACGACGACCGCAGGGCGACCCTGGTGGCCATCGTCAACACCGGGCCGCCGTGCCCCCAGCCGGGGGCCGAGACGATCGCCCGGGTCGACGTGGTGGCGGACTGGATCCGCGCCCAGACCGGGTGATCAGCGCAGGCCGGCCAGCTCTTCGGTGATCAGCAGGTCCGGGTCGAACCCCATGCCGGCGAAGTGGCCGGCCAGCTCGAGCGAGAGCACGCCGTGCAGGCGGGTCCAGAAGGACAGCGCGCGGTGCAGGACGGCGGGCGGCGCGGGATGCCCGCCCGCCCAGTCGCGGTGGGTCTCCAGGTGGGCGCCGAACGGGGTCGGCGGCCCGTCGCCGGTCTCCGCGCAGGCCTCGATCAGCACCGCCATGACCTCGAACGAGATCGCCGTGGTGTCCTCTGGCGCGTGGTAGCCGGGCACCGGCGTGCCGTAGATGAGGAAGTACCGCTGCGGATCGGCGCGGGCCCAGTCTCGGATGGCGTGCGCCAGCCCGCCCACCCCGGCCCCGGCGTCACGCGCGGCCCGCACGGTGTCGGCGAGGCTGCGGTAGGCGTCGCGGATCAGGGCGGTGATCAGCTCGTCGCGGCTCGCGAAGTACCGGTACAGGGCGGGGCCGCTCATGCCCACCTGTTTGGCGATCGCGTTGAGCGACAGCGCGGGCACGCCGGCCGCGGCGATCTGCGCCCACGCGTGGCGCTTGATGTCCGCGCGCACCTGGGCCCGGTAGCGCTCCCGCGAACTCACGTTCTCCGTCACCGTTAGAGGCTATCACTTTTCCTATTGACACTCACGACAGGTGGGTTATAGCTTCTAACTATCTCGACAGGCGCTAACAACCAGGGAGACCACCTTGACCACCCACCGGCTGCGTTCCGCCCTGCTCCTGCTGCCCCTGACCGCGGGCCTCCTGAGCACCGCCACCCCCGCCGACGCGACGACGTCCCTGACCTGCCAAGGGCGCCGGCATCGACCCGGCAGCCCGGCTCCACCACCGGACCGAGACGCTGGTCGAGGCACCGGCGCGCACCGCCTGGCGGCTGCACACCGACGTGGCCGGCTGGCCCGCGTGGCAGTCCGCCGTCACCGGCGCGGAACGGCTCGACCCCGGACCACTGCGGCCGGGCTCGCGGTTCCGGTGGACGACGCCGGCCCCGGCCACCCCGGCCACGCCCGCGACCACGCTGGTGATCACCTCGACGGTCGGGCAGCTGCAGCCCGGCCGGTGCGTGCGCTGGACCGGGCCGGCGATCGGCGACGGACTGCGCATCGACCGCGGCGTGCACGTCTGGACGTTCACACCGGTGCGCGGCGGGGTGCTCGTCCGCACCGAAGAGAGCTGGACGGGCGCGCAGATCGAGGCCGACCCCGCCACCGCGATCCGCTACCTGGCCCCCGGGCTCGACGCCTGGCTGGCCGACCTCAAGACCACCGCCGAAGCACGCTGAGGAGCCACGATGACGGTCACCGCCCCGCCCCGCGCCCCGAAGGCCGTGCTCGTCGCGGCCTGGTCCGTCCCGGTCCTGGTCGCCGGCCAGTTCGCCCTGCTCTCCGGTGTGCCCATCGCCGTCGTGCTGTTCGGTTCGCTGCGCCGCCGGGCGCACCGCTGGTGGGCCGCCGCCCTCGCCGCGGGCTACGCCGCGGCGCTGACGCTGTGGCTGGCCGGCCCGAGCACGGCGCCGAGCCTCTCGAAGTACCTGAGCCCGGTGGCCACGGCGTTGTTCACCGCGGCCGGCGTCGTGGTCGCGGTCGCGCTCGGCCGGCGTGCCCGATGACCCCGCTCCGCCGCCGGACATTGTCCTGATGTGCGAGGACATTCCCCGGACATTCGCCTTCTTGTCCCGCTTCCGGCCGCCTTGCGACGCTCGGTGACACCGGCACCGAACCGCCGGTCGTCGAGAAAGGAAACGGACATTCCCATGCGCACCCAGAGCAGCAAACCGGCCCGCGGCCGCGCGGCCGCCGTCGTCGGGACGGCCGTCGCGCTGGCCACCCTGACCGCCGCGCCCGCCGGCGCCGGCCCGCTCAGCACGTCCGCCCTGTGCTCCGGCACCGCCACCGGCGCGGTGGCCAAGTGGGGCCCGGTGTCCAGGCACTGCTCGTACACCAGCCCGGCGAGCGGCTGGCGCGGGAAGCTGCGGGTCGAGTGGAACACCCAGTCCGGCACCAACCAGGCCGCCTGCGTGGAGGCCCGGATGGGCAAGGCGGCCCACCCCGACGCGTGGCAGGGCATCGGCTGCGGGCAGTCCGGGGTCGGCACCGTCAAGTGGCCCGCCAACACCGCCTCGAACCTCGAGGTCCGGGTGAAGGGCATGGGCACCAGCCTCGTCGCCAACGTCGACTACTTCCTCTGACGCCGGTCCGGCTGGGCCCGGTCGCCGGGCTCAGCCGGTCGCTTCCACCTGGAAGTAGATGCCGCTCGCCTGCGGCAGGTAGAGCCGGCCGCCGGAGTCGACCATCTTCCAGAACACCTGGCACGGCCCCGGCGTGCCGCGGGCCTGCACCGGCACGCTGACCGTCACGTCCGCGCCGGGTCCGGCGTCGGGCAGCGGCACGCGCGGATCGGTGTGGCAGACGTCCAGGCCGTCGAGCGGGGGCTGGCGCTGCAGGAACCGGCCGTGCCACGCGACCGTGCCGGCGTTGCGCAGCCGCCACGTTTTGACGAACCGCTCGTTCACCCGGACGCGGCTGCCGTCCGGGTAGGTGACGTCGGCGACCAGGCTGGAGGCGTCGCCCTCGATCGGCAGCGACGGTTCCCCGCCGCCGGACCGCGGCCGGCTCACGGCGAACACGGCGCCCGCCACCACCACGGCCACCACGGCGGCGACCAGCAGCCACCCGTGCTTCGGTGCGCCGCCCGGCGCACGGCCGTCCCGCCCGGCCGCGCTCCACCGGTCCCGCCATTCGCGCCGGATCCGGTCTTCGTCGCCGCCGAGCACGGTGACGGCCAGCGGCCGCACGAACTCCCAGGTCGTTTCCCAGCTGGGCAGCTGCAGCCCGCGGGCGGCGGCCGCCAGCGCCGACTTCGATGCCACCGCCCCGAATTCGCTGCGCATCCGGTCGTAGGACGGATCGCCCGCCGCTTCCTTGAGCAGGAGCAGCGCGTGGGCGAACCCCGCGACCGGGCCGTCACCCGGATCGGGCCGGTGGGCGCGCCGGCCCCGCTTGCGCACCGGGCCGCCCGCGTGGTCGATCGTCATCTGCCGCCTTCCCCCGACGCACCGACCGCGACGGTAACGCAGCCGCGGCGGCCCCGCCGACGGCGGTTCCGAAGATCACCTGGCCGAGCTGCTAAGCCGCACGATGGGCCATCGCCGTCGCGCCCGACCGGTGTGGCGCGCGTCACGGAATGCCCGGCGATCTTCGGCGCTACACACAGGAGTAAGCCGTTCGTCCACAAGGGAGGGCCATGTCCGCCACCACCACTCCGGAAGAGTCCACCGCGGTACCCGTGCTGGAGGACTTCGACTTCCCGCTCACCGACGGTGCGGCCTGCCGCATCGACGACCCGGACTGCGAAGCCTGCCAATGAACCAGGCTCCGGCCACGGCGTGCACCCACGTGGCCGGAGCCCGAACCCCGGGGCGGGCGGCTAGACGTGCATGGCCAGCCACAACGCCATCCAGGCGAGGCACGCCAGCGCACCCCCGACCCCGAAGGCGAGCAGTACACGGCGCAGGGCCGCGACGACCCCGGCCCGGCCTGACATCTCGGTGATTCCCGCTTCAGCCATGGCCTCGTGATGCCCTCGTCCGCGCGGGGCAAACATCGGGATCAGGCGTCGTCGCCCGATTCACCCATCACCAGGCCCTCGATCGTGTGCTTCTGGGTGATCGGCCGCAGGACGTCGACGACCGGGCAGGCCAGGTGCGCGCGCACCGATTCCGGCAGGGACGCCCAAAACCCGTGGGTCACCGCCGTGTCGTGGTGGGCGTCGTTGCCCGCGCCGGGCGCGTCGAGGCCCAGCACCAGGACCGGGCGCGCCTTGGCCGAGTGGTTGGCGGTGCCGCGGTGGACCGTCAGCGCCGACCGGATCGAGATGTCCCCCCGCTTCGGGAACTTGCGGGTGGCGAGCCCGCGGTAGCGCGGGTATGCCTCCCGCGGCGGGAACATGCCGTGCTCGAACGCGGCGCCGTCGTCCCAGTGCGTGCCCGGCGCGATTTCGAACGGCCCCATGTCCGGCTCGGTGTCGACCGCGGTCACGTTGACGGCCAGCGACGTCAGCCGGCGCTCGCGCGCGGTTTCGGCGGGCATCGGGAAGTCCCGGTGCCACGGCTGGTCGACCGCACCCGCGAGCGGGACGTCGAAGCCGACCTCGACGATCCGGTAGTCCGGGCCCAGCACCGACTCGGCGACGGCGGTGATCCACGGGTGGGTGACGAGGTCGGCGAACCCGCGCAGTTGCTCCGGGTGGATCTCGACGTAGAAGCGGTTCGGGCCGCGGCCGACGGCGCCGCCCGGCCGCGTGCGGGCCTCGGCGAACGCCGTGCCGATGTCCTCGCCGAGCCGCCCCACCCAGTCGCGGGTGAACGCGCGGGGCAGGCCGATGATGCCGTCGGTGTACAAGCGTGCGGTCAGCGCCCCGACTTCGGCCGCGGGCAGCGGGGCGGGGACGGTCTCGGTCATTCCGGCCTCCAACGGGGCACGACGGCGTGGCGAGGTCAGTTTGCAACGTGGCATGCCACGTTGCAAGAGGTACGATGCGGCGGTGAACCCGAAACTGCGTGACGTCGCCGAGCACGCCGGCGTGTCGGTCCGCACGGTGTCCAACGTGGTCAACGGGTTCCGCTACGTCGCCCCGGCGACCCGCGAACGGGTCCAGGCGAGCATCGACGTGCTCGGCTACCGGCCCAACCTGGCCGCCCGGACGCTGCGCCAGGGCCGGACCGGGCTGGTCGCGCTGGTGATCCCGGAGATCGACTCGCCGTACTTCGCCGAGCTCGCCGCGCGGACCGTGCGCGTCGCCGGGGCCCGCGGCCTGACGGTGCTCATCGACCAGACCGACGGCGACGCCGAGCGCGAGAAGGAACTGCTGCACGGCAAGCGCAGCCAGCTCGTCGACGGGGTCCTGTTCAGCCCGTGGGCGGTGGCGCCGGCGGAGCTGGCCGCGCGCACCGACCCGGTCCCGCTGGTGCTGCTCGGCGAGCACGACGGCACCGCCGGCGTCGACCACGTCGCCATCGACAACGTCGTGGCCGCGCGCGAGGCCACCGCGCACCTGCTGGCGTCGGGCCGCCGGCGCGTCGCGGCGCTGGGCATCCAGCCGCGCTCGCTGAACGCGACCGCCCGCCAGCGGCTCGCGGGCTACCGGCAGGCGCTGGCCGAAGCCGGGCTGCCCGCCGATCCGGCGCTCGAGGTGCCGGTCGGACGGCTGCACCGGGCCGACGGCCACCGGGCGATGCTGCGGCTGCTGGACGCGGACCACCCGCCCGACGCCGTCTTCTGCTTCACCGACGAGCTCGCGCTGGGGGCCTTGCGGGCCGCCGCCGACCGCGGCGTCGCGGTGCCGGAGGCGCTGGCCCTGGTGGGGTTCGACGACATCGAAGACGGCCGCTACAGCGTGCCGGCCCTGACGACGGTGTCGCCGGACAAGGACCGGATCGCCGAACTCGCCCTCGACCGCCTGGCCCGGCCCGAGCCGGCGGCGCCGCGGTCGATCGTCGCGCCGCACCACCTGGAAGTGCGCGAGACGAGCTGAGCGCCCGCACCGCCGCGGGTCAGAAGCCGGCGACCGCCACCCGGTCGCGGCCGGCCTTCTTGCCCGCGTACAGCGCGTCGTCGGCGGCCCGGATCACCTCGTCGAGACCGGCTTCGGGCACGACCGGGTGCAGCGCCGCGCCGATCGTCGCCGACAGCGTCACCGGCTCCCCCGCGGGTGTCGTGATGCGCAACCCCCTGATCCGGACGCGGATCCGTTCGGCGATCGCGCGGATCTCGGCTTCGTCGACGTCGGGCAGCAGGACCGCGAACTCCTCGCCGCCGTACCGGCCGACCGTGTCACCGCGCCGGACGGTCCTGGTCAGCACCGTGGCCACTTCGGCGAGGACGTCGTCGCCGACCGGGTGGCCGTGGGTGTCGTTGATGCGCTTGAACCAGTCGAGGTCGATCATCAGCACCCCGGTCCGGCCGCGGGTGCGGCCGAGCGCGAGCTCGGCCTGCTCGTGCCAGGCGATCGCGTTGAGCAGCCCGGTGCGCTGGTCGGTGCGGGCGGCGAGCTTGAGCTGGTCGAGCTGGACGCACTGGTGCAGCGCGAACGTCGGGATGATCATCAGCAGCGCCGCCGGCGGCCACCACAGCAGCGCGGCGGCCACGAACACGCCGAGCGCCAGCTGGCTGAGCTCCAGCAGGTTGTCCGAGGCGCTGCCGAGCAGCCGGCGGGGGTGCTCGACGGTGACCGTCCACGCGATGACCGTGCCGACGAGCGCGGTGTTGATCCCCCACTGCACCGCGGCCGCGGCGACGACGGCGGCCAGTTCGGCCCAGCCGGGCCGGGCGCCGCCGGCCAGGTGCTCGTGGA
Organism: Amycolatopsis sp. NPDC004625; assembly: GCF_040609695.1. Lineage (NCBI taxonomy): Bacteria > Bacillati > Actinomycetota > Actinomycetes > Pseudonocardiales > Pseudonocardiaceae > Amycolatopsis > Amycolatopsis sp. NPDC004625. Next base: position 102,677 of record NZ_JBEXKX010000032.1, read on the forward strand.
CGCCGGTCAACTGCAGCACGGCGCTCGCGGCCGCGGCGGCCAGCGCGAGCGTGGCGGCGGTGAACACGGTCCGGTGCGGCGGGCGGACCGGGTCGTACCGGTTGACCAGCAGCCAGCGGTGCGCGTAGATCACCGCCACCAGCGCCAGTTCCAGCACCAGCGGCAGGGCGAGCACGCCGGCGAAGATCCAGACGCTGCAGAGGTCGACGTACGGCGTCCCCGACCGGTCTCGGCGCCTTCGCTCGATCAGGTGAGATGCGTGCAGGTGCGGCAGCGCCGCCGCGGCCAGCCAGGCGGCCGTCACCCACTGCGTGGACGTCGGCGCCGCCCGCGCGGCGAGCGCCGTCACGCCCACCGCCAGGAGATCCACGCCCAGGACGAGGACCAGCACCCGTCCCGGCAACGACCACAGTTTCCAGCCCGACGGCGATCGATCTCCGCCGGTGACCGAGTTTCCCCTCATCCGCAGCGCCTCCCCCGCGCCGGTGGTCACCTGATTGCCCAGGGTAGTCGCGTCACGGCCGGATGTCAGCCGCTTCCCGCGGAGGCGACCCGACCGGGCGGCTGGGACGATTCCGGGTATCCGGCACCGGACGAACCGCACGGAAAGGGCGAGCCGATGAGCGACAAGGGCTGGTGAACCCCGCGACCGAACCCCGTCCCCGCACCGGAAGGAGCAACGCCATGAGCGACAAAGGCTGGTGACACTCAGGTTTCGGCCGGGAGCGCGGCGGACACGGTGTCCGGACGGCGACGCGCCCAGGCCGCGGCCGCGGCGAGCGCGACCAGCGCTCCCGCGGTCCCCGCCCAGGCGATCGCCGTCGACGGCCCGGCCAGCTGCGCCAGCACCCCGCCGGCCACGATCCCGAGGCCCTGCCCGGCGATCATGCCGGTCCGGGCGAACCCCAGGGTCCGCCCGCGCACCCGCGGCGGGGACAGCTGGACGAACGTCGCCCCGGCGGTGACCTGGTACGCCGAACACAGGCCGGACACGAAGAGCAGGGCCAGCGCCGCGCCCAGGGTGGGCCGGCCCCAGAAGGCCACGAGCGGCGCCGACGTCCCGACCGCGAGCACGCCCAGCGCGCGCACGCGCACCGGCCGGGCGACCCGCCGCAGCAGCAGCGCGCCGGCGACCGCGCCCGCGGGTTCCGCGGCGAGCAGCACCCCGATCCAGCCACCGCCCGCGCCGACCTGCTGCGCGAACGGCACGGCGAGCCCTTCGGGGACGACCGTGAACAGCGCCAGCCAGCCCAGCCACACCAACGTGCCCAGGGTGCGGTCCCGGCCCACGGTCACCGCGCCCGCGGCGATCCGGCGCCAGGACCGCCGCCACCACGTGGTCCCGCTCTCGCCGTCGCCGTCCGGCGGCGGGTGGCGGCCGAGACCGGCGCGGATCAGCACGGCGGACACGGCGAAGGTGGCGGCGTCGACGGCCAGCGCGGCGTGCGCGCCGACCGCCGTGACCACGAACGCGGCCGCGACGAACCCCAGCACCAGGCACAGTTGCGTGGTGACCTGCTGCACCGCCTGCCCGGCTTCGTAGCGGGAGCCCAGCAGCTCCGGCAGGACGGCACCCTGAGCCGCCGAGAACGGCGCCTCGGCCAGCTGCACCAGCACGAGCAGCCCGGCCATCAGCGGCAACGGCACCACGGGCACGGCCATGACGGCCACCAGCGCCGCCCGGACGACGTCACACGTCACCAGCACGCGGCGGCGGGGAAACCGGTCGGCCAGCCACGACAGCAGCGCGCCGGACACGAGCGCGGGCAGCATCGACAGCGCGTACGTCGCCGCGCTCAGCGCCGCGGAACCGGTGCGCTGGAAGACGAGTATCGACAAGGCGACGCGGGCGAGCTGGTCCCCGGCCACGGACAGCAGGCCCGCCAGCCAGACCACCCGGAACCCGGGTACCGCGAACGCGGACCACGTCCTGCTCATCCCCACCCCCAGGCCGTCACGCTGTGCGCAGACCGAGAAGCTCACGGTAGCGCCTGGGGGCGCCGGCCACCACCGTGCTCAGGCGATCGGCGGGGTGCCGTGGGTGTGGAACGACTCGATCGTCTTCAGGCCCCACGCCTGTCCCCTGGCCCGTTCGGCCTCGGTCCAGGTGACCGGCTCCCAGTCCGGCGCGAAGATCAGGCGTCCCGTGGGGTTGCACAGTTCGATCCGGTTGCCGCCGGGTTCGTAGACGTAGAGGAAGAACGTCTGCTGGATCGCGTGCTTGTGCGGCCCGGTCTCGATGTGGACGCCGTTGTCGAGCGCGATGTCGGCGGCGCGCAGGATGTCTTCGCGGGTGTCGGTGGCGAACGCGATGTGGTGCAGCCGCCCGTTCGAGCCCGTCCAGTCATTGGTATAGACCAGGTCGTAGGACTTCTGCGCGAAGTACGTCCACTGCCCGGAAACGACGCCGCTGTCGAGCCGGATCTGCTCGGTCACCCGGCCGCCGAGCACGTCGCAGACGAACCGGCCGTTGGCTTCCGCCTCCCGGGCCAGGTAGTTGACGTGGTCGAGGCGGCGGACGCCGACCCCGCGGCCCGGGTACGCCTGGGCCTGGTTCTTCAGGGCCGGCCGCAGGTGCGCCGGCGGCCGGTAGCGCTCGGTTTCCCAATAGAGCTCGAATTCGTGGCCGTCCGGGTCGCGGAACAGGTACGTGGCCCCGACACCGGTGTCGCCGTCGACCCAGCCGACGCCGAGCCCGCGCTCCGCCAGCGCGGCCACCCGCCGGTCGAGGGCGTCCGCGCTCGCCGCCCGCAGCGCCGTCCGGCCGACGCCGGACGTCCTCGCCGCGGTGAGCTTGAGGCTGTGGTGCTCGTAGTCGTCCCAGGTGCGCAGGTACACCGAGTCGCCATCGGTGCCGTTCTCGGTCAGCCCGAGGACGCGGACGAAGAAGTCGAGGCTCCGTTCCGGCTCGGGGGTGAACAGCTCGACGTGACCGAGGTGCGCGATCTCGTGGCGGGGCGCGGGGCCGGGCACGGCTGCCTCCTCAGGATCGGGGGAAAACGGTGCCGTCGAACAGCTTCCGCGCGGTGCGGAGCACGGTCGACCGGCGGACGCGGGCCCCGTCGAATTCGATCGCCACGGCGAGCTTGCCGCTCGGGTGCTCGAGCTGCACGGGTCCGCCGCTCGTTTCGAGCAGCTCGTGGCCGACGGCGCCGTCGAGCAGCAAGGCCGTGACGACGCTGACGCCCCCGAGCACGCCGATCGACGGGTGCGGCTTGACCGGGATGAACGTCCGGGTGCAGATGGCGCCGCCGTCGCGCGGCGCGGCGACGAGCGTGGTCTTCGGGATCGAGCTGCCGCGGACGTCGCCGAGGCCCATCAGCTTCCCGGCTTCGATACGCAGGGCGTCGATGCGTTCGGCGAGCCGGGGGCCGGCGAGCTCCTCGACCGGCTCGTACCCGGTGACGCCGAGGTCTTCGGCGCGTGCAACGACGACCGGCATCCCGTTGTCCACACAGGACACTTCGACGCCACCGACGTCGTCCCGGACGTGGCCGGTGGGCAGGAGGCTGCCGCAGACGGATCCTTCGGTCTCGGTGAAGTCGAGCTCGACCGGGGCCGCGGTGCCGGGAACGCCGGAGATGGCGGTGCCGCCGCGGTAGTCGACTTCGCCGCCGGGCGTGGCGAAGGACGCGACGGCGATCGAACCGGTGTTGAGCAGCCGCACGCGGACGGTGGTGCGTTGCGGCCCGGCGGGCACGAGCCCCCGTTCGACGGCGAACTGCCCGACGCCGGCGAGCAGGTTGCCGCACGTCTGACGGTCGGAGACGGTGGGCTCCTCCACGCCGACCTGCAGGAAGAGGTAGTCGACGTCGTGGCCGGGATCGGTGGCTCCCGAGACGATCGCGACCTTGCTGGTGACCGGCTGCGCGCCGCCGAGGCCGTCGAGCTGGCGCGGGTCGGGGGTGCCCATGATCCGCAGCAGCAGGTCGTCGCGGGCGGCGGGCTCGGCGGGAAGGTCCCCGGCGAGGAAGTAGGCGCCCTTCGAGGTGCCGCCGCGCATGAGCATGCAGCGCACGCCGGTCATGCCTGCTCCTTTTCGTACTCCTCGGCGGTCAGGTAGCGGACGCCGAGGGTTTCGAGCTTCTCGCGCAGGCCGTAGCGGTCGAGGCCGAGCTGGCCGTTCGCGAACGCTTCGCGCGCCTCGGCTTCCTTCTCCAGCCGGGCTTTCGCCTGTTCGAGTCCATTTTGGACGTCCTCCCGGCGGACGAGGAGGACGCCGTCGTCGTCGGCCAGCACGGCGTCACCGGGCCGGACGAGCTGCCCGCCGACGACGACGGGCACGTTCACGGCCCCCGCGGTCGCCTTGACGGTGCCCTGCGCACTGACGGCGGCCGACCAGACGGGAAAGCCGAGCGCCCGCAGATCGGCGACGTCCCGGACCCCGGTGGTGGTGACGAGCCCCCGCACCCCGCGGCGGCGCAGCGCGGTGGCGAAGAGCTCGCCGAAGAGGCCGTCCCGGTTCGGCGACGTGGTGGTGACGACGAGGAGGTCGCCTTCGCGGCACTGCTCGACGGCCGCGTGGATCATCAGGTTGTCCCCGGGCCAGCAGAGCACGGTGACGGCGGTCCCGCCGACCCGCACGCCATCCTGGATCGGCCGGAGCCCGGCCTCGAGCAGCCCGGAGCGGCCGAGCGCCTCGTGAACCGTGGCGACGCCGTAGTCCGCCAGCCGGGCGACCTGCCCGAGGTCGGCCCGCGGCGGATCGGTGACGATGACGGGCTTCATGAGGCCACGGTACGATCCGGTAGCCAAAATTGTCAACAATTTTGGCGTCCAACCGATCGTCCCGGTACGCGAGGCGGCTGGAGGGGGTCAGGGGTGAAGGGGAGAGACTTCGGCGTCAGCTGCTTTCAGGGCCTCGATCACGCTGGCCAGGTGGATCCGCGCGGCCTCGGCCGCCTCCTCCGGACGGTTCGCGCAGATCGCGTCGATGATCGCCAGATGCTCCGGCAGCGAAACCTGGGGGCGGCCGGGGCGCATCGCCAGGCGGAACTGGTGCCGCACGCTCTGCCCGCGCAGCCGCTCCAGCACCTGCGCCGCCGTGTGCTGGGCGCTGATCTCGCGGATCCGGCGGTGCAGGCGCTGGTTCAGGCCCGAATACCCGACCACGTCGCCGCCCGCCACCGCCATCTGCATGCGCTCGCCCAGCTCGCGGAGCTCGCCCACCTCGGCGTCCGAAATGCGCTCCGCGGCCTTCGCCGCGCACAGCGACTCCAGCATCATGCGGACTTCGGAGATCTCGACGGCCTCCTCCAGCGACACCGCGCGCACCCGGGCGCCGCGGTTCTGCACCCGCTCGACGAGCCCTTCGTTCGTCAGCTCGATCAGCGCCGCCCGCACGGTCGCCCGGCTCGCCCCAAATTGCGCGGACAGATCGGCTTCGACCAGCCGCTGGTTGGGCACGAACTCGCCGCGGACGATGGCGTCGCGGACGGCCGCCACCACGGAACGCTCCCCCGGCTGCCGGTCCGCAGCACTCTCGGTCATAGCCTCGGCTCCGTTTTTGTTGACAATTTTGTCGAGCACATCGTGTACTCGATCGTAGCTGCCTGGGAGGATTCTGCTATGCCTGGAACCGTCGCGGTACTCGGACTCGGCGAAGCGGGCGGCGCGTTCGCCCGCGATCTGGTGGCCGCCGGGGTCACCGTCCGCGGGTACGACCCGGCCGTCGCGGCCACCGGCGGCGTGGTGGCCACCGGCTCCGAGGCCGAAGCCGCCCGAGGCGCCGACCTCGTGCTCAGCGTCAACAGCTCGAGCGCCGCCATCGAGGCACTGCAGGCCGGTCTCGCCGGGGTCGGACCCGGCGCGACCTGGGCCGACCTGAACACCGCCTCCCCCGGCACCAAGCGGCAGCTGGCCGCCCTCGCCGCCGGGCGCGGCGTTCCCTTCGCCGACGTCGCGATCATGGCCCCGGTCCCCGGCCGCGGGCTGCGGGTCCCGATGCTGGCCACCGGAACCGCCGCCGACACGGTCGCCGAGCTCCTGAACCCCCTGGGCGCGGCTGTCGAGGTGCTGGCGGGCGAAGCCGGCCTCGCCGCCGAGCGCAAGCTGCTGCGCAGCGTCTTCTTCAAGGGCATGTCCGCCGCCGTGGTCGAGGCCCTGAGCGCCGCGCGGGCCGCCGGCTGCGAAGACTGGCTGCACAAGATCGTCGTCGGCGAGCTCACCGCCGCGGACGCCGCCACCGTCGACCGGCTGGTCGACGGCTCCCACCGGCACGCCGTCCGCCGCACCGCCGAAATGACGGCCGCCGCCGAAATGCTCGCCGAACTCGGCGTGCGGGCCGACGTCGCCATCGCGGCCCGTGATCAGCTCCGAAATCTTGCTCAAGATTGTTGACAATCTTGAGGTGACTCTTGTGTTCAATATCTCACACGATGTAGCTTCGGACCTCGTCGCCGGCCGGGACGAAGGGACCGAAGATGTCCGCACCGGAGAACCGCCTCGCCGTCCGGGTCACCGCGCTGTGCTGGGTCCTGGTCCTGCTCGACGGCCTCGACCTGTTCGTCTACGGCGCGACCCTGCCGGGCGTCCTGGCGGACCGGAGCTTCGGCCTCACGCCCGTCACCGGCGGCGAGATCGGCAGCCTGACGACGTTCGGGATGCTGCTCGGCGCCCTCTCCGCCGGCCTCCTCACCGACCGCATCGGCCGCCGGAAGCTCATCCTCACCGACGTCACCCTCTTCTCGCTGGCGGCCGCCGCCTGCGCCGCCGCCCCGACGCCGGGGTGGTTCGGCGCGGCCCGGTTCGCCGCCGGCCTCGGCCTCGGCGGGCTGCTGCCCTCGGCCATCGCGATGGTCATGGAGTACGCCCCCGCGTGGCGCCGGAACCTCGCCGTCACCACCGTCATGACGGCGCACCAGGCCGGCGGCGCATTGGCCGGCGCCCTCGGGATGACGCTCGTGCAGTCGCTGGGCTGGCGGTCGGTGTACTGGCTGGGCGCGCTCCTGCTCGTGCCGGTCCTGCCGGCCGTCGCCTTCCTCCTGCCGGAATCGCTCACGTTCCTGCTGGCCAAGGGCCGGACCGGCCGCGCGCAGGCGATCGCGCACCGGTTCGGCGTGCCGACGGCGCCGTTCGCCCCGGAACCCGCCAAGGACACCGGCGGCCTGCGCGGCCTGTTCACGCCCTCGGTCCGGCTGACGACCGTCCTGTTCTGGATCGCCTCCTTCGCCGGGCTGCTGCTGGTCTACGGCGTCAACACCTGGCTGCCGACGATGATGCGCGGCAGCGGCAGCGGCTACAACCTCGGCTCCGCGATCAGCTTCCTGCTGGTGATCAACCTCAGCGGCATCGCGGGCATGCTCGTCGCGGGCCGCCTGGCCGACCGCTTCGGCGCCCGGCCGGTCGCCGTCGTCTGGTTCACGCTCACCGCGGCCGGCGTCGGCCTGCTGGCCGTCCGGATGCCGCTCCCGCTCACCTACGTCGTCGTGTTCCTCACCGGCGCGTGGCTGTTCAGCGCCCAGACCCTGATCTACGCGGCGGTGGGCGCCCACTACCCCGCCGCGAGCCGCGCCACCGCGCTCGGCTGGGTGTCCGGGGTCGGCCGCTTCGGCGCGGTGTTCGGTCCCTGGCTGGGCGGTGTCCTGGTCGCGAGTGGACTGTCCACACTGGGCTTCGGCGTGTTCGCCGTCGCCAGGCTCCTCGGCGCGGCGATGGTCGCGCTGGTGCGACGCCCGGCCCAGGTCACCCCGGCCGCCCCGCGGGTGGACACGGACGCCCCGGAACTGCGCAGGTGAACCCCTCACGGAAGAGGGGACGCCTTCTAGACGCCGGCCGGCGCCGTTGCCGTGTGCGCGAGCCGTGCCTGCCGGGTCCGCGGGCCGAAGAGCGCCAGCACCACCGCGCCGGCCAGCCACGTGCCGGCGATGAAGAAGAACACGCTCCGGTAGCCACTGCCGGTGTACAGCCCGGCCACGATCAGCGGACCGGCCGCGTTCGAGAGCCGCCCGAGGCCGTACGACACGCCCGTGCCCAATGACCGGCCGCGTGTGTCGAACAACTCCGGCGAGTACGCGTACCCGAGGGCCGTGTAGCCGCGCTCGAACATGTTGACCAGGAACCCGAACACCACGATCAGCACCGGGTTGAACGTCAGCCCGTAGAGCAGCCCGCACAACGCGATCACGGTGCCGAACGCGACCAGGCACCACTTGCGCTCGAAGCGGTCGGTGACCAGGGCGGCCAGGTACGAGCCGAGCGGCGCGCCGACCGTCGTGAGAGCCACGTAGAACACCGACTTCTCGACGCTGAACCCTTCTTTGGCCAGCAGCGTCGGCGCCCAGCTCGAACAGCCGAAGAACCCGATCGTCTGCGTCACCCACAGGACGGTGAGCAGCAGCGTCGGCAGCAGGTACTTCTTGCGCAGCAACAACCACAGCGGGGCCTTGGCCACCGGGGCCTCCGCGATCGGCGGCGCCGGCTCCGGCAGCGGGCCCTTCTCCTCCGCGACCTGCGCCTCGATCTCACGCAGGACCGCGTCCGCCCGTCCGTGCTCGCCGCGGCTTTCGTACCAGCGGGGCGATTCCTTGAGCCGCCGGGTGAACAGCACGAGCAGGACACCGAGCGCGCCCCACAGGTAGACCAGCCGCCACGCCCAGTCGCCGAGCGGGACCACGACGCTGGCGATCAGGTTCGTCACCGGCGTGCCGCAGATGCCGATCACGATCGCGTACGCCTGGTACTTGCCGCGGTTCGCCGCCGGGTACAGCTCGTTGACGTAGATCACCGCGACCACGGTCATCGCCGACAGGCCCGCCGAGGTCAGGACCCGGAACACGCCGAGGGACACGATGTCCCACGAGAACACCGCCGCGAACGAAAAGACGCCGAACCAGACGGTCGTCAGGACGAGCGCGTTCTTCCGGCCCCAGCGGTCGGCGATGGTGCTCGCGATGATCGAGCCGAAGAACATGCCGACGAACGACAGCGACGTCACGTACGCGACCTGGTTCACCGTCACGCCCCAGAGTTTGATCAGCTGGGGTGCGGTGGTGGCGAAGCTGTTGATGTCGGCGAACTCGAAGAAGTAGGCGAACGAGACGGCGAACAGGGTGACCTTGTGGAACCGGGCGATCGGCAGGCGGTTCAGCCGGTTGAGCGCATTGGCGTGCTGCATTGCATGCCCTTCGGTGTCTCCGGGAGTTCGGGGTTCAGGTGGTTTCGCCGGGCCAGTAGAGGCGCATCGGGTTGTCGACGAGCAGCTTCCGCCGCGCTTCGGAGGTGTCCGCGACGTGCCGGACGTGGTCGACGAGCAGGCCGTCGTCGGGCATGTGGTGCTTCAGGTTCGGGTGCGGCCAGTCGGTCCCCCACAGCACCCGGTCCGGGAAGTCGGCGACGACGCGGCGGGCGAACGGGACGACGTCGGCGTAGGCCGGGGGCCCGGTGACGGTCAGCCGCTCGGGGCAGCTCACCTTCACCCAGACGTCGTGGCGGCCGGCGAACTCCAGGAACCGGCGGAATTCCGGGCCGTCCACCGGCTTCGTGACGTCCGGCCGTCCCATGTGGTCGATCACCAGCGGCACGGGCAGCGTGCCGAAGAAGCCTTCCAGCCCAGGCAGGTCGGCGGCCTCGAAGTACAGCACGACGTGCCAGCCGAGCGGCGCGATCTTCTTCGCGATGGCGCTCAGGTCTTCGTGCGGTGAGGCGTCGGCCAGCCGCTTGACGAAGGTGAACCGCACGCCCCGGACCCCGGCTGCGTGCAGCTCCCGCAGTTCGGCGTCGCCGATGTCGGGCCGGACGGTCGCGACCCCGCGCGCCCGGCCACCCGCCGCCCGGACCGCGTCGACCATCGCGGAGTTGTCCGCGCCGTGGCAGGTGGCCTGCACGATCACGCTCCGGGAGACGCCGAGGTGATCGCGCAGGGCGAAGAGCTGCTCCTTGCTCGCGTCGCACGGGGTGTACTTGCGTCCGGGCGCGAACGGGAACTCCGCCTGCGGGCCGAACACGTGACAGTGCGCGTCGACCGTGCCGGGCGGCACCCGGAAGTCCGGTGTGGACGGTGCGGCGCACCAGTCCAGCCAGCCTGGTGTCTTCGGCGCGGTCACCGGCCCTGTCCCTTCAGGAGCGCGTCCAGGCGGGGGTAGACGGCGCGGGCGTTGTGCTCCCGAATGGCGGCCCAGTCCTCTTCGGACAGGTTCGCGGCCTCGGCGTACCGGCGGGTGTCGTCGAAGGGGTGCCCGGTTTGCGGGTCGACGCTGCGGACCGCGCCGATCATCTCCGACGCGAAGAGGATGTTGCGCGCCGGGATGACGTCGAAGAGCAGGTCCGAACCCGGCTGGTGGTAGACGCAGGTGTCGAAGAAGACGTTGTGCAGCACGTGTTCTTCGAGGTCGGGCTTGCCCAGTGCCATGGCCAGCCCGCGGAACCGGCCCCAGTGGTAGGGCACCGCGCCGCCGCCGTGCGGGATGATCAGCCGCAGCGCCGGGAAGTCGGTGAACAAGTCGCCTTGCACGAGCTGCATGAACGCGGTCGTGTCGGCGTTGAGGTAGTGCGCGCCGGTGGTGTGGAACGCCGGGTTGACGCTGGTGCTGACGTGCACCATCGCCGGGATGTCGTACTCGACCATCTTCTCGTAGACCGGGTACCACGACCGGTCGGTGAGCGGCGGGGCCGTCCAGTGGCCGCCGCTCGGGTCGGGGTTGAGGTTCAGCGCGACGGCGCCGTACTCCTCGACGCAGCGGGTCAGCTCCGGCAGGCAGGTCGCCGGGTCGACGCCCGGGGACTGCGGGAGCATCGCCGCCGGGACGAACCGCTCGGGGTAGAGCGTGCTGACGCGGTGGCAGAGCTCGTTGCAGATCGCCGCCCACGCCGCCGACGTCTCGAAGCCGCCGACGTGGTGGGCCATGAAGGAGGCGCGAGGCGAGAAGATCGTCAGGTCGATGCCGCGTTCGTCCATCAGCCGCAGCTGGTTCGGCTCGATCGTCTCGCGCAGTTCGTCGTCGCTGATCCGCAGGTCGGCGCGGACGGGCGCGGGGACGGCGCCGTCCAGGGCGGCGACCTGCCGGTCGCGCCACGCCGCGAGGGCGGGCGGTGCGGTGGTGTAGTGGCCGTGGCAGTCGATGATCACGGTTGTTCCTCGTCGCTTCGGGTCTCGATACTCGCACCCTAATCGTCGATGAGATTGTTAACAATATCTGCGACGAAGTAGTTGTGCTGCCCGCCGGTTCGGCTTGAGGCTCGTCCGTCCCGACCTACACTCTCCGCATGGGCGCCCGATCCCGCCGGAGCACCGGCAATCTGCCCGCGGAGCTGACCAGCTTCGTCGGCCGGCGGCAGGAGGCCGGGGACGTGAAGCGGCTGCTCTCGGCGGCCCGGCTGGTCACGCTGACCGGCGCCGGCGGCGTCGGCAAGACGCGGCTGGCCCTGCGGGTGGCCGCCGACGTCCGCCGGGCCTTCCCGGACGGCGTGTGGCTGGTCGAGCTGGCCGACCTCGGCGACCCGCGCCTGGTGCCGAACACCGTGGCGACGGCGTTCGGCCTGCGCGGCACCAGCGACCAGGCGGCCGGGCTCGCCGAGTACCTCGAGGACAAGCAGCTGCTCCTGGTGCTGGACAACTGCGAGCACGTCGCGGAGGAGTGCGCGATGCTGGCCGCGAAGCTGCTCGCGGCCTCCGGCGGGCTCCGGGTGCTGGCCACCAGCCGGCACACGCTGCACGTCGAAGGCGAGCACATCCTGCACGTCGAGCCGCTGCCCCTGCCGCCGGCCGAGGACACCGGCGCCGGCCCGGCCGAGGCGGTGACGCTGTTCACCGAACGCGCGGCCGCCGTCTCGCCGGGGTTCGCCCTCACCCCGGGCAACCGGGCGGCGGTGAGCCGGATCTGCCGCCGGCTGGAGGGCATCCCGCTGGCCATCGAGCTGGCCGCCGTCCGCGTCCGCGTGCTGTCGGTCGAGCAGGTGCTCGAGCGGCTCGACGACCGGCTCGGCCTGCTCACCTCGGGACCGGTCGCCGCCCGGCCCCGCCGCCGGACCCTGGACGCGGCGATCGGCTGGAGTTTCGAGCTCTGCACGCCCGCGGAGCAACGGCTGTGGGCGCAGGCGTCGGTGTTCCCCGGCGGCTTCGACCTCGACGCCGCCGAGCACGTCTGCGCGCCCGCCGGAGCCGACGGCGGCAGCACCCTGGACGTCCTCACGGGGCTGGTGGACAAGTCCGTCCTCAGCCGCCGGAACGGCACCTTCGGCCGGCACGCCTGGTACCGCATGCTGGAAACCGTCCGCGAATACGGCGGCGCCGAGCTGGCCGAAAGCGGCGACGAGGCCGGCGTGCGGGCCCGGCAGGCCGCGTACTACGCGGATCTTGCCCGCCGTTACCGGGCCGAGGGGTTCGGCCCGCGGCAGACGGAGTGGCTCGGCCGGTTCCGGCGCGAACAGGCCAATCTCCGGGCCGTGCTCGAACACTGCCTCGCCGCGCCGGAGCGGGCGGGCCGGGCGCTGGACATCGCGGCTTCGCTGTGGAACTTCTGGTACGGCGGCGGCCTCGTCCCGGAAGGCTGCGGGCACCTGCGGCGCGGCCTCGAGCTGTGCGGTGAGCGCACGCTGGTCCGCGCCCGGGGGCTGTACGCCATGGCGTTCCTGGCCATCCAGACCGCGGCACCGCACGCGGACCTGCTGGCGGAGCTGGCCGAGCTCGCCGGCGAACTCGACGACGAACGGCTCCGGGCCGGGCACGCGGAATGCGCCGGCATGGCCGCGTTCTTCGCCGGCGACCTGACGAGCGGCGCCGGACTGCTGGAGCGCGCGCTGGCCGGGTACCGCACGGCCGGGGACGCACTGCTGGTGTTCGACACGCTCGTCCTGCTCGCCGCCGCCCGCTTCTTCCTCGGCGACCCCCGCGGCGCGGCCGCCGCCGAGGAGGCCCTCGCCCTGGCCGACCGGCACGAGGCCCGGTGGTCACGGGGCTACGCGCTGTGGGCCGTCGCGATCCACCGGTGGCGGGCCGGCGAGCCGGGGGCGGCGGCGGAGCTGCTGCGCGAGGCCGTCGCGCTGCGGCTGCCGGACCGCACGCTGCTCGCGTTCCTCGTCGAGGCCCTCGCGTGGTGCCGCGCCGCCGAAGGCGCGCACGAGCGGGTGGCCCGGTTGCTCGGCTGCGCCGACGCGGTCTGGCGGCTCAGCGGCGCGCGCGTCGGCGAGATGAGCCCCTACCAGGGCGTCGACGAGCAGTGCGCGGCCTCGGCCCGCAAGGCACTCGGGCCCGAGGCGTTCGACGCGGCCTTCTCCGAGGCGGCCGGCTCCGGCCTCGACGAGGTCGTCCGGTGTGCGCTGGGCGAGCGGCCGCCCGCGGCACCGCCGGCCGAGGCGGCCCCGCCGGGCGGGCTGACCCGGCGGCAGCGGGAGATCGCCGAGCTGGTGGCGCGGGGCATGTCCAACAAGGAAATCGCGGCCGCGCTCGTCCTCAGCGGACGGACGGTGGAGGGGCACGTCGAGAACGTCCTGGTGAAACTCGGCCTCACCTCCCGCACCCAGGTGGCGTCGTGGCTGGCGGGCCGGCCCGGGCGACCCGCGTAGTGATCCGGGTAGTTTCCCCGGTCCGCTCCGTCCGGCGTCCGGACGATCCTGGTCCCCGCGACCAGCCACCGCCCGGAGGAGGACGAGGTGTCCATCGATTCGGCGCCGCAGACCTGCCCCCGGTGCCGGCGCCCGACCGTGCTGATGTCCCACCCGTGGGGCCGGCAGTGGGTGCACCTCGGCACCTGGCGGCCGCAGTGCGGCAATCCCCCCTGGACCGTCCACGCGGCCGCAAACCGGACCGGGTAGGGCACTTCGGACCAGCCGGGCACGCGGCGCCACCTCGCGTGCCCGGCGGAGCGTGGGGGGCCGTGCCATCCCCTCCCCCCAAGACGGCACGGCCCCCCACGCTCGTTCCCGCTCAGCCGAGGGGGTGACGGCGGATCAGCTGCCGGGTGATCACGGTCCGCTGGATCTCGTTGGTGCCTTCGCCGACGATCATCAGCGGCGCGTCCCGGAAGTAGCGTTCGACGTCGAATTCGGTGGAGTAGCCGTAGCCGCCGTGGATCCGGACCGCGTCCAGGGCGACCTCCATCGCCGTCTCGGAGGCGAACAGCTTCGCCATCCCGGCTTCGAGGTCGGCGCGCTCGCCGGAGTCGTAGCGCCGGGCGGCGTGGTGGACGAGCTGGCGGGCCGCCTCCAGCTTGGTGGCCATGTCGGCGAGGTGGTTGCCGACCGACTGGTGCTGCCAGATCGGCTTGCCGAACGTCTCGCGTTCCTGGGCGTACCGCAGGGAATCTTCGAGGGCGGCCCGGCCGACGCCGAGCGCGCGGGCGGCCACCTGGATCCGGCCGAGCTCCAGCCCGCGCATCATCTGCGCGAACCCGCGGCCGGTTTCGCCGCCGAGCAGCGCGGTCGACGGCACCCGGAAGTCCGCAAAGGACAGTTCGCAGCTCTCCACGCCCTTGTAGCCCAGCTTCGGCAGGTCGCGGGAGACCTCGAAGCCCGGGCCGTGCTCGACGAGCAGGATGCTGATGCCCGCGTGCGCGGGTTCGGCGTGCGGATCGGTCTTGCACAGCAGGGCGACCAGCCGCGAGCGGCGGGCGTTGGTGATCCAGGTCTTCGCGCCGTCGACCACATAGGACTCGCCGTCGCGGCGGGCGGTGGTGCGCAGCGCCTGCAGGTCCGAGCCGCCGCCGGGCTCGGTCAGCGCCATCGTCGCGCGGACCTCGCCGGTGGCCATCCGCGGCAGGTAGCGCGCCTGCTGTTCGGGCGTCCCGTGCCCGGCGACGAGCTCGGCGACGACGGTGTGCCCGCCCATCGCGCCGGCGAGGCTCATCCAGCCGCGCGCAAGCTCCTCGGTGACCTCGGCGTAGCACCGGGCCGAGACCGGCGTCCCGCCCCACGCTTCGGGGACGGCCAGGCCGAAGACGCCGAGCTCCTTCATCCGCTCGATGAGCGCTTCGGGGTAGGTGTCGGTGTGCTCCAGTTCGCGCGCCACCGGCCGGACGTCCCGGTCGACGAAGTCCCGCACGACGGCGACGATCCCGGCCTCTTCCTCGGTCAGCTCCATCCGCTGTCCTTCCGCTCGGCTCGCCCCCATCATGACGCTCCCGGCCACGGCCCGAGCAGAAATTACCAAAGGTAAGTTCTCTCGCCTTCTTGACATGACCAATGGTCAAGAGGAAGGTACTGGCCACCTGATTCGTCTAGACCAATCGGCGCTCCCCGCGGACGGCATCCCCAGGAGGAGACCCATGTCCCGCAAGACCCGCACCACGACAGCAGTCCTGACGAGCGTCGCGACCGTGGCCGCGACGGCCCTGCTCCTCTCCGGCGGAGCCGACGCCAGCCCGGCGGCCGCAGCGGCCGATTGCGGCGTGCTGTTCGACGACTTCCACTACGCCTCGCCCACCGATCCCGCGTTCGGCGGGGCCGGCTGGACCACGCGCAACGACGTCGGCAGCCCCGGGGTGCCCGGTGCGCGCTGGCTGACGAGCAACGTCAGCTTCCCGACCGTCGGCGGCGAGCGCGTCGCCCAGCTCGCCGCGACCACCGACGGCAGCGCGGCGGGCACGACCCACGCCGAGCTGTACCAGAACCAGCTGCGGTTCCTGAACGGCACGTACGCCAGCCGGGTCCGCTTCACCGACGCGCCGGACAGCGGTTCCGACGGCGACCACGTCAACGAAACCTACTTCACGATCTCCCCGCTGCGGTACGACCGCGACCCGCTCTACAGCGAGCTCGACTTTTCCGAGTACCTGCCCAACGGCGGCTGGGGCGGCCCGCAGGCCGACTACCAGACCAGCTGGTACACCTACTGGAACAACCCGGCCTGGGACGGCCTGCGCACGTCCACCGCGCAGAACCGCAGCTTCGCGGGCTGGCACGACGTCGTCACGCAGGTCTCGGGCGGGCACGTGAAGTACTACATCGACGGCGTCCTGACCGCGGACCACACGACCGACGCGCAGGGCGACCCGGTGTACCCGCGCACGCCGATGTCGATCAACTACAACATGTGGTTCATCGACACCGCCGGGCACACGAGCGGCACCAGCGTCTACACCGAACAGGTCGACTGGACGTACTACGCGGGCAACCAGGTCGTTTCGCCCACCGACGCCGTCGCGAAGGCCGGGCAGTACCGCAGCGCCGGAACGTCCCATGTGGACACCGTGAGCGGCTGCACCACCCCGCCGCCGACCACCACCCCGACGACCACGCCGACCACGCCCACGACCCCGACCACCCCGTCCCAGCCCGCCGGCTGCTCGACGGCGCCGGAATGGGACTGGGGCACGGTGTACCTCGGCGGCCAGCGGGTGAAGCACAACGCCCACCTGTGGCAGGCCAACTGGTGGACCCAGGGCTCCGAGCCGGGCCTCACCGCCCAGTGGGCCGACCTCGGCCACTGCTGACCCCTCCCCCGCGGCCGGGGGGGGGGGGGGGGTGGGGGGGGGGGGGGGGAAGCCGGGAACCGAACACGCCCCACCCCACCGCCACCCCCCACCCCAGCCCCACACCA
>NZ_JBEXKX010000033.1:0-16183 GCF_040609695.1 Amycolatopsis sp. NPDC004625
CGCGCCCTTGTGGCCGGCACCCCTGCGGGGCCCCGGGGTGCCCGGCCGCGCCGGCGCGGGTGTGTTTGTCCCCCCCCTAAACACCCCCCAAACCCCCCCACGACCAGCTGCGGCAGCGAACTAACCCCGCGGCTCCTCACCGGACTCGGGCGACCGCCCCAGCCGGCCGCCCACGAACAACCCCAGACCCGCCGGGATCAGCACCAGCAACGCCGAGAACGCCGCTCCGCCCGTCAATGCTCCGCCCAGCTCGGACACGCCCGTCTGGTCCACGAACACCGCGCGGCCGATCACGTACAGGATCCCCGCCACCGGGCCCGCCACCAGCGCCGCGATGAACCAGACCCGGCCGCGGTCGGGGAGGCCGCGCCACGCGTCCACCGCGCTCCACAGGGCCGCCGCCCCCACCAGGACCGCCAGGGCCAGCGAGACCACCAGCGTCTGGTCCGTCGGGTGGTAGACCGCGTACTTGGCCAGCAACGTGATGGCCGCGCCGTGCAGCACCGCCATCCCCAGTCCGCGAATCACCCAGGCGCTCATCCTGCGGAGTGTAGGCGGCCTACTGGCGAGTCGCTTCCCCCGGCGAGCTCGCGCACTAGGGTGGACCGGTGCCTGAAACCCATGGACGACGTCGCGGTGCGGTGCGCGGGCTCCTGACCGGAGCCGGTGTCGAGGCGCTGCTGGTCACCGACCTGCTCAACATCCGCTACCTCACCGGCTTCACCGGCTCCAACGCCGCTCTGCTCCTGCACGCCGACGGCGACGGCAAGACGCTCTTCTGCACCGACGGCCGCTACACCACCCAGGCGGCCGCCGAGGTGCCCGACCTCGAGACCGTCGTCGACCGGGCCAGCGCCGCCGCCCTCGTGGCCAAGGCCGCCGGGGACCGCCGGACCTACGGGCGGCTCGGGTTCGAGAGCCAGCACGTCAGCGTCGAGACCTACGAAGCCCTCAGGCGGCAGGTGCCCCTCGAACGGACCCCCGGCCTGGTCGAGCAGCTGCGCCAGTTCAAGGACGAGGCCGAGATCGAGGCGCTGCGCCAGGCGTGCGCCGCCGCCGACCGGGCGCTGGACGACCTGCTCGCCGCCGGGGGTCTGCGGCCCGGGCGGACCGAGCTGGAAATCGCCCGTGACCTGGAGAACCGGATGCTGGAGCACGGCTCGTCCGCTCCCAGTTTCGCCTCCATCGTCGCCGCCGGCGCGCACTCCGCCATCCCGCACCACCAGCCGACGCACGCCGAGCTCGAACGCGGCGACTTCGTGAAGCTGGACTTCGGCGCCACCGTCGACGGCTACCACTCCGACATGACCCGCACCTTCGTCCTCGGCGAGCCGGCGGACTGGCAGCGCGCGGTGTACGACCTCGTGCACACCGCCCAGGCGGCGGGCGTCGACGCCGTCGTGCCGGGCGCCGACGTGTCCCATGTGGACGCTGCCGCGCGCGACGTGATCAAGGACGCCGGGCACGGCGAGCACTTCGCGCACGGTCTCGGGCACGGCGTCGGCCTGCAGATCCACGAGGCGCCCAGCTTCGCCGCGACGGGCGTCGGTACACTGGCCGCCGGTATGGCGGTCACCGTCGAGCCCGGCGTGTACCTCGCGGGGCGCGGTGGCGTGCGCATCGAGGACACGCTCGTCGTGCGGGCTGGGGAGCCCGAACTCCTCACCCTGAGCACCAAGAACCTCGTGGTCGTCTGACGGCGGCCCCGAACACCGGAAGATCGACACAGGAGACAGCAAGCTCGTGGCCACGACCAACGACCTGAAGAACGGGCTCGTCCTCAACCTGGACGGCCAGCTCTGGACCGTCACCGCGTTCCAGCACGTCAAGCCGGGCAAGGGCGGCGCCTTCGTGCGCACCACGCTCAAGCACGTGCTCACCGGCAAGGTGGTCGACAAGACGTTCAACGCGGGCACGAAGGTCGACACGGCCACGGTGGACCGCCGGAACATGACGTACCTGTACAAGGACGGCGCCGACTTCGTCTTCATGGACGGCGACACCTACGACCAGATCACGGTGCTCGCGGCGGTCGTCGGCGACAACGCCAACTACATGCTCGAGAACACCGAGGTCCAGGTCGCGGTGCACGAGAACGAGGCGCTCTACGTCGAGCTCCCGACCTCGGTCGAGATCATCATCCAGCACACCGACCCGGGCCTGCAGGGCGACCGCTCCACCGGCGGCACCAAGCCGGCGACGCTGGAGACCGGCGCGGAGATCCAGGTCCCGCTGTTCCTGTCCACCGGCGAGAAGATCAAGGTCGACACCCGCGACGGCCGTTACCTGGGCCGCGTCTCCAGCTGATGCCGACGTCGAAACCCCACCCGAACCGCGGCGGCGCGATCAGCCGCAGGCAGGCGCGCCGTCGCGCGGTGGAAATGCTGTACGAGGCCGCGCAGCGCGACACCGACGCGGTGACGCTGCTGGCCGACCGCGTGGGCGCGACCGAGGTCGACCCGATCGCGGACTACACGATCAGCCTGGTCGAGGGTGTCACCGGCCGGAAGGCCCGGATCGACGAGCTGCTGGCCGAGCACGCGCAGGGCTGGACGCTGGAGCGGATGCCGAAGGTCGACCTCGCGGTGCTGCGGGTCGGGGTCTACGAGCTGCTCTGGGCCGAGGACGTGCCGGACCCGGTCGCGATCGACGAGGCCGTGGGCCTGGCGAAGGAACTGTCCACGGACGACTCGCCGCGGTTCGTCAACGGCGTCCTGGGCCGGATCGGCACGATCGCCGACCGCCTGCGCGCGGTGCTCTGAACGAAGATCCACCCGGGTGCTGCGAGGCCCCCCGACGAGTCAGTGAGCGTCTCCGGTGCCCCACCGGGGAACGCTCACCTCGTCGGTGCAGCACATCGGGCGATCAGTCCTCCTTGGAAGGACGCGCCTCCGGCGGGAGCACACCCCAGTCGATGAGCTGCTCGGTCAGCTCGCCCGGGGTCATGTCGTAGATGATCGCCAGGGACCGCAGGTCCTCGGTGCGGATCGAGAGCACCTTGCCGTTGTAGTCGCCGCGCTGGCTCTGGATCGTCGCCGCGTAGCGGGCCAGCGGGCCCACCTTTTCGGCCGGCAGCTGCTGCAGGCGCTCCAGGTTGATGACGATCTTGGTGGCGGGCTCGGCACCGGAGGGGACCCGGCCCTCGGGCAGCAGCTCGACCACCGGCACACCGTAGAAGTCGGCCAGCTCGGCCAGCTTCTGCACGGTGACGGCGCGGTCGCCACGCTCGTACGAGCCGACGACGACGGCCTTCCAGCGCCCACCGGACTTCTGCTCGACCCCGTGCAGGGACAGGCCCTGCTGCTGGCGGATCCCGCGGAGCTTGGCCCCGAGCGCCTTGGCGTAATCGCCCATCTGGTCGTTCTCCGTTCTTCACCCCCTCCCGGTCGGGGTGACCGGGCCGGGGGACTCGCTGAGTCGAATACTCAGAGTAATGGTTACGCATTGTTGTCACCAGGTCAAGCGCGAGCTTGTCGCGAATCACCTCACACCACCCGGAAGACTGAGCAAAGTGCCTGCTACTGTCGGTGGGAAAGCCCCGACCAGCAGGGGAACAGACGTCCTTTAAGGACCCGTCCGGTGAGGCGGGGAAGGAGTCCGGTTTGTCGTCACGCCCGCGTGACGCGGCTGGTTCGGCCGGGGAGCGCGAGCTCCTGACGGCCGGCGATGTCGCGCGCACGATCGCCCGAATGGCCCATCAGGTCATCGAAAAGACCGCGAACGGTGCGGAGAGCACTACCCCGCCCGTGTTACTCGGCATCCCGTCCCGGGGCACGCCGCTCGCCGTCCGCCTCGCCGACAAGATCGGCGAGTTCTCCGGGGTCCGCCCGCCCACCGGCGCCCTCGACGTCACCCTCTACCGGGACGACCTCCGCCGCCGCCCGCCGCGCGCGCTCGAACAGACGCAGCTGCCGCCCGACGGCATCGACGACCGCGTCGTGATCCTGGTCGACGACGTCCTCTTCTCCGGCCGGACCATCCGGGCCGCGCTCGATGCCCTGCGTGATCACGGCCGCCCGCGCGCGGTGCAGCTGGCCGTGCTGGTCGACCGCGGTCACCGCGAGCTGCCGATCCGCGCGGACTACGTGGGCAAGAACGTGCCGACCGCCCGCACCGAGGGCGTGTCCGTCCTGCTGGCCGAAATCGACGGCCGGGACGCGGTCCTGCTGCGTCCATCGGAAGCTGCTGGAGAGGACTCGTGAAGCACCTGCTCGCCACCGACGGCCTGGACCCGGCGCTGGCCACGGCCGTGCTCGACACCGCCGACGAGCTGAAGCACACCCTGCTCGGCCGCGAGGTCAAGAAGCTGCCGACGCTGCGCGGCCGCACGGTGATCACCCTGTTCTACGAGAACTCGACGCGCACCCGGGTGTCGTTCGAGATCGCCGGCAAGTGGATGAGCGCCGACGTGATCAACGTCTCCGCCTCCAGTTCCTCGGTCAACAAGGGCGAATCCCTGCGCGACACGGCGTTGACGCTGGCCGCCGCGGGCGCCGACTGCGTGATCGTCCGGCACCCCGCCAGCGGCGCCGCCCAGCGGCTGGCCGGCTGGCTGGCCGAGCCCGGGACGTCGGTGGTCAACGCCGGCGACGGCACCCACGAGCACCCGACGCAGGCGCTGCTCGACGCGGCCACGCTGCGGGAGCGCCTCGGCTCGCTCAAGGACCGCCGGATCGCCATCGTCGGGGACGTCCTGCACAGCCGCGTCGCCCGCTCGAACATCCACCTGCTTTCCGGCCTCGGCGCGGAAGTCGTGCTCGTCGCGCCGCCGACGTTGCTGCCTTACGGCGTCGAAAGCCTTCCGGTGACTGTTTCGCACGACCTGGACGCCGAACTGCCCGCGGTCGACGCGGTGATGATGCTGCGCGTCCAGGCCGAGCGCATGCACGGCGGGTTCTTCCCCTCCGCGCGGGAGTACTCCATCGCGTACGGCCTCTCGGAAAAGCGGTTGAAGCTGCTGCCCGGCCACGCGGTCGTGCTGCACCCCGGCCCGATGCTGCGCGGGATGGAGATCGCGAGCGCGGTCGCCGACTCCCCGGCCTCGGCCATCACCGAACAGGTCCGCAACGGCGTCCACGTGCGCATGGCGGTCCTCTACCACCTCCTGGCCAGCGAAGGAGCCGCCGCGTGAGCACCCTGATCAAGGGCGCCCGCCCCTACGGCGAGGGTGACCCGGTCGACGTCCTGGTCGAGGACGGCGTGATCACCGGGATCGGCGCCGTCCAGGCACCCGAAGACGCCGAAGTCGTCGAGGCGAACGGCCAGGTGCTGCTGCCGGGCTTCGTCGACCTGCACACCCACCTGCGCGAACCCGGCCGCGAGGACACCGAGACGATCGAGACCGGTTCGGCCGCGGCGGCGCTCGGCGGGTACACCGCGGTGTTCGCCATGGCCAACACCGACCCGGTCGCCGACAACGCCGTGATCGTCGACCACGTGTGGCGGCGCGGGCAGGAGGTCGGCCTGGTCGACGTCCACCCGGTCGGCGCGGTCACCGTCGGGCTCAAGGGCGAAAAGCTCGCCGAGCTGGGCACGATGGCGAACTCCCAGGCCCGGGTGAAGGTGTTCTCCGACGACGGCCTGTGCGTCGCCGACCCGCTGCTCATGCGCCGCGCGCTGGAGTACTCGACCGCGCTCGACGTCGTCATCGCGCAGCACGCCGAAGAACCGCGGCTGACCGTCGGCGCCCAGGCCCACGAGGGCGAGCGCGCGGCCCGGCTCGGCTACACCGGCTGGCCCGCCGCCGCCGAAGAGTCCATCGTGGCCCGCGACTGCCTGCTCGCGCGGCACGCGAACGCCCGGCTGCACGTCTGCCACGTCTCGACGGCGGGCACCGCGGACGTGCTGCGCTGGGCCAAGGACCGCGGCACGAAGGTGTCGGCCGAGGTCACGCCGCACCACCTGCTGCTCACCGACGAGCGCCTGGCCACCTACGACCCGGTCAACAAGGTGAACCCGCCGCTGCGCACGTCGTCGGACGCGGAAAAGCTGCGGGCCGCGCTGGCCGACGGGACCATCGACTGCGTCGCCACCGACCACGCGCCGCACGCGGTGCAGGACAAGGACACCGAGTGGTCCGCCGCGCGGCCCGGCATGCTCGGGCTGCAGACGGCACTGTCCATCGTGGCCGAAACGATGGTCCGCACCGGCCTGCTCGACTGGCGCGGCGTCGCCCGCGTGCTGAGCGAGCGGCCCGCCGAGATCGGCAACCTGGCCGACCAGGGCCGGCCGATCGAGGTCGGCGAGCCGGCCAACCTGACCCTGGTGGACCCGGACGCCGAGTGGACGGTCCGGGGCGCGGAGCTGGCCAGCATCGCGGCCAACACCCCGTACGAGGGAATGCGGTTGCCCGGCGTGGTGACCGCGACGCTGCTGCGCGGGCGGATCACCGCGCGGGACGGGAAGATCTGCTGATGGAGCGCTTCTGGCTCGTGCTGGCGATCTTCGCCTTCTTCCTGCTCTGCGTCTGGGGCATGTACGTCGGCTGGCGGCGCAAGGCGCGCTCGCAGAGCGTGCAGGTGCCACCGTTCCCCACGGTCCCCGGGGACGCCGGCGAGGTGCTGCTGGAGTCCACCGGCGTGTACCTCGCCACGACCTTCGCGGGAGAGTGGCAGAACCGGGTCGTCACCCGCGGCGCGGGCCTGCGGACCTCCGCGGCCTGGCGCCTGCACGACGGCGGTGTCGCCGTCGAACGCGGGGGAGCGCCCGGTTTCTGGATCCCGCGCGACGCCGTCACCGGGGTCCGGCGCGACCGGAAGATCGCCGGGAAGGTGATGGGCACGGACGCGCTGCTCGTCATCACCTGGCAGCTCGGCGACACGGAGCTGGACACCGGCTTCCGCGGCGACGACCTCGACGACTATCCACAGTGGATCGAACAGCTCAAGATCAAGGGAGGTGCCCAGTGAACGCGCGCGCTCAGGCCGCACTGGTACTCGAAGACGGCCGGGTGTTCCGCGGCGCTGCCTACGGCGCGCAGGGCCGGACGCTCGGCGAGGCGGTGTTCTGCACCGGCATGACCGGGTACCAGGAGACGCTTACTGATCCGTCCTACCACGGGCAGATCGTGGTGCAGACCGCGCCGCAGATCGGCAACACCGGCTGGAACGACGAGGACGACGAGTCCTCGAAGATCTGGGTCAACGGCTACGTGGTGCGCGACCCCGCGCGCACGCCGTCCAACTGGCGCTCCCGCCGGACGCTGGACGAAGAACTGGTGCGCCAGGGGATCGTCGGCATCGCCGAGGTCGACACCCGCTCGCTGACGCGCTACCTGCGCGAGCGCGGCGCGATGCGCGCCGGGGTGTTCTCCGGCGACGCGCTGGGCACGGTCGACGAGATGGTCGCTTCGGTGCTCGACAGCCCGAAGATGGAGGGCGCCGACCTGGCCGGCCAGGTTTCGACGCCGAAGCCGTACGTGGTCTCGCCCGAGGGCGAGCCGCGCTTCCGGGTGGCGGCGCTGGACCTGGGCATCAAGTCCAACACCCCGCGCCAGATGGTCAAGCGCGGCATCGAGGTGCACGTGCTGCCCTCGACGTCCACCTTGGACGAACTGCTGGCGATCGAGCCGCACGGGGTGTTCCTGTCCAACGGCCCGGGCGACCCGGCCACGACGACGCACGCGACCGAGCTGACCAAGCAGGTGCTGGGCCGCGAGATCCCGCTGTTCGGCATCTGCTTCGGCAACCAGGTCCTCGGCCGCGCGCTCGGCCTGGGCACGTACAAGATGCGCTACGGCCACCGCGGCATCAACATCCCGGTGATCGACGTGGCGACCCGGTCGGTGGCCATCACGGCGCAGAACCACGGTTTCGCCCTCGAAGGCGAACCGGGCCAGCGCTTCGAGTCCCCGTTCGGGGCGGCGCAGATCAGCCACTACTGCCCCAACGACGACACGGTCGAGGGCGTCCGCGCACTGGACGTCCCGGCGTTTTCGGTCCAGTACCACCCCGAAGCCGCGGCCGGCCCGCACGACGCGGCCCCCCTGTTCGACGATTTCGTTTCGCTCATGGAGAAGAAGGCCTGATGCCGAAGAGGACGGACATCCAGCACGTGCTGGTGATCGGCTCCGGGCCGATCGTGATCGGGCAGGCCGCGGAGTTCGACTACTCCGGGACCCAGGCCTGCCGGGTGCTGCGCAGCGAAGGCCTGCGCGTCTCCCTGGTGAACTCGAACCCGGCCACCATCATGACCGACCCCGAGTTCGCCGACGCCACCTACATCGAGCCGGTGACCCCCGACTTCGTCGAGAAGGTCATCGCGGCGGAGCGTCCTGACGCGATCCTCGCGACCCTCGGCGGGCAGACCGCGCTCAACTGCGCCGTCGCGCTGCACGAGCGTGGCGTGCTCGACAAGTACGGTGTCGAGCTGATCGGGGCCGACATCGACGCCATCCAGCGCGGTGAGGACCGGCAGAAGTTCAAGGACATCGTGCGCTCCATCGGCGCCGAGGTGCCGCGCAGCCGCGTCTGCCACGACATGGCCGAGGTCCGCGACACCGTCAAGGAACTGGGTCTCCCGGTCGTCATCCGGCCGAGCTTCACCATGGGCGGGCTCGGGTCCGGCATGGCGCACACGCCCGAGGACCTCGAGCGGCTCGCCTCCACCGGGCTCACCGAGTCCCCCGTCACCGAGGTGCTCATCGAGGAGAGCGTGCTCGGCTGGAAGGAGTACGAGCTCGAGCTGATGCGCGACAAGCACGACAACGTCGTGGTCGTCTGCTCGATCGAGAACGTCGACGCGATGGGTGTGCACACCGGCGACTCGGTCACCGTCGCGCCCACCATGACCCTCACCGACCGCGAGTACCAGGTGATGCGGGACGTCGGCATCGCCGTGCTGCGCGAGGTCGGCGTCGACACCGGCGGCTGCAACATCCAGTTCGCGATCAACCCGCGTGACGGCCGGATGGTCGTCATCGAGATGAACCCGCGCGTTTCGCGAAGCAGCGCCCTGGCGAGCAAGGCCACCGGCTTCCCGATCGCCAAGATCGCCGCGAAGCTCGCCATCGGCTACACCCTCGACGAGATCCGGAACGACATCACCGGCGAGACGCCGGCCGCGTTCGAGCCCACTTTGGACTACGTCGTCGTGAAGATGCCGCGGTTCGCCTTCGAGAAGTTCCCCGGCGCGGACCCGGCGCTGACCACGACGATGAAGAGCGTCGGCGAGGCGATGTCGTTCGGGCGCAGCTTCCCCGAGGCGCTCGGCAAGGTCATGCGGTCGATCGAGACCAAGGCGACCGGGTTCTGGACGCTGCCCGACCCCGCAGGTGCGACGCTGGAGTCCACTTTGGACTCGCTGCGCACGCCGAAGGAAGGCCGGCTGTACGAAGTGGAGCGTGCCCTGCGGCTCGGCGCCACCGTCGAGCAGGTGCACGAAGCGAGCGGCATCGACCCGTGGTTCGTCGACCAGATCGCCCTGATCGGCGAAGTGGGCGCCGAAGTCCGCGACGCGCCCGTGCTGGACGGCGATCTGCTCCGGCGCGCCAAGCGCACCGGCCTGTCGGATCGCCAGATCGCCGCGCTGCGGCCGGAACTGGCGGGCGAGGACGGCGTCCGCGCGCTGCGCCACCGCCTCGGCGTGCGGCCGGTGTTCAAGACCGTCGACACCTGCGCGGCCGAGTTCGCAGCCAAGACCCCTTACCACTACTCGGCCTACGAGTCGGATCCCGACGCACAGTCCGAAGTGGCCGTCCAAAGTGACAAGCCGAAGGTGCTCATCCTCGGCTCCGGCCCGAACCGGATCGGCCAGGGCATCGAGTTCGACTACTCCTGCGTGCACGCGGCGATCGCGTTGCGGGAGGCCGGGTTCGAGGCCGTCATGGTCAACTGCAACCCGGAAACCGTCTCCACCGACTACGACACGTCCGACCGGCTGTACTTCGAGCCGCTGTCCTTCGAGGACGTCCTCGAGGTCGTGCACGCCGAGCAGGCGTCGGGCACGGTCGCCGGCGTCATCGTCCAGCTCGGCGGCCAGACCCCGCTCGGCCTGGCGAAGAAGCTCGCCGACGCCGGTGTCCCGGTGGTCGGGACCCCGCCGGAGGCCATCCACCTGGCCGAGGACCGCGGCGCGTTCGGCGAGGTCCTCACCGACGCCGGCCTGCCCGCCCCGCGCTACGGCACGGCGACGTCGTTCGAGGGCGCCAAGCGGATCGCCGACGAGATCGGCTACCCGGTCCTCGTCCGGCCGTCCTACGTCCTGGGCGGGCGCGGCATGGAGATCGTCTACGACGAGGAGACCCTCGCCGGGTACATCAGCCGCGCCACGGAGATCAACCCCGAGCACCCGGTGCTCGTCGACCGGTTCCTCGACGACGCCATCGAGATCGACGTCGACGCGCTGTTCGACGGCGAGGAGCTCTACCTCGGCGGCGTCATGGAGCACATCGAGGAGGCCGGCATCCACTCCGGTGACTCCTCGTGCGCGCTGCCGCCGATCACGCTCGGCCACACGGACCTGCAGGCCGTCCGCCGCTCCACCGAGGCGATCGCCCGCGGCGTGGGCGTCCGGGGCCTCCTGAACGTCCAGTACGCGCTCAAGGACGACGTCCTGTACGTCCTGGAGGCCAACCCGCGCGCGTCGCGGACGGTGCCGTTCGTGTCCAAGGCGACGGCGGTGCCGCTGGCCAAGGCCGCCGCACTGATCATGACCGGCTCGACGGTCAAGGACCTGCGCGAAAGCGGCGTCCTGCCGGCCGAGGGCGACGGCGGGCGGATGCCGGCCGACTCGCCGGTCGCGGTCAAGGAAGCCGTGCTGCCCTTCCACCGCTTCCGCACCCCCGAGGGCCACGGCGTCGACTCGCTGCTGGGCCCGGAGATGAAGTCCACCGGCGAGGTGATGGGCGTCGACGTCTCCTTCGGCAAGGCGTTCGCCAAGTCGCAGAGCGGCGCGTACGGCTCGCTGCCGACGTCCGGGCGCGTGTTCGTCTCGGTCGCCAACCGCGACAAGCGCTCGCTGGTGTTCCCGGTGAAGCGGCTGGCGGACCTCGGCTTCGAGATCCTCGCCACCTCCGGCACCGCGGAAGTGCTGCGGCGCAACGGGATCCCGTGCACGGTGGTGCGCAAGCACTACGAAGGCTCGACCGAAGCCGAGCCGAACATCGTGGACGTCATCCTCAACGGGGATGTCGACATGGTGATCAACACCCCCTACGGGAACAGCGGTCCGCGCGTCGACGGCTACGAAATCCGCACCGCGGCGGTGTCCCGCGACATCCCGTGCGTGACGACCGTCCAGGGCGCCGCGGCGGCCGTGCACGGCATCGAGGCGCTGATCCGCGGGGACATCGGCGTCCGGTCGCTGCAGGAGCTCCAGGCGGCGCTGAAGGCGAAGTCGTGAGCGGCGGAGAGCGGTTCGGGGCGCGGCTGGCCAAGGCCGTCGCGGCCCGCGGCCCGCTGTGCGCCGGGATCGACCCCCACCCGGGCCTGATCGAGGCGTGGGGGCTCCCGGTGGACGTCTCGGGCCTGGAACGGTTCGCGCTGTCCGCCACGGAGGTCCTGGCGGCGCACACGGCGATCGTGAAGCCGCAGTCGGCGTTCTTCGAAAGTTTCGGCGCCGCCGGTGTCCGGGTGCTCGAACGGGTCGTGGAAACCGCCCGTGACGCGGGTGCGCTGGTGCTGCTGGACGTCAAGCGCGGCGACATCGGCTCCACGATGGCGGCCTACACCGCCGCCTACGTCGCCGACGGCGCGGCGATCGCGGCCGACGCCGTCACCGTCTCGCCGTACCTCGGCTTCGGCTCGCTGGACGCCTGCGCCGCCACGGCCGCCTCGGCGGGCCGCGGCATCTTCGTGCTTGCCCGGACTTCGAACCCGGAAGCGGGCGAGGTGCAGAACGCGAAGCTGCCCGACGGGCGCACGGTCGCGCAGGCGATCGTCGATTCGGCGGCGGCACTCAACGCAGGCGCGGAACCGTTCGGCGATGTGGGTGTCGTCGTCGGGGCCACCGTTCCGCCGGGGGAGCTCGACCTCTCGCGGCTGAACGGTCCGGTGCTGGCCCCCGGTTTCGGCGCCCAGGGAGCCACTGTGGCCGATTTGCGGGCGGTTTTCGGCCGGTCGCTGCCGGGTGTCCTGCCCGCGTCGTCCCGGGACATCCTGAAGCACGGTCCGGAGCAACGGGCTTTGCGCCAAGCGGTCGAACGGGTCGCCGAACTGCTGGCCGACCCGCAGGAAAACGGCCAATAGCAGGGCCCGGAACGGGGTCCCACCAGGCACCCCCGCATTGTGGCCGGTGCTCACGGGTGGGTACCGTCGCGTCACCCACCCAGTTTTGAGAACTACCGGAGGAAAACGTGGCACTTCCCCAGCTGACAGAGGAACAGCGCGCTGCGGCGCTGGAGAAGGCCGCCGCCGCTCGCAAGATCCGTGCTGAGCTGAAGGAGCGGCTGAAGCGGGGCGGTACCACTCTGGTCGACGTGCTGAAGCAGGCCGAGGAGAACGAAGTCCTCGGCAAGATGAAGGTTTCGGCTCTGCTCGAGGCCCTCCCGGGCGTCGGCAAGGTCCGCGCGCAGCAGACCATGGAACGACTGGAGATCGCCCCCAGCCGTCGCCTTCGCGGCCTCGGCGACCGGCAGCGCAAGGCGCTGCTGGCGGAGTTCAGCGGCGAGTGAACGGCGCCGGTCGTGACTACCCGGTGAACCCGGGTTCCGACCGCGGTGGTGAGCCGGTGGCGGGGGACTTCCCCCGGCACCGGCTCACCGTCGTATCGGGGCCTTCGGGGGTCGGGAAGTCGAGCGTGGTGGGTGAGCTGCGGAAGCTGGAGCCCGACGTCTGGTTCAGCGTCTCGGTCACCACGCGCAAGGCGCGCCCCGGTGAGGTCGACGGGGCGCACTACCACTTCGTGGACCGCGCGGAGTTCGACGCGATGGTCGCCGACGGCAGGCTGCTGGAGTGGGCCGAGTTCGCCGGCAACTGCTACGGCACGCCCCGCGAGCCGGTCGAGAAGGCCCTCGCCGAGGGCCGCCCGGCCGTCCTGGAGATCGAGCTGCAGGGCGCCCGCCAGGTCCGCGCGGCCATGCCGGAGGCCCGGCTGGTGATGCTGATGCCGCCGTCGTGGGAGGAACTGGTCGGCCGGCTGACCGGGCGCGGCACCGAGAACGAGGCCGCCGTGCAGGCCCGGCTGGCCGAGGCGGAGCGCGAGCTGGCGGCGGCGGGGGAGTTCGACCACCGCCTCGTCAACGCCGACGTGCGGGAGGCCGCCGAGCACTTGCTAAACTTGATTACTGATCAGTCTTCCGAAGATGCGGAGCACCACGAGTGACCACCCAGGCCATCCTGACCGAAGAGCTCGAGGGCATCACCAACCCGCCGATCGACGACCTGCTCGAAAAGGTCAGCTCGAAGTACGCGCTGGTGATCTACTCGGCCAAGCGCGCCCGCCAGATCAACGACTACTACGCCCAGCTGGGCGAGGGGCTGCTCGAGTACGTCGGCCCGCTCGTCGAGCCGGGCCCGCGCGAGAAGCCGCTCTCGATCGCGCTGCGCGAGATCCACGGCGGCCTGCTCGAGCACACCGAGGGTGAGTAAACCCCGCGTCGTCCTGGGCGTGGGCGGCGGCATCGCCGCCTACAAGGCCTGTGAGGTGCTGCGCGGGCTGACCGAGTCCGGTCACGACGTCCGCGTGGTCCCCACGGAAGCCGCGCTGAACTTCGTCGGCGCGGCCACCTTCGAAGCCCTCTCCGGCCACCCGGTGCACACGGGTGTGTTCACCGAGGTGCCCGAGGTCCAGCACGTCCGCGTCGGCAAGGAGGCCGATCTCGTCCTGGTCGTCCCGGCCACGGCGAACCTGCTCGCCAAGGCCGCCCACGGCCTCGCGGACGACCTGCTGACGAACACCCTGCTCACCGCCCGGTGCCCGGTCGCCTTCTTCCCGGCGATGCACACGGAGATGTGGGAGCACCCGGCGACCCGCGACAACGTGGCCCTGCTGCGCTCGCGCGGCATGGTCGTCACCGAGCCCGACTCGGGTCGCCTCACCGGCGTCGACACCGGCAAGGGCCGGCTGGCGAACCCGGCCGAGATCGTCGACCTCGCGAAGCTGCTGCTGGCCCGGCCCGACGCCCTCCCGCGCGACCTCGAAGGCGTCCGGGTGGTCGTCTCCGCGGGCGGCACCCGTGAGCCCCTGGACCCCGTCCGCTACCTGGGCAACCGCTCGTCCGGCAAGCAGGGCTACGCGCTCGCCCGCGTGGCCGCCCAGCGCGGTGCCGACGTCACCCTGGTCACCGCGCACACGGTCGCGCTGCCGGACCCGGCGGGTGCGACGGTCGAGCACGTCTCGACGGCCGAGGAGCTGCGGCAGGCCGTGCACGCGGCGTCCCGGTCCGCGGACGTCGTCGTGATGGCCGCCGCCGTCGCCGACTTCCGGCCGGCCGACCGGGCCGAGCACAAGATCAAGAAGTCGGACGACCGGCCGGACCCGGTCATCACCCTCGCCCGCAACGCCGACATTCTCGCGGAACTCGTGCAAAACCGGCGTCCCGGGCAGGTCGTCGTGGGATTCGCCGCGGAAACCGGCGACGACCACGGCAGCGTCCTCGACCACGCCCGCGCGAAACTGAAGCGGAAGGGCGCGGATCTGCTGGTCGTCAACGCCGTCGGGGACGGCAAGGCGTTCGGCACCGAGGACAATTCGGGCTGGCTCCTGGGAGCCGATGCCACGGAAAAACCCCTACCTCTCGCGCAGAAAGCCGAACTTGCGTCCACGGTGTGGGACGCTGTTGTGAGCTTCATGAAGCGTTGACCGTCCCTAGAGCGATAGTCAGTACGCTTGCACTGGTAAGGGGTGCCTAAGTTTCCGGGCATCCGACGTCTAGGTGAGGAAGTGACGGCCACCGTGACCGCGTCTAGCAGCAGATTGTTCACCTCGGAGTCGGTGACCGAAGGGCACCCCGACAAGATTTGTGACGCCATCAGCGATTCGATCCTCGACGGCCTGCTGTCGAAGGACCCGCGCAGCCGCGTCGCGGTCGAGACCCTGATCACCACCGGCCAGGTGCACGTGGCCGGCGAGGTGACCACCGAGGCCTACGCCGACATCCCGACGATCGTCCGCGACGTCATCCTCAAGATCGGCTACGACTCCTCCGCCAAGGGCTTCGACGGCAACTCCTGCGGCGTCAACGTCGCCATCGGCTCGCAGTCGCCCGACATCGCCCAGGGCGTCGACACCGCGTACGAGTCGCGGGTCGAGTCGGACGAGGACGAGATCAACCGCCAGGGCGCCGGCGACCAGGGCCTGATGTTCGGCTACGCCTGCTCGGACACCCCCGAGCTGATGCCGCTGCCGATCGCGCTGGCCCACCGCCTGTCGAAGCGGCTGACCGCGGTCCGCAAGGACGGCGTGCTGCCGTACCTGCGCCCGGACGGCAAGACCCAGGTCACCATCGAGTACGCCGGTGACCAGCCGGTCCGCCTCGACACGGTCGTCGTTTCCTCGCAGCACGCCGACGGCATCGACCTCGAGCGGATGCTCAGCGTCGACGTCAAGGAGCACGTCGTCGGCCCGGAGATCGAGAGCCTGGGCATCGACACGTCGAACGCGCGCCTGCTGGTCAACCCGACCGGCCGGTTCGTCATCGGCGGCCCGATGGGCGACGCCGGCCTGACCGGCCGCAAGATCATCGTCGACACCTACGGCGGCATGGCCCGCCACGGTGGTGGCGCGTTCTCCGGCAAGGACCCGTCCAAGGTCGACCGGTCCGCGGCGTACGCGATGCGCTGGGTGGCCAAGAACGTCGTCGCCGCGGGCCTGGCCCAGCGGACCGAGGTCCAGGTCGCGTACGCGATCGGCAAGGCGGCCCCGGTCGGCCTGTTCGTCGAGACGTTCGGCACCGAGACGGTCGACCCGTCGAAGATCCAGCAGGCCATCACCGAGGTCTTCGACCTCCGGCCGGCGGCGATCATCCGCGACCTCGACCTGCTCCGCCCGATCTACGCCCCGACGGCGGCGTACGGCCACTTCGGCCGCCCCGAGCTGGGGCTGCCGTGGGAGAGCACGGCCCGCGCCGAGGCCCTCAAGGCCGCGGCGGGCGCCTGACGCACGCACGAAGAAAGGCCGTTCCCCACCGGGGGACGGCCTTTCCTCGTCCCCGGCTGGTCGTGAGTGGTAAGGCGGGGTTGGGGTGTTTGGGAATACCAGGAAAAACAAGAACGGCACGGGTGGGTGGTGGGGGGGGTGGGGGTGT
>NZ_JBEXKX010000033.1:16193-118860 GCF_040609695.1 Amycolatopsis sp. NPDC004625
CTCCGCGCGTCCCCCCGGGGGGGCGGCCCTTCCCTCGCCCCGGGGTGTTCGTGTGTGTACCGGGGGTTTACACCCCTCCTTACCACTCACGACCGGTGGCGGCGGGGTTGTCGGAGGGGTCTGGTAGAGATCACGGCGTGAGCAGTTCCGAGCCCGCCGCCCTCTGGGACCTCCCGGAGCAGCCGCCTTCGCCGAAGGCGGCCCCTTCGCGCGCCCGGAAACCGGCGAAACCCGGCCAGAAGGCGAAGGGCGCGCAGTCGCCCGCGCCCGAGCGGCCGGTCGCGCGGATCGTCGTCGACATCCCGCTGGCGCACCTGGACCGCACCTTCGACTACCTGGTGCCCGAGAAGCAGCACGAGACCGCCGTGCCGGGGTGCCGCGTGCGCGTCCGGTTCGCCGGGCAGCTGGTCGACGGCTACCTGATCGAGCGCGGCGAGACCAGCGACTACGGCAGCAAGCTGGCCTTCCTGGACCGCGTGACGTCGGCCGAGCCGGTGCTGCCGCCGTCGCTGCACGCGGTCTGCCGGGCGGTCGCGGACCGCTACGGCGGCACGCTGTCCGACGTCCTGCGGCTGGCCATCCCACCGCGGCACGCGAAGGCCGAAGGCGAGCCGCCCTTGGCGCCGGCGCCTTCGCCGGAGGCGCCCGATGCGACGGCCTGGGCGCGCTACCAGCGCGGTCCGGCGTTCCTGGAGGCGCTGGGGGAGGGCAAGCCCGCGAACGCCGTCTGGCAGGCCCTGCCGGGCGAGGACTGGCCGCGCCGGCTGGCCGAGGCGGCCGGCACCGCGGCGGCGTCGGGGCGGGGTGCGGTGCTGGTGGTGCCGGACCACCGCGACCTGACCCGCGTGCACGAGGCGTGCGCGGCGGTCGTGGGCGAGGACGCCGTGGTGGCGCTGATCGCCGGGCTCGGGCCCGCGGAGCGGTACCGGCGCTGGCTGGCCGTGCTGCGCGGGGCGGTGCGCGTGGTCGTCGGGACGCGCGCGGCGATGTTCGCGCCGGTCCACGACCCCGGCCTGTTCGTCGTCTGGGACGACGGCGACGACCTGCACCTCGACCAGCACGCGCCGTACCCGCACGTCCGGGACGTCCTGATGGACCGCGCGCACGCGGCGAAGGCGTCCCTGCTGGTCGGCGGCTTCGCCCGGACGGCCGAGGCCCAGCTGCTCGTCGAGTCCGGCTGGGCCGCGCCGGTGCTGGCCGACCGTGCGACGCTGCGGTCCGCGGCCCCGCGCGTCACGCCGGTGGGCGAGGACTTCGACGTCGCCCGCGACGAGGCCGCCCGCGTGGCGCGCCTGCCGGCGGTGGCGTTCGAGGCGGCCCGCCAGGCGTTCGCGGCGGACCTCCCGGCGCTGGTCCAGGTCCCGCGGCGCGGGTACGTCCCCGGCCTGGCCTGCGGCACCTGCCGGACCCCGGCCCACTGCCGCCGGTGCGCCGGCCCGCTGGCCCTGCCCGGCGGCTCGCTCGACGGGCAGCCGCGACCCCCGGCGTGCCGCTGGTGCGGCGTCCCGGAAACGGCGTTCCGCTGCACGGCGTGCGGCTCGGTCCGGCTGCGCGCGGTGATCGTCGGCGCGAAGCGGACGGCGGAGGAGCTGGGCCGCGCGTTCCCGGGCATCCCGGTCCGCACGTCCGGCGCGGCGGAGGTCCTCGAATCGGTACCGGGCAAACCGGCGCTGGTGGTGTGCACACCGGGAGCGGAACCGGTGGCCGAAGGCGGCTACGGCGCGGCTTTGCTGTTGGACGGCTGGGCGTTGCTGGGCCGCCAGGACCTCCGGGCGGGCGAAGAGACGTTGCGCCGCTGGATGGCGGCGGCGGCCCTGGTCCGTCCGGCGGCGTCGGGCGGCCGGGTGATCGTCGGGGCGGAGGCGGGACTGGCGGTGGTCCAGGCCCTGGTCCGCTGGGACCCGGCCTGGCACGCGGGCCAGGAGCTGGCGGAACGGCGTGAGCTGGGCTTCCCCCCGGCGATGCGGATGGCGAGCGTGGAGGGCAGCTCGGACGCGGTGGCCACGCTGCTGTCGGACCTGCCGCTGCCCGAGTCCGGGGAGGTCCTGGGCCCGGTCCCGATCGGCGAGGTCGACGAAGAGGGCAATGCGGATCGCGAGCGCGCGTTGGTCCGGGTGTCCCGCGCCGACGGAAAGGCGTTGTCCTCGGCCATCCACGCGGCCGCGGCCCGCCGGGACGCGAAAAAGGCCACGGAACCGATCCGCATCCAGCTCGACCCCCTGGACCTCATTTAGCGACCCTTGTCGTCCCCAATCACACGTGATTCCCCGCCAATCACGAGTGATGCCCTCCTAATCACGCGAGATGCCTTTCCAATCACGCGAGATGCCGTTTGCCGCACAGGTGATTGGCGGGGCATCACGGTGTCAGCCGGGGAGGACCGTGCCCGGCAGGGATTCCATTGCGGCGCGCGGGGTATCGGTGGCGCGTGGCGGTGTGGCCGGAGTCCGGTCGCCCGCGGCGGCGGCCGTTGCCAGCGAAACGACCTCGGCCGCGATCGCTTGGCGGCGGGCCTCGAAATCCGTGTCCGTCAGCGCGTCCGGGGCCGTGGGCTGGCCCAGCACCGGCGTGTGCAGGTGCCCGCCCGGCAGGCTCGTCAAACCGAGGCCGAGGCGCAGGCGATTGCTTCGGAACATGGATTCGTTCGACAAGTAGTTCCCGCCGCCGCCCGAAGCCGCGATTTCCCCCGGCGCCGGGGCGTCCGACCGGCACACCGGCGTCCCGGTACCCGGTTGTGAAGCGTCCGGCCAGACGCAGAACGCCTGGTTGAAATCGACCGGGTAAGCACCCGTCACCCCGAGCATCCGCGAATACGGCAACGTCGTCTCGATGAACTGGACGTCCGGCTGCGGCCAGCCCGCCGCCGGCGGGACGCCGCCCGTCACCGAGACGTTGTTGTTGTCCGGGAAGCCGCCGCGCCAGGCGCCGGCCCAGCGTTCGATGTCGAACCGCCCCGGGCGGCCCTGGCTGATCGTCATGATCACGTCCGGCCGCCGCGCGCGGTCGCGCAACGCCTCGCCGTACGCCGCTTCGACGATGCCCTCGTCGAAGTAGCCCCACACCACCGGGAAGTTCACCGCCTGCACCACCGCCGGGCCCGACGGCGTGTCCAGGACCCGCCCGTCCAGCTGCAGCGCGGACGCCCCGGCCGGGTTCGAGATCCGGATGCCGGCGCCGTCGAGCTGGAACGGGTCGAAGCCGCTCACCATGACCCGCCGCGTTTTCCCCAGCGGGAACCGGACGTCGTCGAGGCCGCGCGAACCCCGGTCGAACGCCGTGAGCAGCGCACCGCGGTCCGGCAGCGCGAACGCCGGCCGCCACTGCCGGATCGCGCTGCTCAGCTGCAGCCGCGCCCAGTACAGCGGCCGGTCGTCGAACCGGTCGAGCGTCCCGAGGTCCGGACGGCGTCCCTGGGCGCGGTCGACGGTCGTCCGCCACAGCCGGTCACCGGCCTGCGTGACGACGCGTTCCGCGCGACGCGGGCTGCGCGCCGCACAGAGGTCACGCTTCACCTCGGCGACGAACGGATCGAGCCCGGCCAGCCGGACGAGCTCGGGACCGACCGCCGGGCCACCGGCCGGCAAGGAAGCGGGCAGGCGTTGTTCCTCGACGGTCAGCGCGGCGGCCGGGTCGAAGCAGCCGGGCGCGGCCGTGGCCACCCCGGGAAAGGCGACCAGCGGAACGGCGGCGAGCAGGGGGAGCAGAGCGGACAGGCGCACGGGTTTCCCTCCACGTCGTGGGCGACGCGGTCGAGTCTTGCGCCGACCGCGTCACCCACGGAACCCGCGTAAGTCGGGATCAGCCGGTCGCCAGCACCTTCAGGCGCGTGATGTCCGCGCTGAACGTGTCCTGGTCGATCGGCGAGGAGCTGTACTGCCAGAACGTGTAGAAGCCCCAGTTGTACGGCAGCGTCCCCGCCGACGACGCGTACCGCGCCACCCACAGCGGGTTCGTCGAGCTGAAGTCGCCCGTGTTGCCGGTGCACTGGCTCCACCAGCTCGTCGCCGTGTAGATCACCGGCCAGCGGGTCGTCTTGGCGTGGTACTCGTCGCTGAACGCCTTGATCCACGCCACCATCTGCGCCGGTGTCTTGCCGTAGCAGGCGTTGTTCGGGCCCCACTCGATGTCGAGCGTGCCCGGCAGCGTCTTGCCGTCCTTCGACCAGCCGCCGCCGTGGGCGACGAAGTAGTCCGCCTGGGCCGCGCCGCCCGAGGTGTCCGGGCGGCCGTAGTGGTACGCGCCGCGGATCATGCCGACGTTGTACGACCCCGTGTACTGCTGGCTGAAGTACGCGTTCTGGTAACCCGTGCCCTCGGTCGCCTTGACGTAGGCGAACTTCTTGCCCGCGCTCCAGTACGACGCCCAGTTGACGTTGCCCTGGTAGGAGCTCACGTCGATGCCGGGGACACTCGCGTCCACCGACGCCGGCGCGAGCCCGGCCGGGGCCACCCCGTCGTGGGCGCGGATCGAAGCGCCCATCTCGTGGTTGTCCGGTTCCGGTGCGGCGCCGGCAGTGCCGGCGGTCACGACCAGCAGGGCGGCCGAGACCGTGAACGCGGCGCCGAACAGGCGTCGCCACGTCCGTCTTGGTGCAGTCATCTTCGGTTGTTCCTTCCGGTTGCCCTCGCGAAGCGCGGTGTGCAGGCCGCGCCGCACGATTGTGTTACAACGGCCACCGGAACGTCACTGCTCCATGTGATTTAATTTCTCGAACCCCTAAAGTGTGTGAAAAGTTGACAATGCGGGCGAATCGCGTCCTTTGCCGTCTTGAAGCAACCGGACGCGAGGGGCAGACTCGCCCGCATGTCCGCGCACAGATGCCGCCGAATCCTCGCCATCGCCGCAGCCGGCGCGCTCGTGACCACCGTCGCGAGCGGAACCGCCTCCGCGGCCACACCCACACCCAAGTCCCCGGTCGCCGTCGGCTTCGGGGGTGCCGTCGCCAGCATCGACGCCGACGCCACCGCGATCGGCACCCAGGTGCTGCGCGACGGCGGGAACGCCGTCGACGCGGCCGTTGCGGTCGCTGCCGCGCTAGGCGTCACCGACCCGTTCTCCGCGGGGATCGGCGGTGGCGGGTTCTTCGTTTACTACGACGCCAAGACCCACCGCGTCCACACGCTGGACGGCCGCGAGACGGCGCCGAAGTCCGCCGACGCGAACCTGTTCCTCGAGAACGGCCAGCCGCTGCCGTTCGCCGACGCGGTCACCAGCGGGCTGAGCGTCGGCGTGCCCGGCACGCCCGCGACGTGGGCCGAAGCCCTGCGCAAGTGGGGGACGCGCTCGCTGGCGAAGTCGCTCAGGCCGGCCGAGAACCTGGCGCGCAACGGGTTCGTCGTCGACCAGACGTTCCAGACGCAGATCGCGAACAACGCGGCCCGGTTCGCCGCGTTCCCGTCGACCCGGTCGCTGTACCTGCCCGGTGGCGCGCCGCCGTCGCCGGGCACGGTCTTCAGGAACCCCGACCTGGCCGCGACGTACGCGCAGCTCGAACGCAACGGCGTCGACGCGCTCTACCGCGGGCCGATCGGCGCGGACATCGCCAAGACGGTGCAGCGGCCGCCGGTCGACCCGGCCTCGACGCTGAACGTCCGCCCGGGCAAGCTCACCGCGGCCGACATCGCGGCCTACCGCGCGATCGAGCGCGACCCGACCCACGCGCGCTACGAGGGCCTCGACGTCTACGGCATGCCGGCGCCGTCGTCGGGCGGGCTGACGGTCGGCGAGGCGCTGAACATCCTCGAGAACTTCGACCTGAAGCACGCGAGCAAGGCCGACTACCTGCAGTACTTCCTGGAGTCGACCCGCTTCGCCTTCGCCGACCGCAACCGCTGGATCGGCGACCCGGCGGTCATCGACGTCCCGGCGCGCGAGCTGCTGAGCCAGCGCTTCGCGAACACCCGGGCGTGCCTGATCTCGAAGGACAAGGCGGCGACCAGCCCGGTCGCCCCGGCCGACCCCCGCCACCCGACGGCGTGTGCCGCGGGCGCGACGGCCGCGCCGACGCCGTACGAGGGCGAGAACACGACGCACCTGACGGTGGCGGACAAGTGGGGCAACGTCGTGGCGTACACGCTGACGATCGAGCAGGAGGGCGGCAGCGGCATCGTCGTGCCGGGCCGCGGGTTCCTGCTCAACAACGAGCTGACGGACTTCTCGTTCACGCCGGTGACGCCGGGCGTGCCGGACCCGAACCTCCCGGGCCCGGGCAAGCGCCCCCGCTCGTCGATGGCCCCGACGATCGTCCTGGACCACGGCCGCCCGTTCTTCGCGACGGGCTCCCCGGGCGGGGCATCGATCATCACGACGGTGCTGCAGGTGATCCTGGGCCGGCTGGACCGCGGCCTGACGTTGGAGAACGCGATCGCGGCCCCGCGGGCATCGCAGCGGAACTCGGCGCAGGCGCAGGTGGAGCAGGCATTCCTGGACCAGCCGGAGACGGCGGACCTGAAGGCGAGGGGCCAGGGATTCTCGACGGCCCCGGCGGAGATCGGCGCGGCAACGGGAGTGGAGCGGCTACGCGACGGCCGCTGGCTGGCGGCGGCGGAGCCGGTGCGGCGTGGCCAGGGCGCGGCGCAGGTGGTGTGGCCGGCGAACTGGTAGGTCTGTGGGTGGGCCCGCCCTTCCTGGCTGGGAGGGCGGGCCCGCTGCGTTCGTGGGTTCGCGCCGGTTCCGCGGCTCTTTGGGTGCGGTGATCCGCGGATGCTGCCGGTGCAGAACGGGCGCGGGTCGACGTGGGGTTTCGCTCGCCGCACCGGCCGGCGACTCCGAGGCGTGGCCGTCGTGCGGAGTGGCTGCCGTTGCGCAGGCGGCCGGCGGCATTACCGTCGTGGGGAGGCGGACCGCTCCACCAGCGCCCCGCCCTGTGCACCGGGCCCAGCCCCGACCCCGGAAATGCCCCCGCCCTCCCTGGGGGGCGTGCCCTTGTCCAGCCTATCGCCACCCCCCGACGAAAGCCCCGGCAAACCCGCAGCTCCAGCCCGGTTGTCCACATCGCCGTTACCCTGTGGACACCCAGGCCCGAGCTGGCCGCGCCCTGCTCGGGGGAGCCTTCTAGACTCGGGCTCGATGTTCCAGCCACCTGAAACCCTGCTTCCGCCGGGGGTGGGCCGATGAAGCTCGTCTTCGCCGGCACCCCCGATCCCGCGGTCCCCGCCCTGCGCGCGCTGCTCGATTCCGGGCGGCACGAGGTCGTTGCCGTCGTCACGCGGCCCGATGCGCAGGCCGGGCGTGGCCGGCGGGTTGTCCGGTCGCCCGTCGGGGCCTTGGCCGACGAGCACGGCATCGAGGTTCTCACACCTTCGCGCGCCGGGGATCCCGCTTTCCTCGCGCGGCTCGCCGAGCTCGCGCCGGATGTCTGCCCGGTCGTCGCCTACGGGGCGCTGCTGCCGCAGGCCGCGCTCGACATTCCGCGGGTGGGCTGGGTGAACCTGCACTTCTCGCTGCTGCCCGCGTGGCGCGGTGCCGCGCCCGTGCAGGCCGCGATCCGCGCCGGGGACGAGATCACCGGCGCCTCGACCTTCCGGATCGTCAAGGAACTCGACGCCGGCCCCGTCTACGGCGTCGTCACCGAGGCCATCGGTGCCACCGACACCGCCGGGGCCCTGCTCGGGCGGCTCGCGGAGTCCGGGGCCAAGCTGCTGCTGTCCACCATGGACGGTCTCGCCGACGGCAGCCTCGTCGCGCGGGAGCAACCCGCCGAAGGGGTCAGCTACGCGCCGAAGGTGACCGTCGAGGACGCGCGGGTGTCCTTCGCCGACCCCGCCTCGGCGGTCGACCGGCAGATCCGGTCCGTCAGCCCCGACCCGGGTGCCTGGGCGGAGTTCCGCGGGGAACGCTTCAAGCTCGGCCCGGTCACGGTGCTCGACGAACCCGGCCCGCCGCCGGGCGAGATCGTGGTCGAACGCAAACGGGTGCTGGTCGGGACGGCGACGAAGCCGCTGCGGCTCGGCGATGTCCAGGCACCCGGCAAGAAACGGATGGCGGCCACCGACTGGGCGCGTGGAACAAGGATCGACCAGGGAGAGCGCCTCCGGTGAACGACCACAGGGAACGACGCCCGTCACGGCCGCAGCGGGGCCGCCCGGCCCCGCGCAAGGAAGGGCCGCGCCGCCCGCCGGAGGTCGACCCGGCCCGGCAGGCCGCGTTCGACGTCCTCGCGGCCGTCCGGACGAAGGACGCCTACGCCAACCTCGTCCTGCCGGACCTGCTGCGCGAGCGGCGGATCACCGGCCGGGACGCCGCTCTGGCCACCGAACTCGCCTATGGCGCGTCGCGGGCGCAGGGCCTGCTCGACGCCGTCATCGAGGCCTGCGCCGAGCGCCCGCTCAAGCAGACGGACCCGGCGGTGCTCGACGCGCTGCGCCTCGGCGTCTACCAGCTGCTGCGCACGCGCATCCCCGAGCACGCCGCCGTGACGTCCACTGTGGACCTCGTGCGCGCCGAAGCCGGTTCGTGGGCCACGGGTTTCGCGAACGCCATCCTGCGCAAGGTGTCCGAAAAGGACGAAGCGGCGTGGCTCGACGAGCTCGCGCCGGACGAGGCGGCCGACCCGATCGGGGCCTACGCGCTGCGCACCGCGCACCCGCGCTGGATCGCCCGCTCGTTCGCCGAAGCGCTCGGTGACAAGGGCG
Source organism: Amycolatopsis sp. NPDC004625 (assembly GCF_040609695.1). Taxonomy (NCBI): domain Bacteria; kingdom Bacillati; phylum Actinomycetota; class Actinomycetes; order Pseudonocardiales; family Pseudonocardiaceae; genus Amycolatopsis; species Amycolatopsis sp. NPDC004625. Next base: position 24,827 of record NZ_JBEXKX010000033.1, read on the forward strand.
CCGGGCTCAGGGCCGCGCTGGAAGCCGACGACGCGCGGCCCGAGGTGCACCTGGTCGCCCGCCCCGGCGAGATCAGCGCCGACGAGCTCGCCGCGATCACCGGCGGCGACCCGGCGCCCTACTCGCCCTACGGCGTGCGCCTGCCCGCCGGCGCCGGCGACCCGGCCGACGCCGAACCGGTCCGCGAGCGGCTGGCCGCGGTCCAGGACGAGGGCAGCCAGCTCTGCGCGATCGCCGCGACGAAGGTGCCCGTGGACGGCTCCGACGCGCGCTGGCTCGACCTGTGCGCGGGCCCCGGCGGCAAGGCCGCGCTGCTCGGCGCGCTGGCGGCGTTGAGCGGGGCGGCCGTCGACGCCGTCGAGAAGGCGCCGCACCGCGCGAAGCTCGTCGAGAAGGCCACGAGCGGCCTGCCGGTGAAGGTCCACGTGGGCGACGGACGCGAAAGCGGCCTCGAGCCGGGATACGACCGGATCCTCGTCGACGCACCGTGCAGCGGGCTCGGCGCGCTGCGGCGGCGGCCGGAGGCGCGCTGGCGGCGTCAGCCGTCCGACGTCGCGGACCTGACGAAGCTGCAGGGCGAGCTGATCACCGCGGCGTACGACCTGCTGCGGCCGGGCGGCGCGCTCACCTACGTCGTGTGCTCGCCGCACCTGGCCGAGACCGAAGGCGTCTTCGCGGAGACGGCGCGGCGCCTGAAGGCCGAGGTCCTGGACGCGCGCGGGTTCTTCCCGGGCGTCCCGGAGCTCGGGGACGGACCGTACGTCCAACTGTGGCCGCACCGCCACGGCACGGACGCGATGTTCTGCGCCGTGCTGCGCAAACCGTGACCGACCTCGGGCTGGTCGCGAGCTCGTGCGGCGGGCTGGACGTCCGGTTCGCCGCCGAGCTGGTCCACCCCGCGGCCGGGCGCGGCTGGCGCCCGGCGATCACGCTGACGCCGACGGCGCACCGCTGGCTGGAGTCGGCCGGTGGGCTGGCCGAGCTCGCGGCGGCCACGGACCTGCCGGTCCGCAGCGTGTCACGGCTCCCGGGCGAGCCGCGGCCGCACCCGGACCCGGCGGTGTTCCTGTTCGCGCCGGCGTCGGCGAACTCGGTCGCGAAGCTGGCGCTGGGGATCGCGGACAACCAGGCGCTGACGGTGCTGGGCGACGTCCTCGGCGCGCCGGGGATCACGATCGTGGTGGCGTACCAGATCCAGGACACCCGGGTGCACCACCCGGCGTGGCAACGCCACCTCGACACCCTCGCGGGCGCCGGGGTGACGCTGCACCGCCTGGACCACCGGCGGCCGTGGACCGAGGTGCTGGACCTGCTGCCCTGAGGCCCGGTGCGCTACCGCGGGAAGCTGGGAGAGGCGGCGGCCCACGGCTTCGCCAGCTCACCCCCGGGCGTCACCCCGTACCGCCGGAAATCGTCGAGCATTTCCTTGTTGCGCGCCACGTGCATGGTCTGCTCGATCTTCTGCTGCACGTCGCACCCGGACGCCAGGGCGACGAAGTACTCGTCGAGAGCCCTCGCCGGGTTTTCGTGCCGGCACCAGAAGTCGGCCAGCGCCACCCGCGACGGCAGGTCGCCGGCGTCCCGTCCCCGGATGAGCACCCGCTCGGCGTGCTCGGACTTCTCGTGCACCAGGAGGGCCACCGCGGTCCGCGCCACGGCCGTGGTGATCCCGCGCTCGATCTGGTCCTCGACGACCGCGACCACCCGGTCGGCGTTGTCCTGGTGCGCCAGGGCGAGGACGATCACCTCGTGGACCTCGCTGCGGATGTTCGCTTCCGTCCGGGCGTTCCTGAGCCGGCGCGCGGCCGACTCGTAACGCCCCAGGTCGAGCAGGACGTCGACGGTCCGCAGCCACGCCGGTTCGTGTCCCGCCGCGGCGGCCTCGGGGAACCAGTACTCGGCGGTCATCACGATCTTGTCGTTGAACCGGGGCCAGAGGCTGGAGCCGGTGTTGGCGACCTGGCGGCGTTGCGCCTCCAGCTCCCGGTACCCGATCGTGAGCAGGCCTTCGGCCACCCAGTTCAGCGCTTCCCCGCGGCTGACGTGGACCAGCCGGGCGTACTTCTCCGCGGCGGCGTGGAAGGTCTCGTCCACCAGCAGGAAGTCACTGATCGGGTCCAGCACCCCGGGATCGGCCAGGTCGACGCCGCCGAGGTACCACTCGATCGCCTCCCGGGCCTTCCCCGAACGGCACATCGCGCCGGCGACCCGCTGCCGGAGAGCGGCGGAGGCCATCCCGAGCCGCTCGGCGCGCTTCACGAAGTCGCCCGCGACGCCGCCCCAGCCGACTTCGGCGGCGGCTTCGGCCGCGCGGGCCCAAGCGGCGACGTCACCCAGGTCCGCCGCCCGCCGGAAGCCCTCGAAGGCCCGCTGCAGCAAACCCTTGCGGGCGAACATCTCCGAGATGGCCGTCAGCACGGCCGGATCCTCCTCGGCGGCGGCCCTCGCGTGCTGGGACGCGGCGTCGAGGAACCCGGCCTGCGCGTAGACCATCGCCATCGCGGTGCGCGCCCCGTCGACACCGTATTCGACCGCGGTGTCGCACCACGAGAGCGCGTCTTCGGCCTGACCGTGCTCGGCGAGCAGGCGAGCACCGTAGAGGTAGGCCAGGTGATCCCCGTCCTGCCCACGGTCGTGGAGCCAGCGCGTCACGTTCTCGATCCGGCCGCGGTCCCGCGCGATCATCAGCTCGATGATCTTGCCGCGCGTGTCGATCCCGGGCCGCTCCAGCAGTTCGGTCAGCCACTCGATCGCGGGTTCGTACCGGTTCCCCGAGTGGCCGTCCCACAGACCGCCGTCGGACTTCCTGTCGGTCATCAGGTCCGCCGCGGCCCCGGCCGCGCTCAGCACGCCTTCCCGCGCCAGCGCCTGGTAGCCGACGACCGCCGACGCCGGCTTCTTGGCGTCCGCGAGCGCCATCGCCATCAGGACCCGGGCGCGATCACCGGAGTCCGCCACCGGCTCCAGCCACCGCATGGCCTCGACCCGGCGCTGGGCGGCGATCAGGGCTTCGGCCGCGTCGAGCCGCGCTTCGTCGTTGCCGGCCGCGGCCAGTTCGGCGTAGACCTCGACCACGTCGTCGACCCGCCTCGCCTCGCGGAACAGGTCGATCAGCGCTTCGGCGGCGCCCGGGACGTTCTCGTCGGCGGCCCGGCGGTAGAACTGGTTGCACTGCTGGAGAAGCCGGCGACGGCGGCACTCGGCCGCCAGCACCATCAGGCTGTCGGTCGCCGCGGATGCCACCAGGGCCGCCCAAAGTCCCGCTTCGGCGGCTTGCGGCACCTTGTCGTCCTTGACGAAGCGGCGATCGATGTGTTCGTCCAGCCGGAACCACTGCCCGTGCGCGCCCTCGGCGTTCGGCGCCGCCCGGCCGGTCAGCAGGCTGGCCCCGCCGGTACCGCGGCGGGTCAGTTCCTCCAGCGCCACGGAGAACCAGTTCTCGCCGAGGTCCTCCAGTTCCGGTTCGGTGAAGAAGCCCAGCGCACCGCGTTCCAGCAGGGTCCGCGAGATCCAGCGGCCGTGACCGAGCCGGCGGACCGCGAAGGCGCACCGCAGGACCGCACGCGCGGCCGGGGTCGCCGTCGCGAAGGCGTCATCCAGCCAGGGTGCGGCCGCGAGGTACTGGACGACCCGGCGGCCCGCGGCCCGGGCCCCGGCCTCGGCCAGCCGTGGATCGCCCGACTCGGCCGCTTTCCGGGCTTCCGCTTCCGTGAAGCTGTCGGGCACCACGATCCGGCTGTCTTCCAGCAACAGCCGCACCTGCTGATGGTCGTCGGTGCCGACGGACGGCGGCACGGCCATGAGCGACTGCCAGACCGGCGGGGTGAACGTGCAGAGGACCAGGTTCGGTCCCCGCGTCGGATCCGCGAGCAGCTCCCGGAGGGCGAGGGCGACCTCGTTGCCGGTTTCCGGTCCCGCGTTGATGAAGTAGCGGTGGGCCCCCACCAGCCAGTACACGGTTTTGGGCGGCATCTTCGCGATCTCCGCGAGCAGGGTGACCGGATCGCTGGGGCTGGTTCCGGGCCAGACGTACCAGGAGCTCAGCAACGGTTCGCGGGCCTCGCCCACCCGGTGGTGCATCGCCTCCCAGGCGGCCCGCTTCCGCCCCGTCGCGGGCTCCCCGATCAGGGAGGCGATGCCGCTGGTTCCGGCCTCCGCGCGCTCGACCAGGTCGACGAGCAGCTTGTCGTGCTCCCGGACGACGTAAGGCGTCAAAACGGGCAAGGCGGCGTCACCGGCCTCGCTCCGCAGCGACGCGATCTCCAGCTGCTTGGGAGCGCACTCGGGAAGCGCGAGGGCCAAGCGGCTGACGGCGGCGGCCTCGGGCGTCGCGGCGTGTGGACGGACGTTCACTTGCGGGTTCACGGATCCTTCGTGTCGAGCGGCTCGAGCAGGGTGCCCGGCACCCGAACCCCTGCTGTCCCGACCGTGGTCCTTCCGCGTGTTCCGGTCCATCGCCGCAGCGGCCGGAGCGCCGAGCGGTCCCGCCGCCGCGACGACGATCACCGCGCAATTCGTTAGCTCTGTGGACAGTTTTCACCCGATCGTGCAGCTGTTTGTGCTGGTCAGTGTCGTCCGCCGGTGTCGCAGGTGTCGCCAACCTGCGACAACGGCGTCGACTCCCACCCCTTCCGGGGGTGGGCATCGCAGCACACTCGTCACCGCCCGAAGCATTCACTCGGACGTGTGCCGTCCGGAGCGGCTCGTGCCACCGGACTACGAACAGGCCGCCGCGTCGATGGCGGCGAGCAGGTGCGGGTTCGTCTCCGCCGGGGTCGGGTTCTCGTTCAGCACCACCGACACCCGGCGATCCGCCGGGCCCACCCCGGCGAAGTTCGTGAACCCGATGATCCCGCCTTCGTGCCCCCACAACACCCCGCACGACACCGGGATGCTGCCCAGCCCCAGGCCGTAGCGCGCGCCCGGGATGCCCAGGTCCGCCGGGACCGTCCGGCGCATCTCCGCCAGCTCGGCCGGCCGCAGCAGCCGTCCGCCCAGCAACGCGCCGTAGAACCGGTCCAGGTCGGCCGGCGTCGAGACCAAGCCGCCCGCCGCGCCCGCGATCGTCGCGTCGAAGTCGCTGAAGTCCACCAGCTCGCCGCCGAGCGGGAAGTAGCCGACTGCGTGCGGGGACGGCAGCTTCTCGTCCCCGCGGCGGGGGAGGTACGTGTCGTGCAGGCCCAGCGGTCCGGTGATCCGGTGGGCGATCTCGGCCGCCAGCGCGTGCCCGGTCACCTTCTCCGCGATCATCCCGGCCACGATGTAGTTCGTGTTGGAGTACGACCAGCTCGTGCCCGGCGGGAACAGCGCCGGGTGCTTGAGCGCCAGCGCCACCAGCTCGGCCGGCTCGGCGCCGCGGTGGCGCAGGGCCTCCGGGTGACCCAGATCGAACTCCTGCAGGTAGTCCGGCACTCCGCTGGTGTGCTGCAGCACCTGCCGGACGGTGATCCGCTCGTCCGGCAGCAGCCCGGGCAGGTACCGCGAAACCGGCGCGTCCAGCCGCACCCGGCCCTCGCCGGCCAGCTGCAGCAGGACCGTGGCCACGAACGTCTTGGTGACGCTGCCCGCGCGGAACGATCCGTTGCGCGGGAACGGTTTCCCGGTGGCGACGTCGCCCGTGCCGCTGCGCGTGACCCGGGTCCGGTGGCCGTCCTGGACCACCGCGGCCGCCCCCGGTACGCCGTCCTGCGTGGTCAGCACGTCCAGGCTCGCCTGGACCGGGTTCGCCGCCGCCAGCGCCGGTGCCGCCGTGGTGGCGGCCAGCAGCGCGGCGAGCGTGCCGGCGGTGACGACCCGCAATGACTTCCGCATGAGAAAACCCCCTGGTGTCTCGGTTTTCCCCACGTTAGGGAACCGGGACGCCAGGGGGCATGGGGCAGGCCACCCGGGAAACCCGGGGGCCCACCCCACCACTCAGCGCAGCTTCAGGGCGCGCTTCAGGGTGCCGAACAGGTCGGTCTGGTTGGTCAGGCCGACGATGTTCGCCGCCTGCGGGCCGAGGCCCGCGATGCGCACCTGGGTGCCGGTGTGCGACTGCGAGCCGCCCGCTTCCGCGGTGCCGTAGGCCAGGGTCATGTTCGCGCCCTCGTTGGTGATCAGGGTCGCGGTCAGGCCCGGGGTGGCGGTGGGCTCGACGATCTGGCTGCTGTGGCCGTGGTCGGCGGTCACCAGCACCAGGGTGTCGGGGTGGCTGCGGGCGAACGCCGTGCCCGCCGCGATCGCCGCGTCGAAGTCGATCGTCTCGCCGATCTGGCCGCACGGGTCGGCCGCGTGGTCCTGCTTGTCGATGCTCGCGCCCTCGACCTGCAGGAAGAAGCCCTTGTCACTGCGGCGGTCGTCGAGCAGCTCGAGGGCCTTGCGGGTCTGGTCGGCCAGCTTCGGCTGGGTGGCCGGCACCTTCGTGTTCGGCGTGCAGCGGGCGGGCGCGGTGCCGCCGTGCACGGCCGCCGGGCCGGTCCAGTTGACCGGCATGTTGCCGTCGGCGAACAGGCCGAGCACCGGCTTGCCCTTCTTCGCCGCCGCCAGGTCGGCCGCGGTGTTCACGACGTTGTAGCCGGCCGCCTTGGCCTGGTCCAGCACGGTCTTGCCCTTGAACTTGCCGGCCGTGACCGTCTGGTTGAAGTACTTCGCGCCGCCGCCCAGCAGGACGTCGGGGCGGGTCTGCACCAGCTGCTCGGCGATCGAGCCGTTGCCGCCGTTCTCCTTGGCGTTCTTCGCGCACTTCGCGGTCGTCTCGACCGGGCCCTTGCAGTCGCGGCTGACGACGTGCGAGCCGAGCACGGCCGGGGTCGCGTCCTGGACCTCGGCGGTGGTGACGTCGCCGGTGCGCAGGCCGTTGCGCTTGGCGATCTCGAGGATCGTCGGGACGTCGTTGCCGTAGGCGTCGACCGAGATGGCGCCGTTGTAGGTCTTGACGCCGGTGGCCCAGCCGGTGCCGGACGCGGCCGAGTCGGTCACGTAGTTCGGCTTGGCCGGGTTGTTCTGCTCGACCGCGTACGTGGTGTAGTCGCCGGTCAGCGGCAGCTCGTCCATGGCGAGCCGGCCCGCGGCGCCGCGCTCGTAGTTGCGGGCGGAGGTGATCTCCGACTGGCCCATGCCGTCGCCGAGGAACAGGATGACGTTGCGGGCGTGACCGCCCTGGATCGCGGCGCGGACGTCGGCGGTGCGGTCACCGGTGCCGGCCGACGAGCGCGCGTCGGCGTTGTCGGAGCCGTTGGTGGCCAGAGCGACCGGGGCGGCGGCGACCAGCGCGGCGCCGAGCGCGCCCGCGACCAGCCACCGGCGGCGGCCGGTGAACAGCGAAGCCATGTTTCTCCTCATTCGCGAACTTCGGGGACTTCGGGAGTTACGGCCCGGATTTCGGACACGGGCTATTAGTCCTCCCGCATGTGTGCCGCGGAGGGACTGAAGGTGACGGGAGGGTGGCCGCTGGCCGAACTCATGACTTCCCGTGGGTGACCGGGAGCACGTCGGTTATTGACCGGCGAGGTGCCCCGGCTTGACGACCCCGGCTTCGTAGGCGATCACCACGGCCTGGCTGCGGTTGCCGGCCCCGAGCTTGCCGAAGATGTTGCCCACGTGGGTCTTCACCGTCTCCAGGCTGATCACCAGCTCCGTCGCGATGTCCTGATTGGACAGTCCGGTGGCGATCAGCCGGAGCACCTCGGCTTCGCGCCGGGTGAGGTTTTTCGCCGCCCGCGCGTGCTTCCCGGCCGCGGTCCGGCCGCTCACCAGCCGCCGGATCGCTTCGGGGAACAGCAGCGACTCGCCCGCGGCGACCGTCCGCACGGCGTGCGCGATCTCCTCCTTGCGCGCCCGCTTCAGCAGGAACCCGCTGGCCCCGGCCAGCAGCGCTTCGTGCACGTAGTCGTCGTTGTCGAAGGTCGTGACGACCAGGATCTTCGGCGGTTCGGCGAGCGCGGCGAGCACCTGCCGGGTGGCTTCGATGCCGTCCACGCGCGGCATCCGGACGTCCATCAGCACGACGTCCGGCCGCGTCCGCCGCACCGCGTCCAGCACCTCGCCGCCGTCGGCCGCTTCGCCGACCACCGGCAGGCCCTGCTGCTCCAGCAGCGCCCGCAACCCGGTGCGGACCAGCGGCTCGTCGTCGGCGAGCAGCACCGACGGCGTCACGCGCCCGCCCGCAGCGGGATGGACGCGGTCAGCCGCCACTGCTGCCCGTCCGGGCCGGCGTCGAGTTCGCCGCGCAGGGCCTCGACGCGCTCGGCGAGCCCGGCCAGCCCGCGCCGCCCGGTCCGCGGCCCGGCGCCGGGCAGCGCGTTGACGACCGCGATGCCGAGGTGGTCGGGCCCGGCCTCGACGCGGACGTCGACCGTGCCCGGGCCGGCGTGGCGCAGGGCGTTGGTCAGGGCCTCCTGGACGATCCGGTAGCCCTCGCGCGACACCGTGGCGGGCAGCGCCGCGACCGGCCCGGTGACGGCCAGCCGGACGTCGAGCCCGGCTTCGCGGGCCCGCACGGCGAGGACGTCGACCTCGGCCAGCGTGCGCGTCGGCGCCTTCGCCGGCGCCTCCTCGCGAAGCAGGCCCAGGACGTGGTCGAGGTCCTCGAGGGCGCTTCGAGACGCTTCTTCGATCGTGCCGAGTGCGCGCCGGACCTGGGCCGGGTCCGCCTCGACCAGATCGGCCGCGGCGGCCGCCTGGATGGTCGACGTCGTCAGCGTGTGCCCGATCGAGTCGTGCAGCTCGCGGGCCAGCCGGTTGCGCTGGGCGAGCACGGCCGAGCGGCGTTCGGCCAGCGCCGCGCGTTCGGCCGCGGACGGGCCCAGCAGCGCGGTCGCGCCGGCCCGGAACACGGGCGTGGCGGCCGCGGCGAGCAGCAGCGCGAGCACCAGCATGCCGAGCGCGACGGGCACCGTCCACGCGCCGGGGGCGGCGGTCACGCCGAAGAACGAGAACTGCCCCTCGTCGCCGTACAGCCACATCACCGGGGTCAGCACGCCGAGGGTGAGGACGCCGCCGACCGCGAGCAGCACCCCGCTCAGGGCGGTGTGCAGCACCAGCCAGGCGGCCGAACGCGCCCGGTCCGGCCACGCGGGCCGCGCCCGGCCGGGCGACGGCAGCCCGGTGCCGAGCACCGCGTTGGCGGCGGCGACGCCGAAGCGCCGCGCGGGGCCGGACAGCCCCACCAGCGCCAGCACCGCGGCGATCACGACGAGCGCGAGCAGGAACAGCACGCGGGGTGTGCCGGGGAACACCGCCGCGATCAGGGCGAACGGGAACGCGGGCAGCGCCACCGCCGCTCCGAGCAAGGCGTACGGGATGCTGCGGTAGCCACCGGGGCGCAGCAGGGATCTCGCGAAACCGGACATGCGGCCGAGATTAGGGTGCATCGGGGCCGCGTGACCTCCCTCTCCGGAGCCAGATCCTGGTCACACCCCCGCTTTCGGGGGTCCGGGTGGCGGAGCCCCCGGCCCGAGGCGAAGCCTCGGATGTCACCGGTTAGCTGGGGTCAGCAGCGGCCTCCTACACTCGGGACGTGGCAGACCGACCTTTGATCGCACCCAGCATCCTCGCGGCGGACTTCGCCCGGCTCGGCGAGGAGATCGCCGCCGTCGCCGGCGCCGGGGAGGCCCGCGCCGACTGGGTCCACGTCGACGTCATGGACGCGCACTTCGTGCCCAACCTGACCCTCGGCCTGCCCGTCGCGAAGGCCCTGATCGACAGCACCGACCTGCCGATCGACTGCCACCTGATGATCGAGGACCCGGACCGCTGGGCGATCGGGTACGCCGAGGCCGGCGCCTACAACGTCACCGTGCACGCCGAGGCCGCGCAGGACCCGGTCGCGCTGGCGAAGAACCTGCGTGCCGCGGGCGCGAAGGCGGGCCTGTCGATCAAGCCCGGCACCGCGCTCGAACCGTGGCTCGACGCGCTCAAGCACTACGACACGCTGCTGGTCATGTCGGTCGAGCCGGGCTTCGGCGGGCAGTCGTTCATCCCGGACGTCCTGGAGAAGGTCCGCACCGCGCGGCGGCTGGTCGACACCGGGCACCTGACGCTGGTCGTCGAGATCGACGGCGGCATCAACGCCGACACCATCGAGCAGGCCGCCGAAGCGGGCGTGGACTGCTTCGTCGCCGGATCCGCCGTCTACGGGGCGGCCGACCCGGGCAAGGCGGTCGCGGCGCTGCGCGAGCAGGCGGCCCGCGGCCGCGCCGGCTGACGCTCGCGGCGGCACCGGAGAAGCCACCGGACCGCGGCGGGTGTTGGATGGAAGGACCGGCTCACTAGGAGGCAGTGCACGTGTTCACCGGCATAGTCGAGGAGATCGGCGAAGTCACCGCCGTCGAGCAGCTGACCAACGCGGCCCGGCTGCGCGTCCGCGGCCCGCTGGTCACCAGCGACGCCGGGCACGGCGACTCGATCGCGGTCAGCGGGGTGTGCCTGACCGTGGTCGAGGTGACCGGCGGCGAGTTCACCGTCGACGTCGTCGACGAGACGCTGCAGCGCTCGAGCCTGGCCAAAGTCGCCACCGGTGACCGGGTCAACCTCGAACGCGCGACGCCGGCGGGCGGCCGGCTCGGCGGGCACATCATGCAGGGCCACGTCGACGGGACCGGCGCGTTCCTCGGCCGGGACGAAACCGGCGTCACGACGTTCGCGCTGCCCGGGCACCTGGCGCGGTACGTGGTCGAGAAGGGCTCGATCGCGGTCGACGGCGTGTCGCTGACGGTCGCGGCGATCGGCCCCGACCGGTTCTCGGTGGCCCTGATCCCGACCACCCTGGAAGCGACGACCCTCGGCCGCCGCGAGCCCGGTGACCTGGTCAACCTCGAGGTCGACGTGGTCGCGAAGTACGTGGAAAAGCTGGCCGAGGCGCACATCCGCGACCAGGCGCACAATCGGGACAGCGGCACGGAGGAGCGGTCATGAGTGAGACCAGCGCGGCAGAGCCCGAAGCGGGCTGGACCCCGTGCGGCACCGGAGCGGTGTTCGACGCCGACGCCATCGAGCGGGCGATCGCGGACATCGCGGCGGGCCGCGCGGTCGTCGTGGTCGACGACGAGGACCGCGAGAACGAGGGTGACCTCATCTTCGCCGCCGAGAAGGCGACGCCGGAGCTGCTGGCCTTCATGGTCCGCTACACCTCGGGGTACGTCTGCGTGGCGCTGACCGAGTCCGAAGCGGACCGGCTGGACCTGCCGCCGATGTACCACACGAACCAGGACGCGCGCGGCACCGCGTACAGCGTCACGGTCGACGCCGCCGAGGGCATCACCACCGGCATTTCCGCGGCCGACCGCGCGCACACGATCCGGTTGCTGGCCGACCCGGCGTCCACGGCGAAGGACTTCCGCCGTCCCGGGCACGTCGTGCCGCTGCGGGCCAAGGAAGGCGGCGTGCTGCGCCGCCCCGGGCACACCGAGGCGTCGGTCGACCTGGCCCGGATGGCCGGGCTGGCGCCGGCGGGCGTGCTCTGCGAGATCGTGTCGCAGAAGGACGAAGGCGACATGGCGCGCCGCGACGAGCTCGAGGTCTTCGCTGCCGACCACGACCTGGCCATCATCACCATCGCGGACCTGATCGCCTACCGCCGTCGCACCGAGAAGCAGGTCGAGCGGGTCGCCGAAGCCCGGATCCCGCTGGCCGCGGGCACCTTCCGCGCGGTCGGCTACGACTCGCTGCTGGACGGCATCGAGCACGTCGCGTTCGTCTACGGCGAGATCGGCGACGGCCAGGACATCCTGGTGCGCGTCCACTCCGAGTGCCTGACCGGCGACGTCTTCGGCTCGCTGCGCTGCGACTGCGGCCCGCAGCTGGAGGCGGCGCTGGAAGCGGTGGCCACCGAGGGCCGCGGCGTCGTGCTCTACATCCGCGGTCACGAGGGCCGCGGCATCGGCCTGCTGCACAAGCTGCAGGCCTACCAGCTGCAGGACGACGGCGCGGACACCGTCGACGCCAACCTCGCGCTCGGCGTCCCGGCCGACGCCCGCGACTACGGCACCGGCGCCCAGATCCTGTGCGACCTCGGCGTCCGCACCATGCGGCTGCTGTCGAACAACCCGGCCAAGCGGATCGGCCTGGAGGGCTACGGCCTGCGCGTCACCGGGCGGGTGCCGCTGCCGATCTCGCCGAACCCGGAGAACCTGCGCTACCTGCGGACCAAGCGCGACCGGATGGGCCACGACCTGGCCCAGCTGGAGCACTACGACCAGGTCGGCGCGGGCACCGAGCACGCCGACGGAGGAGCACAGTGAGCGGCGACGGCCGGCCCGAGACCAAGCTGGACCTGTCCGACTGCAAGTCGCTGAAGCTCGGCATCGTCGCCACCCGCTGGAACGCGGACATCACCGACGTCCTGCTGGAGCGGGCGTTGGTGGCGGCTCGCGAGGCCGAGCTGGAAGACGAGCCGACGGTGGTGCACGTCGCGGGCGCGGTCGAGCTCCCGGTGGTGGCGCAGGCGCTGGCCCGCAACCACGACGCGGTGGTCGCGCTGGGCGTGGTCATCCGCGGCGGCACGCCGCACTTCGAGTACGTGTGCGACGCGGTGACGGCGGGCCTGACCCGCGTGGCGCTCGACGAGAGCACTCCGGTCGGCAACGGCGTCCTGACGTGCGACACGCACGAGCAGGCCGTCGACCGCTCGGGCCGTCCGGGCGCGAAGGAGGACAAGGGTTACGAGGCGACGGTGGCCGCCCTGGACTCCGCGCACGTGCTGCGGAGCCTGCGCCAGCCGTGGACCGAGCGGGGTTTCGTGTGAGCGTGGCGACTTCGCTGGTGATCCGCCCGAGGCGGGCGATGATCATGTGCAGCGTGCTGGCGGTGGCGCTGCTGGCGGTGTTCGTCGTGGTGGCGGTGCTGCTGCGCAACGGCGACACGGGCGTGCGTTTCCAGCGTTCCGACCAGGCGGCGATGGTCGGCATCGGGATCCTGCTGGCGTGTGGCGTGATGCTGTTCGCGATCGCGCGCGTGCGGGCCGACGCCGAGGGCATCGAGGTCCGGAACGTGCTGATCACCCGCCGGTTCGCGTGGAGCGAGGTGCTGTCGGTGAGCTTCCCGGACGGCGCATCGTGGGCGCGGCTGGAGCTGCCGGACGACGAGTACCAGGCGGTGATGGCGGTGCAGGCGGTGGACCGGGACCGGGCGGTGGAAGCGGTGCGCGCCCTGCGGAAACTGCACCGCGCAGCCACTTCCTGAGCGCTGCGCGTCAGAGGTCCAGGTCGACCACGATGGGGGCGTGGTCCGACGGGCCCTTCCCCTTCCGCGCGTTCCGGTCCACATAGGAATCCGTCACCGCCGAGGTGAACGCGGAGTTCCCGTACACCAGGTCGATCCGCATGCCCTTGTTGTTCGGGAAGTTCCCCGCCCGGTAGTCCCAGTACGTGAACGGGTGGTCGTACTTCAGCGGCCGCGGGAACACGTCCGACAGCCCGAGGTCCCGCAGCCGGGCCAGGGCGTCGCGCTCCGGCTTCGTCACGTGGGTCGACTCCGCGAACAGCGCGATGTCCCAGACGTCCGCGTCCGTCGGGGCCACGTTGAAGTCGCCCAGCACCGCGAACGGCCCGGGGGAAAGCTCCGACGAGACCAGCGAGTGCAGCGACGAAAGCCACTCCAGCTTGTACGCGTAGTGCGGGTTGTCCGGCTCGCGCCCGTTCGGCACGTACACCGACCACACCCGCACGCCGCCGCAGGTCGCGCCCACCGCGCGCGCTTCCGCGGCGCCTTCGAACGCAGGCTCGTCCGGCAGCCCGCGCACGACGTCGGCCAGCCCCACCCGCGACACGATCCCGACGCCGTTCCAGCGCCCCAGCCCGTACGCCGCCACCTCGTAGCCGAGCGCTTCGACCTCGGCCAGCGGGAACTTCTCCGTCGTGGTCTTCAGTTCCTGCAGGCACAGCACGTCCGGGGCCGTCCCCTCCAGGAACTCCAGCACGCGGGGCAGGCGGGGGACGATGGAGTTCACGTTCCAGGTGGCGATCCGCATGCCCGCGAGCATCCCACACGCCACCGACAGAACCGGGGCGGCGCCGGAGCGCCGCCCCGGGGACTCACACGCCCGCGGTCGTCCGGATCCAGGACCGGCTCGCCGCCACGCTGGCGTAGTTGTTCGTGCCGCGCGTGTTCGACCCGCTCTGGTTCTGGACCGTCGACGCGACACCGACCTGGACGCCGCCCGAGACCTCGGGGCCGCCCGAGTCGCCCTTCCACGCCGAGCCGTTGATGCCGACGCTCTGGATCGCGCGGCCGCCGTAGGCGTCCGTCGACCGGCCGGTCACCTGGACGTTCGCCGTCTTCAGCGCCGTCGCCGGCGGCCCGGTCGGGGTGGTGCGGCCCCAGCCGTAGATCTGGTTGGTGCTGCCGGTCGCCGGGTCCGAGCTGCCCAGCGAGATCGGCGACGCGCTGGTCGCCGAGGCCAGGTGCAGCAGCGCGATGTCGCCGTTCGGGGACTCGTACTCGCCGTCGACGGCGATCTTCGTGCCCGAGAGCAGCGTGTTGCTGCCGACCCGGACGTACATCCCCGAGTTGTCCTGGTCGAGGCAGTGCACCGCGGTGAGCACCCAGCGGGACGCGATGACCGTGCCCGAGCAATTGAAGCCCTGGTAGTCGCGGCCGGCCGTGTTGACGTAGACCTGGGCGCCCCAGGAGACGGTGGGGGCGGTGCCGCCGCCGACGATGTTCGGCTGGACGCCCGCGGCGGCGACCGCCCCGCCGGCCAGGGTCAGCGCGACGGCGGCCGCGGAAGCGGCACCGAGGAGGCGGAGTGAGCTCACGGTGGTGATCCTTTCGGAGGGGACCGGATCGGGTGGTCGGAAAGTAACCACCGCGTCACTCGCGAGGACACCGACGAAGGTCGGAACCGGGCGAAGACCCGACTTCCGGCGGATCGGACAGCGGCCGCCCCGGAACGCCCGGCGGACGGGGGCGTGCGAGAACTGTCGGTGTCGACCCATAGTCTGGGGGAGTGGCTGACCCGACCACCTACCGTCCCTCGCCGGGGAGCATCCCGGATGCCCCTGGCGTGTACAAGTTCCGCGACGCGACCAAGCGGGTCATCTACGTCGGCAAGGCGAAAAGCCTCCGGAGCAGGCTGAACTCCTACTTCGCCGACCTCTCCGGCCTGCACCCGCGCACGCGCCAGATGGTCACCACGGCCGCGAGCGTCGAATGGACCGTCGTCACCACCGAGGTCGAGGCGCTCCAGCTCGAGTACAACTGGATCAAGGAGTTCGACCCGCGGTTCAACGTCCGCTACCGCGACGACAAGAGCTACCCCGTGCTCGCGGTGACGCTGAACGAGGAATTCCCGCGCCTGCACGTCTACCGCGGCGCGCGCAAGAAGGGCGTCCGGTACTTCGGGCCGTACGCGCACGCGTGGGCCATCCGCGAGACGCTCGACCTGCTGCTGCGCGTCTTCCCGGCCCGCACCTGCTCGGCCGGGGTGTTCCGGCGCCACGGCCAGATCGGCCGCCCCTGCCTGCTCGGCTACATCGACAAGTGCTCGGCGCCGTGCGTGGGCCGCGTCTCGGCCGACGAGCACCGCGACATCGTCGAGGACTTCTGCGACTTCCTCGCGGGCAAGACCGACGTCATGATCAAGCGCCTCGAAGCCGAGATGGCCTCGGCCTCCGAGGAGCTCGAGTTCGAACGCGCCGCCCGGCTGCGAGACGACCTCGGCGCGCTGCGCCGCGCCATGGAGAAGCAGGCCGTGGTGCTCGGCGACGGCACGGACGCCGACGTCGTCGCCTTCGCCCACGACGAGCTCGAAGCCGCCGTCCAGGTCTTCCACGTGCGCGGCGGCCGGGTCCGCGGGCAGCGCGGCTGGGTCATCGACAAGGCCGAGGAGATGGACGTCCCGGCCCTGGTCGACCACTTCCTCACCCAGTTCTACGGCGACGAAGCCGAGCTCGACGCCCGCGACGACGTCGACTCCGGCCCGGTCGTCCCGCGCGAGGTGCTGGTGCCCGAGCTGCCCGCCGACGCCGAGGCGGTCGCGGAGTGGCTCACCGGACTGCGCGGGTCGCGCGTCCAGCTGCGGGTGCCGCAGCGCGGCGACAAGAAGGCGCTGGCCGAGACCGTGCAGCGCAACGCGGGCGAGGCGTTCACCCAGCACAAGCTGCGCCGCGCGGGCGACCTCACCGCGCGCTCGGCGGCGCTCACCGAACTGCAGGAGTTCCTGGCGCTCGACACGGCACCGCTGCGCATCGAGTGCATCGACATCAGCCACATCCAGGGCAGCGACGTCGTGGCGTCGCTGGTCGTCTTCGAGGACGGGCTCGCCCGCAAGTCCGAGTACCGGCGCTTCGCGCTGCGGGAGGCGGCCACGGAGGGCGACGTCGCCTCGATCGCCGAGGTCGTCCGGCGGCGGTTCCACCGCTACCTCAAGGAAACCGCCGAAGAGTCGAGCACCCCCGGCCTCGACCCGGAGACCGGGCGGCCGAAGAAGTTCGCCTACCCGCCGAACCTCCTGGTCGTCGACGGTGCCGGCCCGCAGGCCACCGCGGCCGCGGACGTGCTGGCCGAGCTCGGCATCATCGACATCGCCGTGGTCGGGCTGGCCAAGCGGCTGGAGGAGGTCTGGCTGCCCGCCGACCCCGATCCGGTGATCCTGCCCCGGACGTCGGAGGCGCTGTACCTGCTGCAGCGGCTGCGTGACGAGGCCCACCGCTTCGCGATCGCCTACCACCGCGAGAAGCGCTCCAAGCGGCTGCAGACGTCCGAATTGGACAGTGTGCCCGGGCTGGGGCAGGCTCGCCGCACCGCGCTGATCAAGCACTTCGGCTCGGTGAAGAAGCTCAAGCAGGCCAGGATCGAAGAGATCGAGGCGGTGCCCGGCTTCGGCAGGCGCACCGCGGAGGCCGTGGTCGCCGCGCTGGCCGGGGAGTCCGGCGCGAGCAACGGCACAGGAGCAGGGGAGTAAGGAAAGACAGTGAGTGCGCAAGAAGAGATCCGCGGGTCCGGCATGGAGGTCGCGGTCGTGTCCGGGCTCTCCGGCGCCGGCCGCAGCACCGCGGCCAAGTGCCTGGAGGACCTGGGCTGGTTCGTCGTCGACAACCTGCCCCCGGAACTGATCGCCACCATGGTCGAGCTGGGCGCGCAGGCGCGCGGCGCGATCACGAAGGTGGCCGTGGTGATGGACGTGCGTTCGCGCGCGTTCACCGACGACCTCGCCTCGGTCATCAAGGACCTCGACGCGCGGGGCTACAAGCCGCGCGTGCTGTTCCTGGAGGCGACCGACGCGGTGCTGGTGCGCCGCTTCGAGGCCGTCCGGCGCGGGCACCCGATGCAGGGCGACGGCCGGCTCGCCGACGGCATCACGGCGGAGCGGACGCTGCTGGAGCCGCTGCGCGAGGAAGCCGACCTGGTGCTCGACACGTCGTCGCTGTCGGTGCACGACCTGCGGGCCAAGATCGAAGACGCGTTCGGCTCCGAAGCGAGCACCCAGACCCGGGTCACCGTGCTGTCCTTCGGCTACAAGTACGGCCTGCCGATGGACGCCGACCTGGTGATGGACGTCCGGTTCCTGCCGAACCCGTTCTGGATCCCGGAGCTGCGCGAACACACGGGCCTCGACGGCGAGGTCCGCAACTACGTCCTCTCGCAGGAGGGCGCCGAGGAGTTCCTCGACCGCTACCACCAGCTGCTGCGGCTGATCGGCGCCGGCTACAAGCGCGAGGGCAAGCGGTACCTGACGCTCGCCGTCGGCTGCACCGGCGGCAAGCACCGCAGCGTGGCGCTCTCGGTCGAGCTCGCCCAGCGTCTGTCCAAAGAGGATGGTATGGCCGTGAAGGTGGTGCACCGCGACCTTGGTCGTGAATAACGTGCGCGCGGTCGCCCTCGGGGGCGGCCACGGGCTGCACGCCACGTTGTCCGCGGTGCGGCGGGTGACCCCCGACGTCACCGCGATCGTGACCGTGGCCGACGACGGCGGATCGTCCGGCCGGCTGCGGCGCGAACTCGGGCTGCTGCCGCCGGGCGACCTGCGGCAGGCGTTCGCCGCCTTCGCCGCGGAGGACGGCGGCACGCTGTGGGCCGAAGTCTTCCAGCACCGCTTCGGCGGCGACGGCGCACTGGCCGGGCACGCGGTGGGGAACCTGCTGCTGGCCGGGCTGTTCGAGGTGCTCGGCGACCCGGTCGCCGCGCTCGACGAAGCGTGCCGGCTGATGGGCGTCTCCGGCCGCGTGCTGCCGATGTCGCCGGAGCCGCTGGAGATCGAGGGCCAGGTCAGCGGCCTGGACAGCGAGGATCCGGCGGCGCTGCGCACGATCCGCGGCCAGGTCGCGGTCGCGTCGACACCCGGTCAGGTGCAGCGCGTCAGCCTGCGCGCGCCGGGCGGCTCGGGGCGCCCGCCGCGGGCGTGCGAGGAAGCGGTGGAAGCGGTGCTCGGCGCCGACGTCGTCTTCCTCGGTCCGGGTTCCTGGTTCACCAGCGTTCTCCCGCACTTGCTGGTGCCCGGCCTGCACGACGCGCTCGTGAAAACCACCGCGACGAAGGTGCTCGTGCTCAACCTTGTCCCCCAGCCGGGGGAAACCGCGGGATTCTCCCCGGAGCGCCACCTCGACGTACTCTTCGAGCACGCGCCCGATCTGCGGGTCGACGCGGTGATCGCGGACGGCGATTCCGTGCCCGACCCGGCGAATCTCCGCCGCGCGGCGGAACGGCTGGGCGGCCGGGCACACCTGGGGGCGGTGGCCGACCCCGGAGTACCGGGACGGCATGATCCTGATGCGCTCGCGTTGTGCATGCGGGAGGCTCTCGGTCTCGGCGGGGAGCACGGGGGAGGAGCGAAAGGCAGGGAGGGGCAGTAATGGCGATGACCGCCGCGGTGAAGGACGAGCTGAGCCGGCTGGAGATCACGAAGATCGGGCCGCGCCGGGCGGAGGTCGCGTCGCTGCTTCGCTTCGCGGGCGGGCTGCACATCGTGGCCGGCCGGGTGGTCGTGGAGGCGGAGCTGGACACGGGCTCGGTCGCGCGACGGCTGCGCAAGGAGATCCACGAGCTGTACGGCCACCATTCGGACGTCCACGTGATCACCGCCAGCGGCGGGCTGCGCAAGGGCACCCGGTACGTGGTGCGCGTGGTGAAGGACGGCGAGGGCCTGGCCCGCCAGACCGGGCTGATCGACCAGCGCGGCCGCCCGGTGCGCGGGCTGCCGGCGGCCGTGGTGTCCGGGGGAGTGGCCGACGCGGAAGCGGCGTGGCGGGGCGCGTTCCTCGCCCACGGGTCGCTGACCGAGCCGGGCCGTTCGTCGTCGCTCGAGGTGACGTGCCCCGGCCCCGAAGCGGCGTTGGCGCTGGTGGGTGCGGCGCGCCGGATGGGCATCCAGGCGAAGTCCCGCGAGGTGCGTGGCGCGGACCGCGTGGTCGTCCGCGACGGTGACGCGATCGGCGCGCTGCTGACGCGCCTCGGCGCGCACGCGAGCGTCCTGCAGTGGGAAGAGCGCCGGATGCGCCGCGAAGTCCGCGCGACGGCGAACCGCCTGGCCAACTTCGACGACGCGAACCTGCGCCGCTCGGCCCGCGCGGCGGTGGCGGCGGCGGCCCGGGTGGAGCGGGCGCTGGAGATCCTCGGCGACACGGCCCCGGACCACCTGCTGGCGGCGGGCCGGCTCCGGCTGTCCAACCGTCAGGCGTCCCTGGAGGAGCTGGGCCAGCTTTCGGATCCCCAGATGACGAAGGACGCGGTGGCGGGCCGCATCCGGCGCCTGCTGGCGATGGCGGACAAGCGCGCGAAGGACCTCGGCATCCCGGACACGGAGTCCGCGGTCACGCCGGAGATGCTCGAAGAGGAAGACGCCTGACGAGGTCCCGCAGCCACGGCTCGGCGATCGCGGGTTCGCGCTCCAGCACCCGGACCAGCTTCTCGCGAACGACCGCGGTCCGCCCGGCCTCGGCGATCGCCACCGCTTCGGCCAGGGCCCGGCGGGTCCGGTGGTCGTGGCCGGGGCGGCGGACCTCCTCGTCCGCCCACCGGTACCGGCCGAACGACGGCGTCAGCTTGTGCTGGTGGTCGGCGAGGTAGCTGAACAGCGCGGATTCGACGGAGACGTTCCGGATCGGCACGTCCCGCGCCCAGTCCGCGTGCTGCTGCCACCGGTGGGTGTTCGGACTGGTGTGCGTGCGCCGCGTCAGGCCGACGACCCGGATCCGGCGCAGGATCGCCGGCCAGTCGGCCCGCTCGTCGGCGGCCCAGTCGCGCAGGAAGCCGAGCAGCTGCTCGAGCGTCCGGCCGGTGGACACGACGTCGGCGAAGGCGATCGGCCGCGAGCCGCGGGAAAGCCCGGCCGGGTGCAGGCCGTGCGCGGCCAGGTTGGCCCGCAGCTGCCGCACTTCGGCCGGGTGGAGGCGGCCGCCGAGCCCGCTGTCCACCAAGGCGGTGGACAGCGGCAGCAGGTGCAGCCGTTCCGGGTCCGGCAGGGCGCCGCCGAGCAGGTCGAAGACGGAGTCCGCGGACCGGCCGACGAAGTGCAGTTCGCCGTCCTCCGATCGCGCGACCACTTTCGCGGCGCAGTCGATGAGGTCGTCGAGGAACCACAGGTCGGGCTCGGGAACGCCGTCGAGCAGGGAGCCGAGGTGGTCGGGGCGCACGAGGTCCCAGCGGAACGGCCGGATCGCTTCGGTCACACCGGCATCGCCCGTTCGTACTCGGCGACCAGCTCGGCGAGCCGGTCCGGCCCGGCCGCCCCGCCGCCCGGGATGTCCCGCGGCGAGCGGCCGGCCGGTCCGTCGAGCGCCGGCAGGGCGAGCCCGCCGCGCCGGGCCAGGACCGCCGCGGTCGCCACGAACCCTTCGAGCAGCGCCCGCTGGATCGGGTGCGACGTCGCGCGGCATTCGGCGACGAGCGTGTCGGCGAACGCCGCGAAGACGGCACCGTCGATCGGGTGGGCGTCGGGATCGCCGGGCGTGGTGCCGATCCCGTGGGGCCCGCCGAGCGGGACGAATGCCGCGGCGAGGTGCACGAAGAGCGTCCCGGGCCCGGTGGACGGGTTCCAGACGCCGGTGCCGTCGATGCTGAAGTACTGGCTCATCGGCGCCGACCCTAGGCCGTGGTGCGCGGGCCGTCAGCCGGTTTAACGCGGCCCGCCATCTCGTAACACCCCGGTAGCACCGCGGGACGGCGGCCGAAACGCGGCGCCCCGAACCTCGGGAGGGAACGAGGGAAGGGGAAACGCATGCTGCAGGTTTCGCCGGAGATCGGCACCTGGCTCACCCGGCGCAGCAGCCGGGCGGGGGACTGGACGATCGGGGACCTCGTCGCCGCCAAGCGCGGGACCACGGTGTCCGTGGTCATCCCGGCCCGCGACGAGGAAGCCACCGTCGGCGCGATCGTGACCGCCATCCGCGAGGACCTCCACGGGGTGCTCGTCGACGAGATCCTCGTCGTCGACAGCCACTCCACCGACGCCACCGCCGAGGTGGCCGCGGCCGCGGGGGCGGACGTCGTCGCGCAGGACGCCGTCTTCCCCGCGCTGGGCGGCCTGGCGGGCAAGGGCGAAGCGCTGTGGAAGGGGGTCGCGGCCACGAGCGGCGACCTGGTCGTCTTCGTCGACGGCGACCTCCACGACTTCACCACGGACTACGTCACCGGGCTGCTCGGCCCGCTGCTCACCGACCCGTCGGTCGCCTACGTCAAGGGGTTCTACCACCGCCCGCTGGGCGCGGAGGCGGACGGCGGCGGCCGGGTCACCGAGCTCGTCGCCCGGCCGCTGCTCAACATGTTCTGGCCGGAGCTGGCGGGCTTCGTCCAGCCCCTCGCCGGCGAGTACGCGGGCCGCCGCGAGGTGCTGGAGAGCATCCCGTTCGTCGCGAACTACGGTGTCGAGATCGGGCACCTGATCGACCTGCTGGAGCTGCGCGGCCTCGACGCACTCGCCCAGGTCGACCTCGGCCACCGCGTGCACCGCCACCAGAGCACGCAGGCGCTGGGGCGGATGTCGGGCCAGATCATGCAGACGCTCTTCGACCGCCTGGAGCGCTACGGCCGCCTGGTCACGGCGATCCCGCCGGCCACGCTGCTCGCGCAGTTCCGGCGCGGGACTTCGGACGGCATCGACCGCGAACTGGTGCTGACCGACCTGACGTCCCCGGAGCGCCCGCCCCTGAGCAGGCTCGCCCTCCGGCACACGGCTTAGGCGGCGACGTGTTCGGGCTGCCAGCCGGGCGGCCCGAACACGTACCCCGCCCGCTCCCGCCACGACCGCGCCCCGCGCAGGTCGCGCAGGATCGAGCCGTACTCGTGGAAACCCACGTGCAGCAGGTTGTACGTGCCGATGTTCTTCGTCAGCCCGTACGTCGGGCGGCGGCCCTCGGGCACGAAACTGCCGAACAGGCGGTCCCAGACGATCAGGATCCCGCCGTAGTTGGCGTCCAGGTACTCCGCGTCGCTGCCGTGGTGGACGCGGTGGTGGGACGGGGTGTTGAACACGTACTCGAACCAGCGCGGCAGCTTGGCGACCTTCTCCGTGTGCACGAAGAACTGGTAGACCAGGTCTATCGACAGGCCCGTCAGGATCATCCACGGCGGGATCCCACACAGCGCCAGCACCGACCAGAACGGCAGCTGGAAGTACGGCGTCCACTTCTGGCGCAGCGCCGTCGAGAAGTTGTAGTGCTCGCTCGAGTGGTGCACCTGGTGCCCGGCCCACAGCAGCCGCACGCGGTGGCTGGCCCGGTGGTACGCGTAGAACACCAGCTCCTGGCCGAGCAGCATCAGCACCCACGTCCACCAGTCGCGCGGGTCGAACCGCACCGGCGCCAGCTCGAACAGCGCCGCGAACACGACCAGCATCACCAGCCGGAACAGCGCGTTCACGCCGACCGCCACCGTGCCCATCAGCATGCTCGTGCGGGTGTCGGCGACGCTGTAGCCGACCACGTTGTCGTCGTGGCCGAGCACGTGCACGGCCACGATTTCGATCGTCACGAACAGCAGGAACACCGGAACCGCGAACAGCACGGGGTCGCGCAGGTGCGCCAGGAACTCGGCCACGCCGCCTCCTTCATCTGACCTGACGGTAACTTACCCAAGGGTCACTTTACGCACGGTAGGCTCTCGCGTGTGACGGAGTCAAGGCCGGTCGGCACCAAGGGGATGCCCCGCGAAGAGCGCGAGGCGCAGCTCGTCGTGGCCGGCACCGAGGAGTTCGGCCGGGCCGGGTACGCGGGCGCGTCCATGGTGGAGATCGCGCGCCGGGTCGGGGTCACCAAACCGCTGCTGTACCAGTACTTCGGCTCGAAGGACGGGCTCTACCTGGCCTGCCTGCACCGCGCGGGCGACCGGCTCACCGAGGGCGTCGCGACGACCATGGCCGCCGGGGGCGAGCCCGACCAGATGCCGCTGAAGGTCCTCGCGGCGATCTTCACGACGTTCGACCACGACCGCTACGCCTGGCGCCTCCTGCGCGACCCGACGGTGCCGGCCACCGGGGACATCGCCGCCGCGGCCGCGGACTACCGGCGTCGCCTCGACACCTTCGCGGTGCTGGGCGCGACCCAGCTGCTGACGTCGCGCGGGCTGGCCGACCCGGTCGACATCGAAGCCGTCGCGCAGGTGTGGACGGGCGTGGTCGACTCGCTGATCAGCTGGTGGATCGACCGCCCGGGCGAGGACGCCGCGGCGATGACGGCCCGGTGCGCCCGGATCATGGGCGGTCTGTTCGGCTGGTGAGCTCCGCCAGCGCCGCACGCACCTCCGCCGGCAACTCGGCCCGGTCGTCGCCGTAGGCGTGACGAGCCGCCGACAACGCCTGCCCCAACGCCTCCGACTCGTCCTCGTGGACCGCGGAGAAGATCGCCGGGAACGCCATCGCCTGCTGCAGCGCGTTGTCGTGGCGCCCGTCCGGCGTGCGCACCAGCGTGTGCGGGACCGCCGGGTCGGACAGCAGCCGGTCCCACGCCGCGGTCCGGTCGTCGAACGGCGGGGGCAGCGGACCCCCTTCGTCGAGCGCGCGCAGGCCCGCGGCGATCCAGCCGACCCCGTCGAGCCCGGCCCGGGCGAACGCGAGGTGGGCCACCCGGCGGGCGAGCGCGCGCCGGACCGCGGGACCGGCGGCGAGCGCCGCGTCCACCAGTTCCCGGTCGAGCTTGGCGAACTGCCGCAGCGAGCCCGGCGGCAGGGCGAGGACCGGCGGGCTCGGGAGCACGCCACCCCATTCCCGGAGCAGCCGCTCGTCCCGCGCCTTCGCCCGCGCCGCCTCCTCGGCTTGCCGGCGCGCCTCTTCCCGCTGGGCGAGCTCTTCGGCGGTCGGCGGCGGGGGCAGGTCCCGGGCGAACCCGTGCCAGTACGCCGCGATCGCGCTCGTTTCGCGGACGACGGCGTCCGGAGCCGGCGGCGCGGGCCAGAACTGCAGCAGGTAGCTGTCCTGCCGGGGCTCGCGGCCGAGCCGGGTGTCGCGCTCGCGGCCGGCGTCCATCGCCGTGCCGCCGTAGCGGACGCGGTAGTCGCCGGGGGCCAGCTCGAGGTCCCACCAGTGCTCCCCGCCCCAGGTGACCAGCACGGCCCGGCCTCCGGCGTGGAAGGACGCCTCGACGACGTCCTCCGCGCCGCTGTCCGGCGGCTCGGTTTCGTGCACCTCGGCGGTGAAGCCGACGTCGCCGGTGTGCAGCCCGGTGATGAGGAACAGGTGCCCGGGCACCGCGGCGCCGCACAGCCCGTTGCGCTGCCCGGTGAAACACGCGGCCAGGTCGCCCTCGAACGGCGCGCCGAGCTCGTCGTGGACGTAGATCTGTCCATAGTGGACGTGAACGTCGCCGTGGACCACGGTTCGCATGGCGGTCAGCATGGCAGAGGGTACCGACAGTTTCGATTAGGCCGTTTTGTCCGATATTGTGACACGGAGAGTGTTCGCCGCGAATTCGTTCCCCGAACGGCGTAGCGAAACCGGTCCGATCCGCGATTAATCAGGGAAGCCGTCCGTCGAGAGGTGTCCCATGCCCGAACCAGTCGCATCCGTTCCGGCCGATCCTCGGCTCGCCGCGCGGTTCACCGAGGATCTGCTCGACGGATGCCGGGTTCTCGCGAAGGATTACGGCTACCGGCCCGCCCAGTTCGAACGCATGGTGCGCGAACACGGCGGCGTCGAAGCGGCCCGGCTGCTGCTGCGCGGGGCCGGCACCGCCGGCGGGTTCACCGTGCTCTGGGAGAAGAACCAGCTCGGCCGCAGCTCCGAGGCGGTCATGCTGCGCGAGGAGTACGCCGAGCTGTTCACCCCCGACGAGCTCCTGCTGGCCCGCCGCCGGCTGGAGGAACACGGCTTCGACGTCGACGCGCACCTGCGCCGGGTCGCGGGGACGCAGTAAGGGCGGCAGGGGTGACCGGCGCCGCTCCGGTCACCCCTGCCGCGGCTTTCAGGCGGCCGCGCTGGACTTGCCGCGCAGCACCACGTTCGCCGTCGACGCGCCCTTGATCGCCGTTTCGATCTGGGCCATCGTCGAGGACGACGACAGGCCGGGGACCGTCGCGGTGTTCAGGGCGTAGAGCGTGAACGTGTACGGGTGGCTCGAGCCGCCCGGGCAGGGGCCGAAGAACTTCTGCGCGTTCGCCCCGCTGCCCATGGCCTTCTGTTTCGCGCCACCCTGGTCCGGCACCGTGTACCCCGCGCCGAGACCCTCGGGGAGGGAACGGCCCGAAGCCGGGACGTCCCAGATCGCCCAGTGCAGCTTGTTGCCGCTGTTGGCGACGTCGGCGAACACGATGGCGTAGCCCTTCGCGCCGTCGGCGGCACCCCACCCGAGCGGCGGCGACGGGTCCTGGCCCGCCGTGCCGTCCCCGGCGCAGGTGTACTTGTCCGGGATGGTGGCGTTGTCGGCGAAGGCGGAGCTGGTCAGCTTGAACCCGCTCGGTGTGCTGCCGCCGGGGAACTTCAGCCGCACGATCACGTTGTCCAGCACCGACGGCGTGCCGCCGTTCTTGTCGTTGTTCGTCGAGGTGAGCCAGAGCCCGCCGTCCGGGGTCTTGGTGACCGACCGCAGCCGGCCCCAGCGGCCGGAGAACAGCGTCGACACCGTGCCGACACCGGTGCCGGCCGCGTTGATCTGGGTGGCGAACAGCTGCTCGCCGGTGACGCCGGCGATGTAGATCCAGTCGTTGACGATCTCCAGCCCGCTCGGCCCGGCCTGCGAAGTCGGCCAGGTCTTCTTCGGGGCGATGTAGCCGCTGCAGCTGCCCTGCGTGCCTTCGCAGCTCGGCCAGCCGTAGTTGCCGCCCTTCTGGATCAGGTTCAGTTCGTCCTGGCTGCTCTCACCGAACTCCGCCGCCCACAGCTGGCCGCGGGAGTCCCAGGCCAGGCCCTGCGGGTTGCGGTGGCCGTAGCTCCAGACGTACCGGGCGTTGCCGCCGGTGGCGTAGAACGGGTTGTCGCTCGGCGCCGAGCCGTCCGGGTTGAGCCGCAGGATCTTGCCGTTGAGCGAGCTCTTGTTCTGCGCGTTGTCGCTGTTCTTGGCGTCGCCGACGGTGGCGTAGAGCTTGCCGTCCGGGCCGAACTTGAGCCGGCCGCCGTTGTGGTAGCGGTTCTTCGCGATCCCGGTCAGCACCGGCGTCGACGTCGAGGACAGCGTGCTGCCGTCGTAGGTCATCTTCACGATCCGGTTGTCGCCGGATGCCGTGTGGTAGAGGTAGATCGCGTGGTCGCTCGCCCAGTTCGGCGAGATCGCCAGGCCGAGGAGGCCGCCTTCGCCGTTGGTGCCGACCGCGCCCGGCACCTTGCCCAGGGTGGTCTTCTGGCCGGACAGCGTCACCAGCAGGACCTCGAACCGGTCCCGCTCGGTCACCAGCGCGTTGCCGTTGGGCAGGAAGTCCACCGACCAGGCGAGGTCGACCTTCGCGATGTCCTTGTCGTACTCCGGGATGCCCCCGGCGCCGCCCGGGGCGCTGGTCTTCGCCGTGACGGCGTTGCTCGCGGCCGAGGTGTTGCCGTCGGGATCGCGGGCCTTCACGGTGAACGTGTAGGAGGTGTTCGGGTTGAGGTCGGTGACCGTCGTGCTCAGGGACGTCGTGGTCGCGACCTTCGTGGCGCCCTGGTAGACGTCGTAGCCGGCGATGGTGCCGCCGTTGTCCGTGGAAGCGTTCCACGCCAGGGAGACGCTGTTCGCGGTGACGCCGGTGGCGCGCAGGCTGCCCGGCACGCTGGGCGGCGTGGTGTCGTTGCTCTGCGGCGTGGTGAAGGTGACGACGTTGCTCTGCTGCGACGGGTTCCCGGCCGCGTCGTACGCGCCGACGGAGATGTCGTAGGCGGTGTTCGGGGTCAGGTTGTCGACGGTCGCGCTCGTGGTGTTCCCGTCGACGGTCTTGAGGATGTTGCCGCCGCGGTTGATCTCGTAGCGGACGACGCCGACGTTGTCCGTCGCGGCGGTCCAGGTGAAGGTGGCCGCGGTGGGGAGGATGTTGCTCGCCTTGAGGTTCGACGGCGCCGACGGCGGTTCGGGGTCGACCGGCGCGGTGAAGGTGTCGGTGAGCTTGTCGGCGTTCGGGCCGCCGTTGGCGGTGGTCGCGGTGGTCCGGACCTTGTTGACGCCGGCGGTCAGCTGGACGGTCGCGGTGACGGTCTTCCAGGTGGTCCACGCGCCGGTGGCGGGGAAGTCGACGGTGCCCTTGTCGCCGCCGTCGACGGTCAGCTTGACCGGCCGGTTGTCGGCGGTTCCGTTGGCGTAGCGGAAGGTCAGCGTGTGCGTGCCCGCCTGCGCGGCGTTCACGGAGTATTCGACGTAGCTGCCGGCGACGTTGTCGAAGTTGACGAAGCCGGTGCCGGAGTAACCGGCGTGGTTCGACTCGACCGCGCCCTGGACGATGGTGGCGTTCTCGGACTCGTAGTCGGTATCGGCCGCGAAAGCGTTTACCGGGCTGACCGCGGTGAGACCGAGCGCCGCGACGGCGGTACCGGCCAGTACCGCGCGCCACGGTGGACGGGGTGCCACTGGGAGCCTCCTGCGTTGTCGGGGGGACAGGGGGTGACCGGGGCGGAATGGTCGGCGGACCACCGGCGGCGATAGTTAGGAAAGTTTCCTATCTATGGGACAGATCACACACCCTGGGAGCGGGCCCTGTCAATACTCGACATGCCGGGTCACCCACCGTGCCAACGGTTTCCCGCTCAGCGGGGCGCGTGCGCCCGGACGGCGGAACGTCAGCCTGCCGTCACCGGGGTTTCGGCCGCCCAGTCGCGCGGGATCAGGAACGACGCCAACTCCGCCTCGGCGCTTCCCGGGTCCGGCGTGAACTCCGCTTCCCGGGTCCGGCGTGAGCTCCGCCTCCCGCCGCGCCAGCGTGTTTCGAGAAGGGTCGCGGCGCGTTCGCCGAGGGGCGGGCGCGGGATTGCCGCAGGTGTGGACCGGATGGGGGATATCCGAATGGCGGCCCTCTCCGGAGCGGAGGTCAGCCTGCCGTCACCGGGGTTTCGGCCGCCCAGTCGCGCGGGATCAGGAACGACGCCAGTTCCGCCTCGGCGCTCCCCGGCTCGGGCGTGAACTCCGCTTCCCACCGCGCCAGTGGTGGCAGGGCCATCAGGATCGCTTCCGCGTCGGCCTGCACCGCGGTCGCCGCGTCGTGGACGAGGGTGAACTCCACGTACCGGCCGCGGCGGTAGAGCTGCCACTGCCGCTCGCGTTCGCCGTGGGGGAGGTCCTTGCGCCGGCGCACGATCGGGAAGTACGCCGGGGCGATCGTGGCGATGCCCGCCGCGGCGAACGCCGCCGTGCGCCGCCAGCCGTCCGGGCCGGGGAGGCGCAGGTGGTCGAAGGCGATGCCGCCGATTCCGCGGGCCTCGT
Organism: Amycolatopsis sp. NPDC004625; assembly: GCF_040609695.1. Lineage (NCBI taxonomy): Bacteria > Bacillati > Actinomycetota > Actinomycetes > Pseudonocardiales > Pseudonocardiaceae > Amycolatopsis > Amycolatopsis sp. NPDC004625. The sequence continues at coordinate 53,545 of NZ_JBEXKX010000033.1, forward strand.
CGCGGTGGGGGAGGCGGAACCGGTCGTCGCACGCCCGTTTGGCCTGCGCGTGGAAGGCCGGGTCGAGCGTGGCGCAGTAGTTCTTCAGCGCCCGGTGGAAATGCGTCGCGTCCGCGGCGAAGCCGTAGCAGGGGAGGAGGTCGACGCTGCCGCCGAACCACCACGCGTCCGCCGTTTCGCGGTAGCGGAAGTGGGCTTGGAGGGCCGGGACGTACGGGTTGCGCGGGTGGAGCACGACCGACAGGCCGGCCGCGAAGAATTCGTCCGAGAAGGCCGCGCTGACGACCGCGCGTTCGAAGACGTCCCCGTTCTCCAGCCGCCGGGTGCGGCCCGACCGGCCGAAACGCGCGCCGCCGTCGAGCCGTTCCAGCTCGGCCACCAGCTCACGCTGTCCCGCGCTGACGATCGCCCTGGCGGCGTCGCGTCTGTCCCCTGAAGGCATACCCCCACCCCCGGGGCCAGATTACCAGCGAAACGGGGTCAGCCGGCGATGTCCGCCCGCGCGATCACCTTGGTGATCTTCGCCCGGACGAGGGATTCCTCCGGGACGGCGTTGCGCTTGCCGTACGCCTCGGCCTGCCCGGCGCCCATGTACCGGCCGCCCAGCTTGGTCGCCCACGCGAGCAGGTCGTCCAGGTCGTGGGTGAGCCGCGCCTCGGCGGTGAACTGGACGTAGGAGAACGGCGGCTTCTGGTCGTCGACGGCCAGCGAGATGCGCCCGTCGCGGGCGATGGCCTTGCCCTTGAGCGTCTCGGTGCCGGTGGTGAAGATCAGCTCGTCGCCGTCCGGGCCCTCGTTCAGCAGGAACCAGATCGGCGTCACGATCGGGGCGCCGTTGGCCCTGACCAGGCCGAGCATGCCGGTCCGGGTCCCCTCGGAGGCGAACTTCCACCACTCTTCACGGCTCATCTCACGCATAGGGAGGACGTTAGCCCGTCACCCGAGCGTGCGCAGAGGGTGGCCGACTAGCCTGGCCTGCTGTGCGAGACGACGAGACCGGGACACCGGGCCTGGCCGACGAGGGGCTGACGCGCCGCCTCAAGGCGCTGGCCTGCACCGCGCCGCTGCACGACCTGGACGCGCGCAAGGCGAAGCTCGACTGGGCGGACGCCACGATCTACCAGATGGCCGAGATCGCGCTGCACACGATCGACCAGGTCACCATCGCGATGGACTTCGACACCGGCGCCGGCCACGACGAGGTCATCGACCGGCTGCTGCCGTTCATCGCCCAGCAGGCGCCGTCGCGGATGCCCGAAGAACACGTCCGGGTGGCCAAGTGGGTGCTGGACAACCTGATCAACGTCGGCACCACCGACCGCGGCTTCCGGCGCGTCTACGGCTCGATCGGGCCGGGCGGCTACCAGCGGCGCCAGTTCGACTTCAAGCTGCTGGTCGAGCTGGCCGCCCGCGACGGTGAGGTCTACCTGCGGGCCACGGACGAGGCCATCAACGTCCTGGTCGGCGCGCTCGACACCGACGTCGAGTCCGCGCAGATCGCCGCCGAGGTCAAGCTCGAGAACCTGATTGCGCGGGGTCGTCTGGCCGACGCCAAGCTGGCCGCCGAGCAGGCCCGCTACCGGACCGTCCAGTACGGCGAGACGCTGCGGGCGAAGCTCGACGCGACCCGCCGGGACGTCCGCTCGGTCGACTGGGAACGCGAGGTCCCGGAGCTGCTCGACAGCGCACTGAGCCACATCGAGGCCCGGTTCCGCGCCGAGAACGCGATCCTCAAGAACATCACCACGGCCCGCGACGAAACCGAGGACCTCGACCGGAAGCGCCGCGCCGCCGAGCTCGTCGACATCGTCGGCGACTGCATCCGCCGCCACACCCGCCTGCAGTCCCGGCTCGCCGACGCGGGCGCGGTGTTCCGCGCCGAACAGGACCGCCAGCAGTTCTCCGGCCCGCCGCAGCGCGCCACGATCGACCTGTTCGGCCAGCTCCTCGTGCCCACCCTCGGCCTGCCGCTGGCCGACGCCGTCGCCCCGGCCGAGCACTTCTTCCACGCCGTCGCGGGCATCACCGCGCCGGTCGTGCCGTCGCTGTCTTCGCTCGTCTCGCTGCTGCTGCGCCCGGCCCCGGAACGCGACCACCTGGTCGGGGAAATCCCCGAACCGGAGCTCATGCCCGCGGAAACGACGGATCGCTTCGGCGACGACGTCTGGCGCGCCGCCGACGAGCTCCTCGACCTGCCGGAGGTGCCGCGGCGGCTGTCCGGGCTGCTCGAAGAGGCCCGCCGCAGCCGGCAACCCGGGCTCGCCGCCCTGGTCGCGCTGCGCGCGGTCCACGCCTACAGTCCCGGGGTCGGCGCGGCCCGCCGCCAGGGCGACCGCCAGGTGCTGCTCGCCGTCGACGACGGCACGCTGCTCGACGACCCGGAGTTCGGCGGCGCCGACCTGCTCCTGTCCACCGCCGCCGTCGAGCGGGCCGACGAAGAAGAGGAAGTCGCGTAATGGCGCTGTCCCACAGCAGCGTGGACGCCGAGGCCGCGGCCCGGCTGGTCGCTTTCGGCATGCGGCCGAAGCAGCTTCCCGCGCGTGACGTCGTCTACGGCGACCTGGTCCGCCGCTACGGCGAGGACAACGCGTTCAAGGCGCTCACCCACGCCGTCGCGGCCGGGCTCGGCCTGATGATCCTCGAGGTCAACCAGCAGGCCGGCGCGGTCCTGGCGGCCACCGACGAGTCCGTGTTCGAGATCAAGATGGACTCCTACGCCCGCCAGGCCAAGATCCGTGAGCGCCGCGAGACCGAGAAGGTCCTGCACGGCCTCATCCACCTCGCCACCGCCGCGCTCGGCTACCCGCGTCCGGACGACCTCGCCAACGACACCTACATCGGCCGCGTCAGCGTCGAACAGGTCGACGCGATGGTCCGCGAAGCCGCGCGGATGCTCGACGAACGCGCCGCGGCGGCCGAGGCCAACAACGACCCCCTGGCCGACGCGCCCGAGCTGGAGCAGGCGTGGCGCGCTTATACGAGGCGCCCGGCCGCGGCGGCCACGAAAGACGGCCGGCTGGCCGCCGACACCACCCGCGGCATGGTCAGCCGCGCCCTGCGCTTCCTCGCCGACCAGGGCTTCCTGGTCCCGGTGAGCGACGAGCAGGGCGGCACCTACCGGACCACGCCGCGCTACCAGATCCAGGTCCGCGAACTCGCCGCCGACGCCGCCTTCGACGACCTCCTGTCCCTCGACGTCGTGGCCGTCGCGAGCGCCGGGGGCACGCTGCGCGCGACCTCGTCGGACACGCTGTAAAAGGGGAGTAGATGTACGAGCTTTCGCGGGTCCGCCTGCACTCGGTGGGCCCGGCGGGTGCCCGCTACCAGGACGTCGTCCTCGACTTCAGCGGCGTCGGCGCCAAGATCACCGCGCCCCAGCAGGACGCGCTGTTCAGCGCCGGCATCCACGCGACCGGCCCGGCCGAGCTGCGCCGCCCGTCGCCGGCCAGCGTGCTGTTCCTGGAGAACGGCGGCGGCAAGTCCGTGCTCATCAAGCTGATCTTCTCGGTGATGCTGCCCGGCCGCCGCCAGGTCGTCGGCACCACCAGCACGAAGGTGCTCGAGAAGTTCGTCGCGGCCAAGGACGTCTCGCACGTCGTGCTGGAGTGGCTGCACGTCGAGAGCGGGCACCGGATCATCACCGGCAAGGTGTCGGAGTGGCGCGGGCACGTGGTGTCCGCCGACTCCGAGAACCTCGCCGACTCCTGGTACTGCTTCCGCCCGACCGCCGCGCTGGGCCTGGAATCGCTGCCGATGACGCAGGACGGCCGGCTGCTCACCATGTCCGCCTTCCACGACAAGCTCGCCGCGGCCCAGCTGGCCGAACCCGAGCTGGAACTGTCCTGGACCCGCCGTCACCACGAGTGGACCGGCCGCCTCGACAGCCTCGGTCTCGACACCGAGCTGTTCCGCTACCAGCGCGCGATGAACGCGGGCGAAGGCGAAGCGGCGGACGCGTTCGCCTTCGGCACCGACGACGCGTTCGTCGAATTCCTGCTGCGCGCGGTCATCTCCGAGGACGAGCCGAAGGACCTCGCCGAAGTCGTCTCGACCTACGCGCACAACCTGGCGCAGCGCGGCGATCTGCTGTCGGAACGCGATTTCGTCGCGGGTGCCCTGGACCTGCTGGGGCCCCTCGCGGCCGAGGAAGGCGTCGCCGCGGAGTCGCGGAAGATCGCGGAGTCCGCGAAGGCCGACATGGCTTCCCTGGCCGGGCGGGTCGTCGCGCGCAACGAACTCGAAAACGCGCGGCTGTCCGGCCTCGAAGACCACGTCACCGAGGTCAAGTCCGCGGAGAAGCTCGCCGAGGGAGACCACCGGCGGCTCGCCGCGGCCGTCACCGAGCTGCGCCGCCTGGTCGCGGTGCTGCGCCTGGACGAGGCCCAGGCGGCCCGCAAGCGCGTCGACGCCGAGCTGGCCGCGGCCAAGACCGAGGCGGAGGCGTGGCGCGAGACGGCGACCGTGCTCAACTCCCTGAACGCGGCGCGCAAGGCGAAGGACCTGCGTGAGCTCGTCGGCAGCCGTGAAGAGAAGGCGCGTCCGGCCCTGAAGGCCCGCAACGACGCTGCTTCGGCGCTGGCACGCGGGTTGCACGCGCTGGCCCAGGACGCCCAGCGTCAGGCCGACAAGGCCGAAGCGCACGCGGGCGCGTTGCGTGCCGAAGCGGAGAAGGCGCAGACCGAGCGCGATGAGGCCGCGAACCTCGCGGCCGCCCGCCGGGCCGAAGCGCGGGGCCTGACCACGCGGATCACCGAGCTGCGCGAAGAGGTCCAGGCCGCCGTCCGCGCCGGGTTGCTGCCTGCGGGCGCCGACGTCGCCGAAGCTTCGCGCGCTGCTCGTGCCGCAGCCGAATCCGCTTCCGCCGAGCTGGCCCGGCGCGAACAGGAACTGGACCGCGCCGGGACGGATCTCCAAGCGGCGCAACGGGCCGTGAACGAGGCGCACCAGCTCGCGGGCACCACCCAGGACCGCCTGGAACGCGCCACCGAGGACCTCGACCGCGCCCACCGCCGGACCGACGCCCTCGCCGCCGAAAGCCGCCTGGTCGAGCTGCTCGGCGCCGACGACGTCGCCCTGGAAAGCGACCTCCCGGTCCTGCTGGAACGGCTGCGCGAGGCGAGTGCGGCCGTCGAGAAGGAGCAGACGGCGCTGCGGATGGAGGAGTCCGCGGACGAGCGGGCCCTGGCCGCGCTGGGGTCCGGTGGGCTGCTGCCGCCGCCCGAGGACGTCCAGGCGGCGCTCGACGCCCTGGAAGAAGCCGGGATCACCGCGTGGTCCGGCTGGCGCTATCTGTCTAAATTGGACGCTTCGCGGCGCGCCGAGGTGCTGGAAACCCTGCCGCAGCTGGTGTCCGGTGTGCTGCTGAACGACGCCTCGCACGCCGATCGCGCCCGCGAGGTGCTGACGAAGCGGCGGCTGCTGCCGAGCGCGATCATCGCCGTCGGCACGACCGAGGCGCTGCAGGCCGAGGTGCCGTCCGCGCCCGGCGTCGAGTTCCTCGTGCCGCCGAACCCCGCGATGTACGACGAAGAAGCCGCCGACGCCGAGCGGGAAGCCGTGGCGCGGCGGCACACCGAGCGGCAGCGGCGCCTGGAGGCGTTGTCCGCCAAGCTGTCCGCGGACGGCGCCCTGACGTGGAAGCTCACGACGTGGCGCGAGGACTACCCGCCGGGCGCGATCGCGACCCTGGCCGAGCAGGCCCAGGCGGCGCGCACCGCGCGGGAGACCGCGCGAACGGCGCTGGCGCAGGCCGAGGCGGAGTTCGCGCGGTTGAGCGAGAAGGCCGTGTCGCTGCGCGAGCGCGTCCCGGAGCTGCGGGCGGCGGCCGCGGAGGCCGAGGAGAAGGCCCGGCGGCTCGGCGAGCTGGGCGTCCGCAGCGCGCGGATCGCGGAGTGGACCGAGGAAGCCGAGCGGGCGACCGAGATCGCCGAGCGGGCCGACCTCCAGGCGTCCGACGCGGCGGGCAAGGCCGCGCGGCTGCGCGAGCAGGCGGGGGAGGAGCAGCGCACCGCCGACGGCCACCGCCGGACCGCGACCACCGCGCGGGCCGAGCTGGCCGAAGTGCCGGGCGCGGCCGACGCCGCCGACGGCCCGGCGCCGTCCGAACCGGTCGACGCGCTGCGCCGGACCTTCGCGTCGGCGTCCGACGCCTACGCGAAGGTGGAGGTCGGCAGCGACCTGCGGAGCGAGCTGGACCAGGCCGAGTCCGCCGAAGCCGCCGCGGGGTCGGCCGTCGAGTCCATGGACGAAGCCGTCCGGGTCCGCGCGGCCGAACTCCTGGAGACGCCGGACGGCTCCGACGCTTCGGCGCGTGCGGCCGCGCTGGCCCGCGCCCGCCGGGTCGTCGACGGCCTCGAAGACGAGCGCACCGAAGCGATCGGGCTGGTCTCGACGCGGCGCGCGGAACTGGACGCGCTGCCGCTGCAGAACGGCGTCAACGGCGAGAAGCCGCGGGACATCGAGCACGGCCTGGAGCTGATCGACGCGGCCGGGCTGGAGGCGTCGGCCGCCGCGCGCAAGTGGGAAGAGCTGCAGGAACGCCGGGCGGCGGCGGAAGCGACGCTGGAGTCCGCGCGCAGTTCCGCCTCGGGCTTCTCGCTGCTCGCGGAGTCGATGGGGCACCTGGTCACCGACACCGACGCGGCCGCCTACGACGGCGACGTCGAGACCGCGCGCGCCCAGCACACCCGGCTGAACGCCACCCTGGGGCAAGCGCAGGAAGCCGCCGACGCCGGCGACCGGCGGGTGCGCGCGGCCGCGGACCAGCTGGCGCAGTACGCGACGGAAAAGCGGTTCGAGAAGCTGAGCACGCCGGTGCGCCAGCAGGTCATCTCGGTCAAGCGCGACCAGCTCCCGGCACACGCCGGCGAGTGGGCCGAAGCGCTGCGGCCGCGCCTGCGGTCGCTCACCGACGACCTCGCCCAGATCGACCGGCACCGCGGCGGCATCATCACCCGCCTGCAGGGGATGGTCGACGGCGCGCTCCGGACGCTGCGGTCGGCCCAGCGCGTCTCCCGGCTGCCGGACGGCCTCGGCGACTGGTCCGGGCAGGAGTTCCTCCGCATCCGCTTCACCGATCTGGAGGACAACGCGCTCACGGAGAAGCTCGGCGAGGTCGTCGACGAGGCCGCCGTGGGCAAGACGGCCGACGGCCGCGACGTCAAGCGCGACGGGCTTTCCCTGGTGCTGCGCGGGGTCCGGGCCGCGGCGCCCAAGGGCTTCCGCGTCGACATGCTCAAGCCGGACTCGGTGCTGCGCACCGAACGCCAGCGCGTCTCGGAGATCCGCGACGTGTTTTCCGGCGGCCAGCAGCTGACCGCGGCGATCATCCTCTACTGCACGCTCGCCGCGTTGCGCGCCAACAACCGCGGCAAGGTCCGCAACCGGCACTCGGGCGTGCTGTTCCTGGACAACCCGATCGGCCGCGCGTCGGCCGGGTACCTCCTGGAACTGCAGCGGGCGGTGGCCGAGGCGCTCGGCGTGCAGCTGATCTACACGACGGGCCTGTTCGACGCGGGCGCGCTGTCGGAGTTCCCGCTCATCGTGCGGCTGCGCAACGACGCCGACCTGCGCGCGGGCCGCAAGTACCTGTCGGTGGACTCGACGATCCGCACCTCCCTGGACGACCTGGGCGAGCCCGACGGCGTCGCACGCCTTTCGGCGACCCGGATGTTCACCCGGGCGGCCGGAGACGCGGCCGATTCCGCCGAGGACGAACAACCGGCCTGACCGGGAACATCCCCGGCGGTTCCGTGGTTGCCGGGCGCATGACGAACCTGGGGCCGCTGGGGGCCACCCACACCGCGCTGGACACCGCCGTGGCGGCCGAGCTGGAGGAGCTCGGCTACGACACGCTCTGGCTGGCCGGCGGCCAGGGGAACGCCCTGCCGCGGATCGCCGAGGTCGTCCGCGGCACCTCGCGGATCCGGGTGGCGAGCGGGATCCTGTCGGTGGACCGGGTGCCGTCGGCGGCCGTTTCCGAGGCGTACGCGCAGCTGCCCGCGGGCCGGTTCGTGGTCGGCCTGGGCGGGGCGCACGGCCCGCGTCCGCTGGCCACGCTCGGCGACTACCTCGACGAGATCGAGGACGTCGTGCCACCGTCCGCGCGGATCCTCTCGGCGCTCGGGCCGCGGATGCTCGAGCTTTCCCGCGACCGCGCGTCGGGCGCGTACCCGTACCTGGTGACGACCGACTACGTCGCTTCGGCGCGGGAAATCCTGGGCGCGGACCGGCAGCTGGCGGTGCTGCTGAGCGTGGTCGCGGAGACCGACGTGGCTCGCGTGCGCGAGATCGTGCGCGGCGGTTCGCTCGGGTTCCTGGCCGGGATGCCGGGCTACGCGGCCAACTTCCGCCGGATGGGCTTCACCGGCGCGGACATCGCGGACCGGTCCGACCGGCTGGTCGACGGCCTCACGGTCTGGGGTGACTTCGACGGGATCGTCGCGCGGCTGCGGGAGTACCGGGCCGCGGGCGCGGACCAGGTGGTCGTCCCGCTCGACGGCCTGCCGCGGGAGTGGTGGGCGGGGCTCGCCGAGGCGGTCCGGTGACGTCGGCGCGGTCGCGGGGGCTGACGCACGCGCCCCCGGCGGCCGTTTCGCTGCAGGACGCCTTGGCCGCGGTTGCCGACCCGGTGCGTCGCGGCATCCTGCGCGAGCTCGCCGCCGTGCCGGAGTGGACGAAGGCGTGCGGCACGTTCGACCTGCCGGTGGCGAAGGCGACGCTCAGCCACCACTTCGGGGTGCTGCGCGCGGCGGGCCTGATCGAACAGCGCGACGACGGCCCGCGGCGGCTGAACCGCCTGCGCCGTCCCGAATTCGACGCGGCCTTCCCGGGGTTGCTCGACCTGGTGCTCAGTCACCCCGGCCGGTGAAGGCCAGCCCGGTGCCCAGGCCGATCATCACCAGGCCGCCGGTGCCGCCGACCAGCTCGAGGCGCTTCGGCGAGCGCGCGAACCACGCGCGTGCGGTGCCGGCGACCAGCGCCCACGCGCTGTCGGTGGCCAGCGCGATCGCGGGCAGGCACAGGCCGAGGACGAGCATCTGCGCGGGCACCGACCCGGCGGCCGGGTCGACGAACTGGGGCAGCAGCGCGGCGAGGAACACGATCGACTTCGGGTTCGCGAAGCCGACGACGAACCCGTCGCGCAGCACGGTCAGCACACGACCGGGCGTCGCACGCACCTTCGCGGCCATCGCGTCGGTCAGCCTCCGGCGGTGCCGGACGGCCTGGATTCCCAGGTACACCAGGTAGAGCGCGCCGGCGACCTTGATCGCGGTGAACACCGCCGCCGACGTCGTCACGAGCGCGCCGAGCCCGAACGCCACCGCGACCACCTGCGTGTACACGCCCGTGGCGTTGCCGAGGACGGTGAGCAGGGCGTCGCGCCGGCCGACCGTGAGCGCGCGGCTGATCGTGAACAGCACGCTCGGCCCGGGGACGACGACCATGAGGAACGTCAGCGCGGCGAAGGCCGCGAGGTGCGCACCGGAGACCATTGCGCGAGGCTATCCCCTGGCCGGCCGCGGTGACGAGCGGGTTTTGTCGGTGGCGGGTGGTAGGAAAAGCGGGTGCCTCCGAAGATCAGCACCGACCAGCGCCGGGCCCGCCTCGCCGTCCGCCACCACCTGGCCGCCCCCGCGGCCTCGGTGCCGGACGCCGTCGCCGGGGTCGTCGCGCTGCACGCCACCGACCCGGCGACCGTCCACCTGTCGGCGTCGGCGCGGCTCGCCGGCCCCGCGGTGCCCGACGTCGAGCGGGCGCTCTACGACGAGCGTTCGCTGCTGCGCCTGCTGGGGATGCGCCGCACGGTGTTCGTCACGGACCTGGAGACGGCCGCGCTCGTGCAGGCGGGCTGCTCCGCGGACATCCTCGTGAAGCAGCGGAAACTCCTCGAGCAGCACCTCGCGCAGCAGGGGTACCCGGAGAACGTCCCGGAACCGGCCACCTGGCTGAAGGAGGTCGAGGCGTCGGTCGAGGCGGCGCTGCGGGCCCGCGGTTCGGCGACGGCGCAGCAGCTGAGCGAGGACGAGCCGCGGCTGCGCCAGCAGCTGCTGATGGCGGCGGGCAAGCCGTACGAGGCGATCGGCACCGTGACGAGCCGCGTGCTGTTCCTGCTCGCCGCGGGCGGCCGCATCGCGCGTGGCCGGCCCCGCGGCGGCTGGACCAGCACGCAGTACGTCTGGCAGCCCCTGGACGAGTGGGTCCGCGGCGGGCTGCGCGCGTGGGAGCCGGAGGCGGCCCGGGTGGAGCTGGCCCGGCGCTGGCTGCGCGCGTACGGCCCGGCCCCGGTCGCGGACCTGCGCTGGTGGACGGGCTGGACGGCGGGCCAGACCAAGAAGGCCCTGGCGGCGCTGTCGCCGGTGGAGGTCGACCTCGACGGCTCGCCCGGCGTGGTCCTGGCGGACGACCTCGACCCGGTGCCGGCCCCGCCGCCGTGGGTGGCGTTCCTCCCGGCCCTGGACCCGACCCCGATGGGCTGGCAGGACCGCGACTGGTTCCTCGGCCCCCACCGGGCGGCCCTGTTCGACCGCAGCGGCAACGTCGGCCCGACGGTCTGGGCGTCCGGGAAGGTGGTCGGCGGCTGGGCGCAGCGCCCGTCGGGGGAGATCGCCTACCGCGTGCTGGAGGAGGTCGGCGCGGAGACGGAGGCGGCGATCGAGGCGGAGGCCGGGAAGTGCGCGGAGTGGTTCGGCGAGGTGCGCGCGGTGCCGCGGTTCCGGACACCGCTGGAACGGGAGCTGGCCGGATGAGGGACGCGATGGCGGGACGGCCACCCGGGGGTGGGGCTCCGGCCGCGGGACGGTCGCTGGATCGGTCGAGTCATCGACCTCACCTCCTTCGGGTCGCCACGTCGTCGAGGGCCTTCGGAGCGGTTCCGGGCGCCCGTTCGGCTGAATCGGTCAAGGGCGCTCCCGTGTCCGGCGAGGGCCTGGGTGTGGCACCCGGTTTGATCAGCCGGAACCGGTCCCGGCACCCGGACCGGCGACCGCCGCCGGTCCGCCGTGGTCCACCCGGCCGGAACGCTCCGGAGCGGCGTCGCTTCTTAATCGATTCTTGACCCGTTCGCCAAGTGGTGGAAGTCTCGTCAGGGCAGTCAGGGACGCGCATGCCCGCACGCTAGGGTGGCCGCGAGCCCGCAAGTCACGGCCGGAGTGCCGGCCGATCCTCAGAGGAGTGGCAGCAGTGACCGTTCGCGTAGGTGTCAACGGCTTCGGCCGCATCGGCCGCAACTTCTTCCGCGCCGTGCAGGCCAGCGGCCAGGACATCGAGGTCGTCGCCTTCAACGACCTCGGCGACGTCGCCACCATGGCCCACCTGCTGAAGTACGACTCCATCCTGGGCCGGTTCCCGGGTGAGGTCAGCGTCAGCGACGAGGGCATCGTCGTCGACGGCAAGACCATCAAGGCCCTCGCCGAGCGCGACCCGGCCAACCTGCCCTGGGGCGAGCTGAACGTCGACGTCGTCCTCGAGTCGACCGGCTTCTTCACCAACGCCGACGCCGCCAAGGCGCACATCGCGGGCGGGGCCAAGAAGGTCATCATCTCCGCGCCCGCCAAGGGCGAGGACCTGACCGTCGTCCTCGGCGTCAACGACGACAAGTACGACGGCTCGCAGGTCATCATCTCGAACGCTTCCTGCACCACCAACTGCCTCGGCCCGCTGGCCAAGGTCCTCCACGACGCCTTCGGCATCGAACAGGGCCTGATGACCACGGTCCACGCCTACACGCAGGACCAGAACCTGCAGGACGCCCCGCACAAGGACCTGCGCCGCGCCCGCGCCGCCGCCCTGAACGTCGTCCCGACCTCGACCGGTGCCGCCAAGGCCATCGGCCTGGTCCTGCCGGAGCTGCAGGGCAAGCTGGACGGCTACGCGCTGCGCGTCCCGATCCCGACCGGCTCGGCCACCGACCTCACGGTCACCCTCTCCAAGGCCGCCACGGTCGAGGAGATCAACGCCGCCTACAAGGCCGCCGCCGAGGGCCCGCTGGCCGGCATCCTGCGCTACTCGGACGACCCGATCGTGTCGGCCGACATCGTCACCGACCCGGCGTCCTGCATCTACGACGCGCCGCTGACCAAGGTCATCGGCAACCAGGTCAAGGTCGTCGGCTGGTACGACAACGAGTGGGGCTACTCCAACCGCCTCGCCGACCTGATCACCCTCGTCGGTTCGAAGCTGTCCTGAACGGATGAGCGTCAAGAACCTCGACGACCTGCTGGGCGAGGGCGTTCAGGGCCGGTACGCACTCGTGCGTTCCGACCTGAACGTCCCGCTCGACGGGGACCGCATCACCGACGACGGCCGGGTCCGCGCGGCGTTGCCGACGATCAAGAAGCTCGCCGACGCGGGCGCGAAGGTCGTCGTCACCGCGCACCTCGGCCGCCCGAAGGGCGAGCCGGACCCGAAGTACACCCTCGCGCCGGTCGCGAAGCGGCTGTCCGAGCTGCTCGGTGCCGAGGTCGCGCTGGCCGGTGACCTCGTCGGCGAGTCCGCGAAGGCGCTGACCGGCGGCCTGGCCGACGGTGGGGTCGTCCTGCTGGAGAACGTGCGCTTCGACGCCCGCGAGACCAGCAAGGACGCCGTGGACCGCTCCGAGCTGGCCGCCGAGCTGGGCGCGCTCGTCCCGGGCGGCGCGTTCGTCTCCGACGGCTTCGGTGTCGTCCACCGCAAGCAGGCCTCGGTCTACGAGGTCGCGTCGGTGCTGCCGGCGTACGCGGGTGGCCTGGTGCTGGCCGAGCTGGACGTGCTGAAGAAGCTGACCGACGACGTCCGGCGGCCGTACGTGGTCGTGCTCGGCGGCGCGAAGGTGTCCGACAAGCTCGGCGTCATCGCGAACCTGCTGACGAAGGTCGACAGGCTGATCGTCGGCGGCGGCATGGCGTACACCTTCCTCAAGGCCCAGGGCCACGAGGTCGGCCAGTCGCTGCTGCAGGCCGACCAGCTCGACCAGGTCAAGGGCTTCCTCGCCGAAGCCGAGAAGCGCGGCGTCGAACTGGTCCTGCCGGTCGACGTGCTGGCCGCGACCGAGTTCGCCGCCGACGCGGAGAACGAGGTCGTCGACGCGACCGCGATCCCGGCCGACCGCCAGGGCCTCGACATCGGCCCGCGCAGCCGTGAGCTGTTCGCGAGCAAGCTGGCCGACGCGCAGACGGTGTTCTGGAACGGCCCGATGGGCGTGTTCGAGTTCGAGGCGTTCTCCGGCGGCACCCGTGCCGTCGCGGAGGCGCTCGTGAAGAGCGACGCGTTCACCGTCGTCGGCGGCGGCGACTCGGCCGCCGCGGTGCGGCAGCTGGGCCTGCCCGAGGACGGCTTCTCGCACATCTCCACCGGTGGCGGGGCCTCGCTGGAGTACCTCGAGGGCAAGGAACTGCCGGGCGTCGTGGCGCTGGAGGAGAAGAACTAGTGGCACGCAAGCCGTTCATCGCCGGCAACTGGAAGATGAACCAGAACCACCTCGAGGCCATCGCGCTGGTGCAGAAGATCGCCTTCGCGCTGCCGGAGAAGTACTACGCGAAGGTCGACGTGGCGGTGCTGCCGCCGTTCACCGACATCCGCAGCGTGCAGACCCTGGTCGACGGCGACAAGCTGTCGCTCACCTACGGCGCGCAGGACGTGGCGCCGCAGGATTCGGGCGCGTACACCGGCGACATCTCGGGGCTGATGCTGGCCAAGCTGGGCTGCAAGTTCGTCACGGTCGGGCACTCGGAGCGGCGCGAATACCACGCCGAGTCCGACGAACTGGTCAACAAGAAGGTCAAGGCCGCGCTCAAGCACGGCATCACGCCGATCCTCTGCATCGGGGAGAAGCTCGAGGTCCGCGAGGCCGGCGAGCACATCCACCACACCACGACGCAGCTGATCGAGGGCCTGAAGGGCCTCAAGGCCGAACAGGTCTCCGGCGTGGTCGTCGCGTACGAGCCGGTCTGGGCGATCGGCACCGGCAAGGTCGCGTCGTCCGCGGACGCCGAAGAGGTCTGCAAGGCCATCCGCGCGACCCTCCAGGAGAAGTACGGCGACGAGGTCGCTTCGTCCGTCCGGGTGCTCTACGGGGGATCGGTCAAATCGGGCAACATCAGCGAGCTGGTGGGCTGCGAGAACATCGACGGTGCCCTGGTCGGCGGAGCGAGCCTCGACGGTGAGGAGTTCACGAAACTCTGCGCACTCGCCGCGGGCGGGCCGCTGCCCTGATCGAGGCCACGACCGGGTAGCCTGTGTATCCGGTCCGTCACACAGCAGTGGACGAGTCCAGGGGTACGGTGGTGGTCGGAAACGACCATGCCGTGCCCCTGCATTCTCCTAGAGCCCAGAGGATGACATGAAGCTGTTCCTGCAAATCCTGTTGATCGTCTCCAGCGTCTTCCTCGTGGTGGCGGTTCTGCTGCACCGCGGGCGTGGCGGCGGCCTGTCGTCGCTGTTCGGCGGCGGGATGCAGTCGAGCCTGGCCGGGTCGAGCGTGGCCGAGAAGAACCTCGACCGGATCACCCTGCTGCTGGGCGCGGTCTGGCTGATCAGCATCGTGGGCCTGGGTCTGCTGCTCAAGGTGTGAGGCGTCCGGCGTCCTGTCCGTCGGCCGCGACCGGGTCGAGACGGCGGGACGCAGCGATTCGGCGTGCCTATTGGGGGGCGCGCCGCCGATTCCTAGGTGTGAGGATTCATGGTTGGCGGTAACGCGATTCGGGGCACCCGGGTGGGTGCCGGTCCTACGGGCGAATCGGAACGGGGTGAGTCGGCGCCGCGCCGCCGCATCTCCTACTGGTGTGCCAACGGGCACGAGGCTCGCCCGTCGTTCGCGCTCGACGCGGAGATCCCCGACGAGTGGGACTGCCCGCGCTGCGGTCTCCCCGGCGGCCAGGACGAGAAGAACCCGCCGGCCGCGCCGCGGACCGAGCCGTACAAGACGCACTTGGCCTACGTGAAGGAGCGCCGCAGCGACTCCGACGGCGAGGCCATCCTGGCGGAGGCGCTCGAGCGCCTGCGCAAGCGCCGGGAAATCATCTAAGCGGATTCCCGCTGAAAGCCACCCCGAGGGAAGCAAACCCCTCGAGGTGGTTTTTCGCGCGTCCACGCAGCCGCGACACCGTGCCCAACCAGGCATCACACGTGACTGCCGAGGCATCACACGTGATTGACGGGGACTTACGCGTGACTGGAGGGGTCATCAGCCCGATGCCCCTCCATCACGCGTGATGCCCCGCCAATCACGCCCGAAGCCCCTTTGGGCACGCGTGATGCCCCGCTGGGGCGAGCTGACGCTTGAGCCGCCTCACCGCCGACCTGCGAGGGCTGGGGGTCAGCGGTCCAGCGGATAGCGGGCCCGCACCCGGAATCCGCCGTCCTCCGTGCCCGATGTCTCGAAACTTCCGCCCAGCAGCCGTGCGCGCTCGGCCAGGCCCGTCAAGCCGTGGCCGCCCGAGGGCAATGCCTCGCCCGGGCGGTTGGCCCGCTCGTTGCGGACCTCGATCTTGAGCGCGCCGTGCTCACCCTGGATGCGGATCGTCGCCGTCGCGCCCGGGGCGTGCTTGTGGACGTTCGTCAGGCACTCCTGGACCGTCCGGTACGCCGCCGCCGACACCTGGTTCGGCAGGGCCTCCGGCAGGTGCTCCACCGACAGGTGCACCGGGACCTCCGACGTGCGGATCAGCCGGTCGAGGTCGTTGATGCCCGGCCGCGGGCCGTCGTCGTCCGCGCCCGCGCGCAGGACGCTCAGCAGCGAACGCAGCTCCTCCAGCGTCCGCTTCGACAGCGTCCGGATGACCTGGGCCGTCTCCTGCGCGCGGTCGTCGGTGGTCTGGGCCTGCAGCGCGCCCGCCTGCATGGCGATCAGCGTGATCTGGTGGGAGACGACGTCGTGCATCTCGCGGGCCAGCCGGGCGCGTTCCTCCGCGCGGACGGCGTCGGCGTGGAAGCGGCGCTCGCGGTCGCGGCTCGTGGCCAGCTCGGCGAGCTTGTTCGCGACCTCGGTCCGCGCTCCGATGAGCAGGCCGATCGCGATCGGCATGCCGGCGACCAGCACGCCGTAGATGCCGTCGAGGATGTGCTCGCGCCAGCTGAGCTGGGCGAAGTCCTCCAGCGGCCACTGCACGAACCGGCACATCCACACCAGCGCCGCGCCCACCCAGACCTGCCAGTGCAGCTGGCGGCGGGTGGCGAGCATGCCGAGCGTGATCATCGACGCGAGCTGCGCCCAGCCGGCCAGGAAGCCGGGGACCGCGACGAGCACGGCGAGGAACGGGAACTTGCGCCGGAACACCACCGCGAGACAGGCGGCGCCGGACAGCCAGATCGAGTACGGCTGGGCCTTCTCGGGGATCACCAGCCAGACGTCGAGCACGGCCAGGATGACCGCGGCCGCCTCGATGGCGAACGTGACGACAGCGGGGCGCGGCACCGAGCCGAACACGCTCAGCCCCCGCTTTCGCACCCGCTCGGCGGCCGACGGCCCCGAGCTCGCGATCGAGATGCCTGGAATCGAGAGTCCCTCTGTACTCATCGCTGGCGACCCCATTCGTCTTGTGGACTTGGTGGTGAGAGGCGCTCGGAGCCCGATCGGGACGCGCAGCGGCAGACAAATGTGCGGATGCTAACGAGGTGGCGTACGGAGACGGTTAGTTTCACCCGCAGTCGATGCTCCGGCGTCCGGATTCCGTAATGGGCTGGGCCGTCCGGGGGATAGGCGGCGAGAGGTGCTACTCAGGGTGGGAACCTGGTTTCCCACTGTGCGCCAAGACGACCACATCGTGGGAATCATGTTACCCACGTGTGGTCGCCCGGCGATAGCTCTCAGGCCGCCATCGACCCCAGGTCGTCGCTCAGCAGGTCGTGCAGGCCCGACGCGCAGGCTTTCGCGGTCTCGATCGACCGCGGCATCATGCCGGCCTCGTAGGCCCGGACCGCCTCCTCGACGCTCGACGCCGTGGCCAGCGCCGTCGCCAGCTCGGTGCCGTCGAGCATGGCGAGGTTCGCGCCGACCCCGAGCGGCGGCATCAGGTGCGCCGCGTCGCCGAGCAGGGTGAGCCCCGGGGCGGTCGTCCAGGCATGCGGGACCGGCAGGACGTACAGCGGCCGGTGGGTGAACCCGCCGTCGTGGTCCCGGACGTAGGCGAGCACGTCCGGGTGCCAGCCCGCGTAGCGCTCCAGAAGGTGCGCGCGCACCGCGGCCGCGTCGGAGAAGTCGAGGCCGGCGGCCCAGTCCTCCGGTGCGTAGAACGTCGCGTAACAGCGGACGTGCCCGCTGCTGGTGCGCTGCGCGACGATGGCCTTCCCGCCGACCTTCGTCATCATCGTGCCCTGGCCCGTCCGCGCGCTCAGTGCCGGGTGACGGCGGTCCGCGTCGTCGAGGCCGAACTCGACGAACGTCACCCCGCTGTACTCCGGCCGGACGCCGGTGAGCGCGCGCCGGACCCGGGACCACGCGCCGTCCGCGCCGACGACCAGGTCGAAGGCGCGGGACGTGCCGTCGGCGAACGTCAGCCGGCCGGCCTTGGTGACGTCGGCGACCGAACACCCCCAGCGGACCGTGCCGGGGGTGAGGGAGTCGAGCAGGATCCCGCGGAGCTGGCCGCGGTCGATCTCGGGCCGGAAGTCGCCGTCGGGGGCTTCGTCGACGACCACCTCGGCGGTGCGGGGGTCGAGGGCGCGCATCTGCTGGCCTTCGGGCCTCGCCAGTGCGCGGAATTCTTCGTGCAACTCGGCCGTGCGGAGGGCGACCTGGCCGGTGTCGCCGTGCATGTCGAGGGTGCCGCCCTGGGGGCGGGCGGCGGCCGAGGCTTCCTGCTCGAAGACGGTGACGTCGACGCCGTGGAGCTGCAGGACGCGGGCACAGGCGAGCCCGCCGAGCCCGGCGCCGACGATCGCGATGGAGTTCATGGCTTCCCCCTGGAGTTCGGGGCCGCCGGCTCGTCCGGCGGCGTGCCTCCGAGAAAACCATAGTGACTACAAAAGTGCAATGACTAAACTTTTGAAGTGAGTCCACCATCACGTAGGCTGACGGCCATGACGGAAGTGATCGGGCGCCGCGAGCGCAAGAAGGCGCAGACCCGCCAGGCGCTGGCCGACGCGGCGCTCGCGCTGTTCCTGGAGCGCGGCTACGACCAGGTCGGGGTGAAGGAGATCGCGGACGCCGCGGACGTCTCCGTGACGACGCTGTTCAAGCACTTCCCGAGCAAGGAAGCCCTGGTGTTCGACCAGGACGACGACATCGAGGCAGCCCTGGTCCAGGCGGTGCACGGCCGCCCGCCGGCGCACACGATCGTGGACGCGCTGCGCGAGTACATGCTGCGGGACATCGCGTTCGGCCCGGACGAGCCGTTCCTCCGCCTGATCGAGAGCACCCCGACGCTGCGCGACCACGCGAGACGGATGTGGATGCGCCACGAGACGGCCCTGGCCCGCGCGATAGCCGAGGAGTCAGGAGCGCCGGAGGACGACATCGCGTGCGCGGCCTTGGCTCGCTTCGCGCTGGCGTCGAGGGAGCTGATCTTGGCCCATCCACACCGGAGGCGGGCCGCCGAGGAGATCTTCGCGCGCTTGGAACGGGGCTGGCGCACGGAGTGAGCGGCCAGCGCGGCCGACCCGACGAGTGAAGGCCCCCTGCCGAAGCAGAGGGCCTTCACCGAACCGTACGAACAACTCAAGCCGTGGGCGGCTGGTACACCTTCGTCAGCTTCCCCGCCGCGGCCCGGTCCAGCAGCCACAACGTCCGACGGTGCCCACGCGCCCCGGCCACGGGCAGCTGGACCTCCCCGGCACCGGCCAACGCCAACGCCACCGCGTCCGCCTTCGCCTCACCGGCCGTCATCAGCCACACGTCCCGCGCCCGGCGAATCGCCGGCAGCGTCAGCGAAATCCGCGTCGGCGGTGGCTTGGGGCAGTTCCGCACCGCCACCACCGAACGCTCCGCCTCGTACACCGCCGGGGACTCCGGGAACACCGATGCCGTGTGCCCTTCACCCCCGAGGCCCAGCAGCATGATGTCGAACGACGGCACGTCCCCGTGGTCCTCCGGCCCCGCCTGCGACGCCAGCTCCGAGGCGTACGCCGCCGCGGCCGCGTCCACGTCGGACCCGAACTCGCCGTCCGACGGGGCCATCACGTGGACGCGCTTCGGGTCCAGCGGGACGTGGTCCAGGAGCGCCTCGCGGGCCTGCTTCTCGTTCCGCTCGTCCGAATCCGCCGGGACGAACCGCTCGTCGCCCCAGTAGATGTCCAGGCGGGACCAGTCGATCGCGTCGCGGGCCGAGGAGGCCCGCAGCTCCGAGAGCACCGCGATCCCCGTGCCGCCGCCCGTCAGGACCAGGGAGGCCGATCCCTTGGCCGCCTGGACGTCCACCAGCCGCGTGACCAGCCTGGCCGCCGCCGCGGCGGCCAGGAGGTCCTGGTTCGCGTAGACGACGACTTCCGTCTTGCTCATTTCTTGGCACCCGCGGCCGCGGCGGCCGGCGACGTCACGTCCGCCTTGGGCGGTGTCCCCGGCTTGCCGTTCGTGCCCGACGTGATCTTGCCCAGGCCCTGCAGGGCCGCTTCGTAGACCTCGTCCGGGTCCAGCCGGCGGAGCTCCTCGACCAGGCAGTCCTGCGTGCTGCGCCGCTGCAACGCGATGCGGCGGGTCGGCTGGCCCGGCTGGGTCAGCGTGCCCACGCGGCCGTCCGGGCGGTGCAGTTCCACCGGGCCCGAGCGGCGCTCCAGCGTCACCGAGATGATCCCGGCCGCGCCCGAGCTCTTGACCCGCTTGACCGGCACCTTCAGGTACTCGGCCAGCCAGGCGGCCAGCAGCTCGGTCGACGGCGAGTCGGCCTCGCCGGTCACCGTCGCCGCCGTGATCTTCTCGTACGGCGGCAGGTCCAGCGCCGAGACGAGCTGGGCGCGCCAGTGCGTCAGGCGCGTCCAGGCCAGGTCGGTGTCGCCTTCGGTGTACGCCTTCGCCCGCGTCGTCAGCGCCTTGACCGGGTTCTTCTCCGCGGCCGAGTCGGTGATCCGGCGCTGGGCCAGCTCGCCGAGCGGGTCCTTGTCCGGGTCCTTCGGGCCGGCCCCGGGCCACCAGCAGACGATCGGCGCGTCCGGCAGCAGCAGCGGCACCACCGCGCTCTGGCCCTGCGCGGCCAGCGGGCCGTACAGCCGCAGCACGATGACCTCGCTCGCGCCGGCGTCGCCGCCGACCCGGATCTGGCCGTCGATGCGCGGGGCCGCCGTGCGGGCGCCCTTGGCCACCACGATCACCCGGGACGGGTGCTCGCGGCTCGCGCCGTTGGCCGCCTCGATGGCTTCTTCGAGCTTGGCGTCGTCGTCGGCCACGATCACCAGCGTCAGGACGCGCCCCAGCGCGACCTGCCCGCCCTGTTCGCGGATCTCCACCAGCTTCTTGTTGAGTGCCGAAGTCGTGGTGGACGGCAGGTCGATGATCACGGGCGCCTCCATTTCCGGCCGGTGCGCTCCAGCATTTCGTCGGCGGACGGCGGGCCCCACGTGCCCGGCGCGTACTGCTCCGGCGCGCCTTCCTTCGCCCAGTGCTCCAGGATCGGGTCGAGGATCTTCCAGGAGAGCTCGACCTCTTCGTTCACCGGGAACAGCGACGGCTCACCGAGCAGGACGTCCAGGATCAGCCGTTCGTAGGCCTCGGGGGAGGACTCGGTGAACGCGTGGCCATAGCCGAAGTCCATCGTGACGTCGCGGACCTCCATCGTGGTCCCCGGCACCTTCGAGCCGAACCGCAGCGTGATGCCCTCGTCCGGCTGGACCCGGATGACCAGGGCGTTCTGCCCCAGCTCCTCGGTCGACGTCGAGTCGAACGGCAGGTGCGGCGCCCGCTTGAACACGACAGCGATCTCGGTGACGCGGCGGCCGAGCCGCTTGCCGGTGCGCAGGTAGAACGGCACCCCGGCCCAGCGGCGGTTCTGCACCTCGAGGGTCACCGCCGCGTAGGTCTCGGTCTTCGAGTCCTTCGCGAAGCCCTCTTCCTGAAGCAGGCCGGGCACCTTCGTGCCGCCCTGCCAGCCGCCCGCGTACTGGCCGCGCGCGCTCGTCTTGTTCAGCGGCCCCAGCGGCTTGGTGCCCGAAAGCACCTTGATCTTCTCCGCGCGCAGGGCCCGCGGCTCGAACGACAGCGGCTCCTCCATCGCGGTGAAGGCGAGCAGCTGCAGCAGGTGGTTCTGGATGACGTCGCGCGCCGCGCCGATGCCGTCGTAGTACCCCGCGCGGCCGCCGAGGCCGATGTCCTCGGCCATGGTGATCTGCACGTGGTCGACGAAGTTGGCGTTCCAGATCGGCTCGAACAGCTGGTTCGCGAAGCGCAGCGCCAGGATGTTCTGCACCGTCTCCTTGCCGAGGTAGTGGTCGATGCGGAACACCGACTCCTCGGGGAAGACGTCGTTGACGATCCCGTTCAGCTCTTCGGCGCTCTTGAGATCGTGGCCGAAGGGCTTCTCGATGACGACGCGCCGCCAGGTGTTCTCGTCGGCGTTCGCCAGGCCCGAGCGGGCCAGCTGCTTGGTCACCACCGGGAACGCGCCGGGTGGGATCGACAGGTAGAACGCGGTGTTGCCGCCGGTGCCGCGTTCGGTGTCGAGGTCGCGGACCGTCTGCGCGAGCCGGTCGAAGGCGTCGTCGTCGTCGAAGGTGCCCTGGACGAACCGGATGCCTTCGGCGAGCCGGTTCCACACCGACTCCTTGAACGGCGTCCGTGCGTGTTCCTTGACCGAGTCGTGCACGAGCTCGCCGAAGTCCTGGTGCTCCCAGTCGCGGCGGGCGAACCCGACGAGCGAGAAGCCGGCGGGCAGCAGCCCGCGGTTGGCCAGGTCGTAGATGGCGGGCATCAGCTTCTTGCGGGCCAGGTCGCCGGTGACCCCGAAGATCACCAGGCTGGACGGCCCGGCGATGCGCGGGAGCCGCTTGTCCCGCGGATCGCGCAGCGGGTTGCTCCAGGTCATGCGCCGGCCTCCTGTACCGCGCGGACGACGGCCGCGAGGCCCGCGGCCCGGTCGGTCAGGTGCAGGCGCAGCACCGGGCGGTCGTGCTCGGCGAGCACCTGCCCGTCGCCGAGGGCCTGGGCGTGCTGCAGCTGACCGAGGGTGTACGGCCGGTCCGGCACGTCGAGGTCCTGCTCGACGGCGCCGGTCAGCTGCAGGAAGACGCCGTTCTGGTGCCCGCCCTTGTGGTACTGGCCGGTGGAGTGCAGGAACCGCGGGCCCCAGCCGAACGTCGTCTGCTTGCCGGTGACCTTGGCGATCTCGCCGCGCAGCAGCTCGGTCGACGCGTCGTCGAGGCGGTCGAGGTAGGCCTGCACCGCGATGTAGCCCGCGTCCGGCGCCGACGCGAAGAACGCGCGCAGCACGTCGGTCAGGCTGCCGTCCGTGGCCACGCCGGACGAACCGAAGACCTCGACCGGACCGTCCACGTTGGACGGTGCTTCGCCGCCCTTCAGCTTCTCCGGGTCGTCCAGCAGCGCGCGGGCCGCCTTCTTGGCCGCCTCGACGTCCGGCTGGTCGAACGGGTTGATCCCGAGCAGCCGGCCGGCCAGCGCCGTGGCGAACTCCCAGAGCAGGAACTGCGCGCCGAGCGAGCCGGTGACGGCGATCTTCGCCGCACCCTGCGGGCTGCCGACCGCCGTGGCCGTCGCGTCGGACCCGGCGTCGGCGAAGCCGGCCGCCTGCGGGCCCTCGACCGCGACCGGCAGCAGGCCGGTGCCCTGCTTGCCGGTCGACTCCGCGATCAGCTGCTCCGCCCAGTCCGGGAAGCCCTTGATGCCCGAACCGGTGTCGGCGAGGACGACCTTCTCGGCGCCGGCCTCGTGCGCCGCGGCCCACGCGGCGGCCAGCTTGACCGCCGGGTTCTCCGCGTCGTCGGCCGCGAGCTCCTCGGCCGCCGAAGCGGCCTGGTCGAGCAGCCGGGCGACGTCCGCGCCGGCCAGGCCGGCCGGGACGAGCCCGAACGCGGTCAGCGCCGAGTAGCGGCCGCCGACGTGCGGGTCGGCGAGGAAGGTCTTGCGGTAACCCTCCTTTTCGGACAGTGCCTGGAACGGCGAGCCGGGGTCGGTGACGACCACGATCCGCCGGGCCGCGTCGATCCCCGCGTCGGCGAACGCTTTCGCGAAGATCCGCCGGTGGCTGTCGGTCTCGACGGTGCCGCCCGACTTCGACGACACCACGATCACCGTGCGCTCGAGGTCACCGGCCAGCGCGTCGGCGACCTGGCCGGGGTCGGTGGTGTCGAGCACGGTCAGCGCGACGCCGTCGGTGGCGGTGATCACCTCCGGCGCCAGCGACGAGCCGCCCATGCCGGCCAGCACCACGCGGTCGACGCCCTCGGACCGCAGCTCGGTCCGCAGCGCCTCGATCTCGCCGATCAGCGGCCGGGACGACTTGTGCAGCGTCGTCCACGACAGCCGGATCGACGCCTCGGATTCGGCGTCCGGCCCCCAGAGCGTCGCGTCCTGCGCCGCCAGCTTCGACGCGGCCTGGTCGGCGACCAGTTGTTCGGCCAGCGGTGCGGCCCGCTCCGCCAGTGCGGCGTCCACGATCTCGACGCCGGTCTTTTCGCCTGTCGTCATGTCGAGCTTCAGCCCTTCGCCTTCTCGAGCTGCCCGTTCACGGTGTCCAGCAGTTCGGTCCACGACTTCTCGAACTTCTCGACGCCTTCGTTCTCCAGCACCAGGAACACGTCGGTGATGTCGATGCCGACGGCCGAGAGCCGGTCGAAGACGGCCTGCGCCTCTTCGCCACGGCCGGTGACCTGGTCGCCCTTGAGCTCGGAGTGCTCCGCGACCGCGTCGAGGGTCTTCTCCGGCATCGTGTTGACGGTGTCCTTGACGACCAGGTCGTCGACGTACAGCGTGGGGGAGTAGTCCGGGTTCTTCACGCCGGTCGACGCCCACAGCGGGCGCTGCGCGTTGGCGCCGTCGGCCGCGAGGGCCTTCCAGCGGTCCGAAGCGAACAGCTCCTCGAAGGCCGCGTAGGCGAGCCGCGCGTTGGCGACCGCCGCCTTGCCGCGCAGCGCCAGCGCCTCGTCGGTGCCGATGGCTTCCAGGCGCTTGTCGATCTCGGTGTCCACCCGGGACACGAAGAACGACGCCACCGAGTGGATGCCGCGCAGGTCGTGGCCGTTGGCCTTCGCCTGCTCCAGGCCGGCGAAGAAGGCCTCGATGACCTTCTTGTAGCGCTCGACGGAGAAGATCAGCGTGACGTTGACGCTGATGCCCTCGGCCAGCGTGGCGGTGATCGCCGGCAGGCCCTCTTCGGTGGCCGGGATCTTGATCAGCACGTTCGGCCGGTCGACGGTCTTCCACAGGTCCTTCGCCTCGGCCACCGTCTTGCCGGTGTCCTTGGCCAGGCGCGGGTCGACCTCGATGGAGACGCGGCCGTCGACGCCGTTCGTGGCGTTGTAGACGTCGCGGAACAGGTCCGCGGCGTTGCGCACGTCGGTCGTGGTCAGGTCGCGGATGGTCGCCTCGACGTCGGCGCCCTGGGCGGCCAGCTCACGCGTGCGCTCGTCGTAGGCGTCGCCCTTCGACATCGCGTTGGCGAAGATCGTCGGGTTGGTCGTGACACCGACGACGTGCTTGTCGCGGACCAGGCCGGCGAGGTTGCCGGTGTTCAGGCGTTCACGGGAGAGGTCGTCGAGCCAGATGGACACACCGGCTTCGGACAACGCGGCGAGCTTGTCGTTGCTCATTACTGTCATCCCCTTCAGGAATTCTGGGTGTTCTGGATCGAGCGACGGGCGGCCTCGACGACGGCTTCCGCGGTGAACCCGAACTCACGGAACAGTGTGGCGGCATCGGCGGAAGCGCCGAAGTGCTCGATCGAAACGTTCACCCCGGCGTCACCCGTGAAGCGGTGCCACGACTGGGCGATGCCCGCCTCGACGGACACGCGGGCCTTCACGGCGGCCGGGATGACGGACTCGCGGTAGGCCGCGTCCTGCGCGTCGAACCACTCGACGCACGGCATGGACACGACGCGCGCCTTGACGCCGTCGGCTTCGAGGGTCTTCTTCGCCTCGACGGCGAGCTGGACCTCGGAACCGGTGGCCATCAGCACGACGTCCGGGGTGCCTTCGCTGTCGGCCAGGACGTACCCGCCCTTGGCGACGCCCTCGGCGCTGGTGCCTTCGAGCACCGGCACGTTCTGGCGGGTCAGCGCCAGGCCCGACGGGTGGTGGATGTCCTCCAGGACCGCCTTCCACGCGTACGCGGTCTCGTTGGCGTCCGCCGGGCGGACGACGTTGAGGCCCGGGATCGCGCGCAGCGCGGAGAGCTGCTCGATCGGCTGGTGCGTCGGGCCGTCCTCGCCGAGGCCGATCGAGTCGTGCGTCCAGACGTAGGTGACCGGCGCCTTCATCAGCGCGGCCAGCCGGACCGGCGGGCGCATGTAGTCGGAGAAGATGAGGAACGTCGCGCCGTACGGGCGGGTGCCGCCGTGCAGCGCGATCCCGTTCAGGATCGAGCCCATGGCGTGCTCGCGGACGCCGAAGTGCAGCGTCCGGCCGTACGGGTTGGCCTGCCACATGTCGGTGGCGGCCTTCTCGGGGCCGAACGAGTCGGCGCCCTTCATCGTCGTGTTGTTGCTCTCGGCCAGGTCGGCCGAGCCGCCCCACAGCTCCGGCAGCGGCTCGGCGAGGGCGTTGAGCACCTCGCCGGAGGCCTTGCGGGTCGCGATGCCCTTGGCGTCCGGCTCCCACTTCGGCAGGTTGTCGGCGAAGCCCTCGGGCAGCGTGCGGGTGGCCATCCGGTCGCCGATCTTCTTGCGCTCCGGGTTGGCCTGGCCCCAGGCCTCGTACTTCTCCTGCCACTCGGCGTGCGCGGCCCGGCCGCGCTCGGCCGCCTGGCGGGTGTGCTTGAGCACGTCGTCCTCGACCTGGAACGACTGGTTCGGGTCGAAGCCGAGGATCTCCTTGACCGCGGCGACCTCTTCGCCGCCCAGCGCGGCGCCGTGCGCCTTGCCGGTGCCCATCTTCTTCGGGGCCGGGTAGCCGATGACGGTCCGCAGCGCGATGAACGACGGACGCCCGGTTTCGGCCTTCGCGTTCTTGATGGCCTC
Source organism: Amycolatopsis sp. NPDC004625 (assembly GCF_040609695.1). Classification (NCBI taxonomy): domain Bacteria; kingdom Bacillati; phylum Actinomycetota; class Actinomycetes; order Pseudonocardiales; family Pseudonocardiaceae; genus Amycolatopsis; species Amycolatopsis sp. NPDC004625. Next base: position 79,575 of record NZ_JBEXKX010000033.1, read on the forward strand.
CTCGATCGCGACGACGTCCTCGCCGCCCTCGACGACCTGGGTGTGCCACCCGTAGGCCTCGTAGCGCGCGACGGTGTCCTCGGACAGCGCGATGTTGGTGTCGTCCTCGATCGAGATCTTGTTGTCGTCGTAGAAGACGATCAGGTTGCCCAGCTCCTGGCGGCCCGCGATGGACGAGGCCTCGGAGGTGACGCCCTCTTCGATGTCGCCGTCGGAGGCGATCACGTAGATGTGGTGGTCGAAGATGCTCTCGCCGGGCGCCGCGTCCGGGTCGAGCAGGCCGCGCTCGCGGCGGGCGGCCATCGCCATGCCCACGGCGTTCGCCAGGCCCTGGCCCAGCGGACCGGTGGTGGTCTCGACGCCGTCGGTGTGGCGGTACTCCGGGTGACCCGGGGTCTTGGAGCCCCACTTGCGCAGCTGCTTGAGGTCCTCGAGCTCGAGGCCGTAGCCGGCGAGGAAGAGCTGGATGTAGAGGGTGAGGCTGGAGTGCCCGGCGGAGAGGACGAAGCGGTCGCGGCCCGGCCAGTGCTGGTCGTTGGGGTCGTGACGCAGCGTGCGCTGGAACAGCGTGTAGGCCAGCGGCGCGAGGCTCATCGCCGTGCCGGGGTGGCCACTGCCACAGTTTTCGACCGCGTCCGCGGCCAGCACCCGCACGGTGTCCACGGCGCGGGTGTCGGTGTCGGTCCAGTCGGCGGGCACGTTGCGCCGGAGGAGTGGGTTGTTCTCGCTGGTAGTGGCGGTTTCGGACACTGAACTCCAACTCCCGGTCATGATGGTTGCGGCTGGTCTTCCTCGTTCCGGTTACCCGTGCGCGCGGCTACTTATCTCAATCGATCCCGAAGGGACGATATTCCTGCTCGCGGCCATGCGCAGGGGCAATCGCGGCCCGTCGCGGCCAGCCTAGTGCTTGAGCCGGTCGAGGACCCGCGATCACCCACGGGATTCACCACGTCTAACATCGTTCGAGGGTTCAGTCCGGCGCTCCACCACGGCCTTCCGGCAGCGACCCGCCCGAACCTGACGCAGGGAGTGAAATGTCGCCGGTGAACGCTGCGCACGGACGCAGTGAAGACACCAGCGCCGTGCACCCGACCGGTGAACGACCGCACGGTGAGCGGCGAAGCCTCCGCCGGGTCGTCGGCGCCTACGCCGCGCTGGCCAAGCCCCGGGTGATCGAGCTCCTCCTGGTGACCACCATCCCGGCGATGTTCCTGGCCGGCCGTCAGATCCCCTCGCCGTGGCTGGTGCTGGCCACGCTGGTCGGCGGGACGATGGCCGCGGGCAGCGCGAACGCCCTCAACTGCGTGATCGACGCGGACATCGACAAGGTGATGAACCGCACGAAGCGCCGCCCGCTGGTCAAGGACTCCGTGCCCCGGCGCGGCGCGCTGATCTTCGGCTTGGTGATGGGTGTCGCTTCGGCCGCCGTGCTGTACCTCACGGTGAACCTGCTCTCGGCGATCCTGGCGATCGCGACGATCCTCTTCTACATCTTCGTCTACACCCTCGGCCTCAAGCGGCGCACGTCGCAGAACGTGGTCTGGGGCGGCGCGGCGGGCTGCATGCCGGTGGTCATCGGCTGGGCCGCCGTCACCGGCACCGTGCAGTGGCCGGCGTTCGTGATGTTCGGCGTGATCTTCTTCTGGACCCCGCCGCACACGTGGGCGCTGGGCATGAAGTACCGCGACGACTACGAGCGCGCCGGCGTCCCGATGCTGCCGGTGGTCGCCACCGCCCAGCACGTCGCCCGCCAGATCGTCATCTACTCGTGGGTGATGGTGGCGTGGACGCTGCTGCTGCTCCCGGTGACGTCCTGGCTGTACGGCACGTTCGCGATCCTCGCGGGCGGCTGGTTCCTCTTCTACGCGCACAGCCTCCAGGCGGCGGTCCGGCGTGGCGAAGAGACCAAGCCGATGGCGCTGTTCCACCGGTCGAACACGTACCTGATGATCGTGTTCGTGGCGCTGGCGGTGGACTCGGCCATCGGGCTGCCGACCCTCGGCCTGCCGTTCTGAATCCGGCCCTGAGACGGGCCGGCACCGCGGCCGTCGCGGTCGCCGTCCTCGGCCTGCTCGTCCTGCTCGGCCACGGGAAGCTCCCGGCCCTGGACGAGACGCTGCTCACCGGCGGCTGCACCATCCCGAAACGGATCACCGCCGTCCCCGGAGCGGCTCCCGACGGCGGTGCCGTCCGCGTCGCCGAACAGGGCCCCGGCGCAGCCGTGCTGGAGAACGCCAGCACGCTCGCCGCCTACCGGATCGTCGTCACGTCCGGTGCGCGGACCTTCGAGGTGCCGGTGCTCCTGCCGGGGCAGCGGACCGGCGTCGTGCTCGACCGCCCCGCGGTCGGTCCGGTGGTCTGGATCGCGCCGGAGGCTCTCGGCGGCTACACGCCCGTGACCGCCGAGGTCGTTCCCGGCGGGGTGCGCTACCGCTCGGCGAACTGCCGGGCCCTCACCAGCCGGGGCGCCGCCGTGTTGTTCCGCGCCCCGGACGGGCGAATCACCGGCGGTGAACAACTGCCCGCGGCGAGCGTCTCGTGCGCGCCGGGGGAGCGGGTGCTGCCCGCCGCCGTGCCGGCCGGCAGCGAGGTCTTCCCCTCCTGCGACCTGCGGACGGAATGATCGCGCGGCGGCCGCCGTTACACTTCGTTGGCTCTTTTCCTTGAGGCGAAAGCAGGATCCTTGTCTTCGGACGACTTTTCCGCCGAGCTCGCCCGCGAGCAGGCGTACGTCACCACCCTCTACTCGAAGCTCGACGCCGAGCGCCTCGACGCCCAGCGCCGCCTCGACGAGACGCTGCGGCAGACCGGCGGCACCCCGCAGGCCCGCACCGAGCGCGACGTCGCCACCACCCGCTACACCGACCGGCTCGCGCAGCTCGGTTCCGTCGAGCAGGGGCTGGCCTTCGGCCGCCTCGACTTCGTCCCCGAGAGCGCCGAAGAAACGACCTACATCGGCCGGCTCGGGCTGTTCGACGAGGACGACGACTACCAGCCGCTGCTCGTCGACTGGCGGGCGCCCGTCGCGCGGCCGTTCTACCTCGCCACCGCCGCGTCACCCGAAGGGGTGCGACGGCGGCGGCACCTGCGGTCGCTGACCCGCAAGGTCACCGGCTTCGACGACGAGATCCTCGACCTCACCGCCGCCGACCAGGGCCAGGACCTCGGGCTGGCCGGCGAAGCCGCGCTGCTGGCCGCGCTCGAACAGCGCCGCACCGGCGAGATGAGCGACATCGTCGCCACCATCCAGGCCGAGCAGGACCGGATCATCCGCGCCCCGCTCGGCGGCGTCATGGTCGTCCAGGGCGGCCCGGGCACCGGCAAGACCGCCGTCGCGCTGCACCGCGCGGCCTACCTGCTCTACACGCACCGGCAGCAGCTCACCACCCGCGGCGTGCTCGTCGTCGGCCCGAACAGCACGTTCCTGCGCTACATCGGCCAGGTGCTGCCGTCGCTCGGCGAGACCGGCGTGCTGCTCGCCACCATCGGGCAGCTCTACCCGGGCCTCGACGCCGACGGCACCGAACCCCGCGAGACGACCGAGGTCAAGGGCCGGCTCGTGCTGGCCGAGGTGCTCGCCAACGCCGTCCGCGACCGCCAGCGCGTGCCCGAACCCGTTCTCGAGATCGAGTACGAGCACGACGTCCTGCGGCTGGACCGCAAGACCTGCACCGACGCCCGCACCCGCGCCCGCCGGTCGCGGCGGCCGCACAACCCGGCGCGGCGCCTGTTCGTCTCCGACGTCCTCGACGCGCTGACCCGCCAGGCCGCCCGCAAACTGGGCGACGACCTGCTGGACGGGCAGGACCTGCAGGACATCCGCGCCGAGCTGGCCGCCGACGAGAACGTGGCCGCCGCGCTGGACTCGCTGTGGCCGGTGCTGACCCCGGAAGGTGTGCTCGACGACCTGTTCGCCGACCGCGAACGCCTCGCCGCGGCCGCCGGGAAGCTGCTGCCGGCCGAAGACCGCGCCCTGCTGGAGAGCCCTCGCGACGCTCGCTGGACGCCCGCGGACGTGCCGCTGCTCGACGAGCTGGCCGAGCTGATCGGCGTCGACGACACCGAGGCCCGCGTCGAACGCAAACGCCGTGAGCGCGAGGACCGCGCGTACGCCGAGGGCGTGCTCGACATCCTCGAACAGGACGAGGAGATCATCGACGAGGAGCTGCTGCGGGTTTCCGACGTCCTCGACGCCGAGCTGTTCGCCGAGCGCCAGCAGGCGCGCAGTGAGCTGACCGCCGCCCAGCGGGCCGCGCAGGACCGGACCTGGACGTTCGGGCACGTGATCGTCGACGAGGCCCAGGAGCTGTCGGCGATGGACTGGCGGCTGCTGATGCGGCGGTCGCCGAACCGGTCGATGACGCTGGTCGGCGACGTCGCCCAGACCGGCGCGGCGGGCGGCGCCCGGTCGTGGGGCGAGGTGCTCTCGCCGTACGTCGAGGACCGGTGGCGCCTCGAAGAGCTCACCGTGAACTACCGCACGCCGGCCGAGATCATGGCCGTCGCGGCGCGGGTGCTCGCGGAGGTCTCCCCGGAGCTGTCGGTGCCGTCTTCGGTGCGGGAGACCGGGGTCCCGCCGTGGTCGGCCCGCCCGGCATCCCCGGACGCGGAGCTGCCGGGGCTGGTGGCACGGGAACTGTCCGAAGTGGACGGCGGCACGGTCGCGGTGCTGGTGCCGTCCGGCCGGCTCGAAGCGGTGTCCGCGCTGCTCGGCTCGTCCGACGAGCGGCTGAGCGTGCTGACCGTCGAGCGGTCGAAGGGCCTGGAGTTCGACTCGGTCGTGCTGGTCGCGCCGGACGAGGTCGTCGCGGGGTCGCCCCGCGGGCTCAACGACTTGTACGTCGCCCTGACGCGGGCCACTCGCCGGCTCGGCGTGGTCACCACGGGTGATGACGTCCCGGCACTCTCCGTGCTTGGCTAGGGTGCCCGGCATGCAGAAGATCGGGAAGATCGTGGTCGTCGCCGCGGCGGCGCTGTCGCTGGCCGCGTGCGGCCAGCAGGCCAAAACCGAGACGGCCGCCCCGGCGGGGCCGGCCGTCCCGTCGTCGAGCGCCGCGCCGGCCACCCAGAGCAAGGGCCGCGAGTGCACCGCGGACGACGTCAAGACGACGGGGAAGTTCGGCGAGGTGCCGACGATCACCGTCCCGGACGACTGCGACCCGCCGAAGAAGCTGATCACCAAGGACCTGTCCGAGGGCACCGGCGCCGGGGCCAAGGCCGGCCAGCAGCTGAAGATGAACTACCTGCTGGTGACCTGGTCGGACAAGAAGAAGCTGGACAGCTCGTTCGACCGCGGCCAGACGTTCGACCTCAACCTGGGCGCCGGCGAGGTCATCCCGGGCTGGGACAAGGGCCTGGAAGGCATCAAGCAGGGCGGCCGCCGCCTGCTGATCATCCCGCCGGACCTCGCGTACGGCGAGGGCGGCCGCGGCATCAAGCCGAACGAGACGCTCGTCTTCGTCACCGACGCCGTCTCAGTCCCCGCCGCCTGACGTGCGCGAAGGCCGCCGCGGGGGTTTCCCGCGGCGGCCTCCGGCGGTCAGGGGACGAGCAGCAGCTTGCCGGTGGTGCGGCGGGCCTGCAGGTCCTCGTGGGCCTTCCGGGCGTCGGCCAGGGGGTACCTGCCGCCGATGCGGATGTCCAGCTCGCCCGCGAGGATGGCGTCGAACAGCTCCTTCGACCGCCAGTCGATCTCCTCGCGGGTACGCGTGTAGTGCACGGACGTCGGGCGGGTCAGATAGAGCGAGCCGCCGGCGTTGAGGCGCTGCGGGTCCAGCGGCGGGACCGGGCCGCTGGACGCGCCGAACAGCGCGAGCAGGCCGCGGACCTTCAGGCTGGCCAGGCTGCCGTCGACGGTGTCCTTGCCGACCCCGTCGTAGACGACGTCGACGCCTTCGCCGCCGGTCAGCTCGCGGGTGATCTTCGCGAAGTCCTCGCGGTCGTAGCGGATCACCTCGTCGGCGCCGGCTTCGCGGGCGAGCCGCTCCTTCTCTTCGGTCGACACCGTGCCGATGACGCGGGCGCCGCGCGACTTCGCCAGCTGCACCAGCAGCAGGCCGACGCCGCCCGCGGCCGCGTGCACGAGGACGTCGTGGCCCGGCTTGACCTCGAACGTCGAGGCGACCAGGTAGTGCGCGGTGATGCCCTGCAGCATGGTGGCGGCGGCGGTCTCCAGGGAGACGCCCTCGGGCACCCTGACCGCCACCGACGCGGGCACCAGCTTCCGGGCCGCGTAGCTGCCGATCGAGCCCTGCCAGGCGACGCGGTCGCCGGGCGCGAAGCCGGTGCCCTCGGCGGCTTCCACGACCGTGCCGGCGCCTTCGAGGCCGAGGACGAACGGCAGCTCCATCGGGTAGATGCCCTGCCGCTGGTAGGTGTCGATGTAGTTGACCCCGGCCGCGGCGACGTCGACCAGCAGTTCGCCGTCCTTCGGGGCGGGAACATCCACTTCGGCCGGTTCGAGCACCTCCGGGCCGCCGGTCTTCGTCACCTGGACTGCGGTGGGCATGCGTCCTCCTCGGGTCGGGTTCTCCCGGGTGCAACTATGGCCGACGCCACGCTGTTCCGCGTTCCGGCCGGTTCTTGGTTATCGTGCGGGACGTGGCTGAATCATCTGAGACCGTGGCCGCGCCGTCGGGCGCGCAGCTGGGCGCGGCGCGCAAGTTCGTGAAGGCGCACGGCAAGCCGTCCCGCGCGGTGGTGGAGAACATCGGCCGGGCGGGCGCCCGCGTGGTCCTGGTCGGCGCCGACGGCGCCCTCGGCGACGTGGTGGTCCCCTCGGTGGCGACCGGCGAGGCCCTGGTCGAGGCGGTCGAGGACCTCGCACCGGCGACCTGGGACGCGGAGACGGTCAAGCAGACGAAGATCGGCCCGGAGCACCGCCGCAAGATGGCGGGCAAGTGAGCCCCACGGCGATCCTCGTCAGCTGCGCGGAGCTCCCTTCGGGTGACGGCGACGACGACGCCGTCGTGCCGGCGCTGTCCTCGCTGGGCTTTTCGGTCTCGTGGGCGCCGTGGGATTCTTCGGCCGACTTCTCGTCGGCGGACGCGGTGATCCTGCGGGCGACGTGGGATTACGCGTCCCGGCGCTCGGAGTTCCTGGCGTGGTGCGAGTCGGTGCCGTCGCTGTTCAACCCGGCCGCCGTGGTGCGGTGGAACACGGACAAGTCGTACCTGGTCGAGCTGCTGGACGCGGGTCTGGCGGTGGTGCCGACGTCGCTGGTCGAGCCCGGTTCGCCGGCTTCGTTCCCCTCGTCGGACTTCGTGGTGAAGCCATCGGTGGGGGCGGGTTCCCGCGGAGCGGCCCGGTTCACCGGCGGCGCGGACGCTTCGGCCCACGTGGCGGCGTTGCACGCGGAGGGGCACCCGGCCCTGATCCAGCCGTACCAGTCCAGTGTGGACACCGACGGCGAGCTGGCTTTGGTCTACCTGGGCGGAATCTACTCACACGCGTTTTCGAAGGGCGCGATGCTGGGGTCCAGTGTGGACGCTTCGGGGCTGTACCTGTCGGAGCAGCTGGCCCCGGCCGAACCGCCCGCGGACGCCGTGGCGCTGGCTGAGGACGTCTTGGATGCGGCGTCGGCGCTGCTGGGGATCCTGCGGGCGGAGCTGCTGTACGCGCGGGTGGATCTGGTACGCGGCGCGGACGGGAAGCCGCTGCTGCTGGAGCTGGAGCTGACGGAGCCGTCACTGGGCTTCCGCCAGACGGACGCGAGCGCGGCGGTGCGGTTCGCCTCGGCGGTGCGGCAGCAGCTGGCGTAGGCACGGCCGGCGCCGAACCGGGCGCGGTGACGGAACGGGTGATCGGGGCACCGGTTCCGGCCCGGCCGGTTTCGATCGATTTCCGTACGCCGTGGCGAAGCGAAGATTTTCTGTTGCCCACTGTACTACCCCTGTCTATGGTGTACTAGTACGCGTGGGGTTCAGCGTGCCTCGCCGGAACCGGAATCGGAAATGATCTTTGGTGGTGCGGAGGTGTTTCTGCGTGTCGGACTTTTCCGCGGATTGTGGATCTTCACCGGCGGTTCTCGAAGAATCCCCGGAGAAGGCCGCGCTGGGGGCGCTGGCTCGCCGACGTGACGGGGACCCGCTCGGCGCCCTGCGGCGCGCGGTGGAGTCCTCGGCGAACGGATCCGGAACCGCGCTCGGCTGTCTCGTCGGGCCGACCGCGTCGATTCCGGGCGCCACGCCGGAATCGCGGGCCTGCGCGGCCTGGGGGCTCATCGTCGACGAGATCGGCAAGCTGGGTTCGGTGGTGGAACCGCGCGAGCACTTCGTGCTGCTCGCCGCGTTCCGGCTCCCGCCGGTGCCGGACGGCAGTCAGCGCTGGGCGTCGAAACTCGGCGACCGGTTCGGGCAGCTGGCGGAGGTTCGCGGGCTTTTCGGTGAGCGGAAGCCGCTGTCGAACACCCCGATGAACAAGGCGTGGGCCGGCGCGCTCGAAATGCTCGGGGCTGCCGTGGCGTGCAAGCTCGGGCACCTGGAAGGGGAAGCCTGGCTGCGGTACGTGGGCATCGGACGATCGGCCATGGCGGGACCGGCGCCCGGCGACAACGGGCCGGAAGGGTTTCGCGCGCCGTCCGAAGGTGCGCAGCCGGTGTTCGTGGAGCGGATGCAGATCACCGTCGTCATGGAGCGGCGAACGCCGCTGCGCCGCACGACGGAACGGGACATCGTGGCCCGCCGGGACGGTGTCGACGGATACGACGTGCACGCGCTGACCGGCTGGTCGGGGAATCTCGCCGACCTCCCGGTGAAGGCCGTGTGGAACTGCCGCCTCGTCACCTCTCCCGGAGCGGCCAAGCTGAGGTTCCGGCGGACGTTGAAGGTGGACGAGCCCTACCACTTCGTCTCCGAGGCGGTGGACGGGCACGTCGACGAAGAGCGGAAGTGGATCAACGTCGAGGTCGATCACCACGGGGTGGCTCCGGGCGGGCTGACGATCCGCGTGAACTTCGACGAAGCACAGCTGCCCCGGGCGTGCTGGTGGTACGCGGAACAGCTGGAGGTCGAACGAACGCGGCGCCCGCCGACGGGGGACCGGCGCCTGCTGGACGTCGGCGACGGGTTCGTGCAGCACACCTTCGAGGGGCGTTGCCAGCCGCGAGAGGCATACGGGATCGCCTTCGAGTGGCCTGCGGGATAAGAGCTACATCGCGCCGATATAGCTCTCCTTCCCTAAGAGAGCCCGGTCAGTTACCGGTGTTGCCGCCGCCTTCGCCGCCGCCGCCACCGGTCCGGTCGTGGTGTGCCACGCTCTCTCTCCTCTATGTATTTTTCTCGCGCAGACCACTGTCTGCGACGACAGCTTACCAAGCGTGAACGGCCGGTCGCGCTCAGGCCCGCTTGGCCGCCAGCCGGTCCGCTCGCGGCCACCGCACGTCCGTTGCCCAGCCCAGCTGCTCGAACGTGCGGATCACCCGCGCCGAGATGTCCACCTGCCCGCGCAGCACCCCGTGGCGGGCGCACGTCGGGTCCGCGTGGTGGGAGTTGTGCCACGACTCGCCCATCGACAGCAGGGCCAGCGGCCAGAAGTTCGCCGCTCGGTCGCGGCTGGCGAACGGGCGCTCGCCGATCAGGTGGCAGACCGAGTTCACCGACCACGACACGTGGTGCAGGAACGCGATGCGCACCAGGCCCGCCCAGAAGAACGCCGTCACCGCGCCCCACACCGACCACGTCAGCAGGCCGCCCAGGACCGCCGGCAGCGCGAGGCTCAGCGTGATCCACAGCCAGAAGTAGCGGTTGACCCAGCGCAGGTCCGCGTCCGCCACCAGGTCCGGGGCGAACCGGTCCGCGTTGGTCACCTCGCGGCCGAACATCCAGCCCATGTGCGCGTGCCAGAAGCCGCGCAGCAACGCCGACGGGGACGTGCCGAACAGCCACGGCGAGTGCGGGTCGCCCTCGCGGTCGGCGAACGCGTGGTGGCGGCGGTGGCTGGCCACCCAGAAGATCACCGATCCCTGGACCGCCATGCTGCCCGCGATGGCCAGCACCACGCGCAGCGGACGCGACGCCTTGAACGCGCCGTGGGTGAAGTAGCGGTGGTAGCCCACCGTCACCCCGAGGGTCGCGAAGACGTAGAACGCCGCCGCGAGAACCAGGTCGATCCAGGTCATGCCCCAGCCCCAGACCAGCGGGACCGCGACCAGGAGTGCCGCGAACGGCACCAGCAGGAAGGTCTTCAGCACGATCATCTCGCCGGTGCCGCGGCGGTGCGAGACCAGCGGCTTGGGCGGGGTGCGCGACGTCATGGCGCGAACACTAACCCACCGCCGGGACGGGCACGCCGCCGCCGAGTTAAGCCCGCGTTGCCGTCAGGCGGCCGTGAGCTCCCGCGGGGCCGGTGTCAGGGACACCACCGGGCCGCGGTCGCGGCTGCCCGTCCACAGCGACGCCGTCGCGACGATCACCGCCATCGCGCCGAGCACGTGGAACGACACCATCGCCTCCGGCACGCCCAGCGCGTACTGCAGCGAACCGAGCCCGCCCTGCGCCACCGCGACCACCCAGACCACCGTGTAGCGCTGCCACAGCTGCTTCGGCGCGCCGACGCGCAGCAGCTGGAGGCCGAACACCGCGAGCAGCAGCAGGTAGAGCACCAGCAGCCCGCCGTGGACCTGGGCGAGCGCCTCGACCGGGGCGTCGAGGCGGTGGGTGTTGATGTCGCCGCTGTGCGGGCCGGCGCCGGTCACCGTGGTGCCGGCCGCGAGCACGAGCCACATCACCGCGGCGAGCAGGACCAGGATCGTGCGGCCGGCCGCGGGGACCAGCGGCCGCGCGGGCTCGTCGCCTTCGCGGAACGCGCGCAGCAGCAGGACGGCCAGCCAGACGAGCGGGGTCGTCGCCAGGAAGTGGATCGCGACCGTCCACCACTCCAGCTTGGCGAGCACGGTCAGGCCGCCGACGACGGCCTGCAGCACGACGCCGCCGGGCATCGTCCAGGCCAGCTTGACCAGGCGCGTGCGGGACGGGTGGTCGATCTGCACGCGCCACGCCGTGATGACCGCGACCGCGGCGACCAGGATGACGACCACGGTGAGCAGCCGGTTGCCGAACTCGATCCACTGGTTGAGCGCGGCGATCCCGGAGTCGTGCTTCGGCACCAGGCTGCCCGCGACGCACTGCGGCCAGGTCGGGCAGCCGAGCCCGGACCCGGTGACGCGCACGATGGAGCCGGTGACGCCGATCAGCGCCTGCGCGAGGACCGCGGCGATCCCGACGGCCCGCTGCACGGCGGCGGAGGGGTACGGCAGACGGGCGACGAGGCTGGTGAACGGCACGCATCCGATGGTAGAGCGCGCGGAAAACGCGCTTTCGGCAGGTCCCGGCGCCCAGAACGGCCCCGCGGGCGCAAGGGACCTAGGTCACCGGCTCGGCCCCTTCGTAGCCGAACGTGACCGCCGCCGGTGTGTATAGTGACGATCAAGGACCGGGGAGGGACCTTGTGATTGTCGCGCACCGATTTTTCCTGACCGCTTGGAATCCGACGGCACGAGCGGGACGCCGGACCCGCGGTTGACCCCCGTGCCCCGTCCGGGGCCGGCCGGCGGGCGCGGACTGCGGGAGTTCGAAGACCTCTGCGCCCGGCTCGCGACGGCCGAACGGGCGACGCGCCTGCCGGTGGACTCCCTGCGGCCCGCGGTTTCGCCGCGGGTCGGCGGGGTCGACGCCGAGCACGTCCGCGAGCTGGCCGAGCTCGCCGAGCGCCTGCCGCCGGTGATCGCGAGCCGGGACGGGCTGCGGGTCATCGACGGCACGCACCGGCTGCTGGCCGCGAAGGCCGCCGGCCGCACCCACGTCGACGTGCTCTTGGCCGACTGCGCCCCCGGCGACGAGTTCCTGCTCGCCGTCCGGCTCAACGCCCACAGCGGCCGGACGCTCTCGCCGATCGACCGCGCGGCCGCCGCCGCGCGGCTCGTCGAACTGCACCCGGCGTGGTCCGACCGGGCGATCGCCGCGGCCAGCGGGCTTTCCGACAAGACCGTCGCGGCCGCGCGCCGGCGTTCGGGTGCGGATCTGCCGCAGCCGAACACCCGGATCGGCCGGGACGGCCGCCGCTACCCGACCGACCAGGCCGCCGGGCGGGCGCGGGCGGTGCGGGTGCTGGCGGAAAACCCCGGCGCTTCGGTCCGCGAAATCGCCCGCGAGGCCGGCGTGTCCGTCGGCACGGCCCACGACGTGCGCAGCCGGTGGCAGCGGGGGGAGGATCCGCTGGCCCGCCGGCCCCGCGAAGCCGGCCTCGACCGCGTTCCGGCCGGGATCCGCCGGGTGTGGGGCCGGACCGCCGCCGGGCGCCTGCTGACCCTGCTGCTCGACCAGGAACCGCCCGGCGCCGCCGAATTCGCGGAGCTCCTGGCCGCGGTCGCGCCGGGCCGTCGTACCGACGTCCTCACCGCGGTCCGGCAGCGGGCCGAGGCGCTGGCCCGGCTCAGCCGTGAGTCCGGGATCGGCTGAATCCCTTTCCCCGCAACGGTTTTCCCCGGGCGCTCAGGTTTGCGCCGATCACCTCATCGTCGGAGTGACCGCCGGTGAATTGATCACTAATTTGGGGTTCGACCGTGAATCGTTTCCGAGAGGGGAACCGGATGGAAGAGTACGAGCGTCCCACGCTGACCGAACTCGGCGACTTCGGCGAGAACACCGCCGGCGTGCAGGGCGACGACTTCGAGTGGATCGGCGCCCAGTGGCACTGATCCGGACACCCGCCGGGGCGCAGTTCCGCTGCGCCCCGGCCGGGGCCCGCTGACCGTGGAGCGCAGCTGGTTCGCCGTCCTGCCCGACGCCGACGGAAGCCGCGCGGTGGCGGAACTGCTGCGGCGGGTGGATGACGGCGTCGAGGTGCACGAGCACCCGTCGGGCCGGCCCTGGCTGGTCGGCCGGTTCCGGGCGGGCAGCCTCCTCGTCGGCCGGCAGCCGGGGCTCGTGACGGCGCTGGTCGGGGAACACACGGCGACCGAGCAGACCCTGCGCGCACTGCCGCCGGACCTGCCGCGGGCCGTCGCCGCTTTGGCCGATCTGCCGGGCAACAGCCACGTCGTCGCCGCGGACCCCCGCCGCCTCCGGGTGCAGGGCACCGCTTCGGGGATGCGGCGCGTCTACCGCGTCCGGATCGGCGGCACGGAGGTCCTCGGCGATTCCGCGGCCGTGCTCGCGAAGCTGACGGGCGCCGGGTTCCGGCCGGGCGCCGTCGCCACCCGGCTGGTGTTCCCGGGGGCGCCGTGGCCACTTTCCTGGGAGCCGGTGTGGGCCGGGGTGCGGGCCGTCGGCCCGGGGCGGTACGCGGAGGTGACGGCCGCCGGGTGCGTCGAAGGCCGGTGGTGGACCCCGCCGGAGCCGGACCGCCCGCTCGAATCCGCCGCCGAAGAGCTGCGGGCCGAGCTGGACCGGGCGGTCGCCGTCCGGGCCGGTGCGGGCCGCACCGTCGTCTCCCACCTGAGCGGGCTGGATTCGAGCGCGCTGTGCTCGCTCGCCGTGCGGGCGGGTGCCGACGTGGTCGCCATGACCGCCGCCCAGCCCGACGCCATGGACCTCGACGTCGACTACGCGACCGAGACCGTCAAGCGCCTCGAAGCCCGGGGGTCGATCCGGCACGAGGTGATCCCGGCGGCCGAGGTGCCGCTGGTGTACGCGGGGATCCTCGATCCCGCGCCGGTGTTCGACGAGCCGTTCCCGCTGTGGCACAACGCCCGGCGGTTCCTCGACATCGTGCGGCGGGGCGGGCGCCACCGGCCGGTGGTCCACCTGACCGGGTTCGGCGGCGACGAGACCTGCTCCGCGCCGATCCAGACGATCGCCACCCTGCTCCGGACGTCGCCGGTGACCGGGGCCCGGTCGCTGCGCCACACCGTCGTGAAGAACCGCTGGTCCTACCGCGAAGTCCTGCGCGGCGCGCTCGGCCGCGAGTCCTACGGCCGGTGGCTCGCCCGGACGGCGGCGGGGATCGGCGAGCGGGACCGGCCGCGGCTCGGCCACGACCTCGGCTGGGGCACCGTGCCGACCATCCCGGCCTGGGCGACGCCGGAGGTCACCGCGCTCGCGACGGAGGAACTGCTGCGCGCGGCCGAAACGGCCGAGCCCCTCTCCGAGGACCGGGGTGTGCACGCCTCCCTCGCCACCGTGCTCGCCGGCTCGGCGATCGCCGCGGCCTACCAGGCCCTCGCCGAAGAGGCGGGCGAACGGGTGTCCGCGCCGTTCTTCGACGACCGCATCGTCCGGGCGGCGTTGTCCGTGCGGCCCGAGGTGCGGTACGACCCGGCCCGGTACAAGCGGGTCCTGACGACGGCCATGCGCGGGATCGTGCCCGACGCGGCCCTGGCCCGGACAGGCAAGTCGAACACGGCGTCGACGGTGATCACCGGCGCCGCCCGGCACCGCGACGGGATCCGCGGCGTGGGGGAGGACAGCCGGCTCGCCGGGCTCGGCTTCCTCGACGTGGCGGCCTGGCGCGAACAGACGCGCGGGCCCCTCGACATCCGGCGCCCGGCGTACCGGATCGAACCGACGATCGCGGCCGAAGCGTGGCTGCGTGCTTGCGGGGAAAGGCAGGCGGAATGACCTACCGGCTGGCGAAGGCGGTCCTGGTGACCGACACCGACTACGGCGCGGTGCTGCTCGACGAACGCCGTGGCCGCTACTTCAGCCTCAACGCGACGGGGCTCTTCGTGCTCCGGTCCCTGTTGGACGGTGACGCGGACCTGGCCGCCGAGCGGGTGGCGCGGCGGTTCGCGGTCCCGGTGGAAACCGCGCGCGACGACGTGCACCAGCTCGCCGGCCGCCTGACCGAGCGCGGCCTGCTCGTGACGGCTCAGGAGGACGGATGACCTCACCCCAGACGATCGCCCGCACGGCGGCGCGGTTCCCCTGGCCCCAGCGGCTGGCCGCGGGGGCGGTGACCCTGGTGGCCGGCCGCCTGGCGACCCTGCCCCCGGCGCGGTTGCGCGCGGTGCTGCAGGTGCTGCGCCGGGGCGCGCGTCCGGCGGACCACGCGACGGCGTTGCGGTGCCGCACGCTGGTGACGGCCGTCAGCCTGAAGGCGGCGGGCCCCCAGGGCTGCCTGCGCCGATCGGTGGCGACGGTGCTGGTGGCCCGCCTGGCCGGGCAGTGGCCGGAGTGGTGCGCGGGGGTGCGGGTGAGCCCGCCGTTCGCGGCGCACGCGTGGGTCCGGGCCGAGGGGCGGGACGTGGGGGAGCCGCACCCGGAGGGGTACTACCGCGCGATGGTGTCGGTGCCGGCGGTCAGGTGAGCTTGGTCGTGCGCGAAGCCACCGCGCCCGCGACCACCGCCCACACCGCGAGCACCGCCATCGGCCCCGGTGCGAACGCCCCGTCCACCAGGGCCGTGCGCATGCCCTCCGCCAGCGCTCCCGACGGCAGCAGCTCCACCACGTGCGCCAGCCCCGGCGGCAAAGACGACGGCGCCAGCAGGATCCCGCCCGCCAAAAGCAGGACGAACCACACGATGTTCGCCAGCGCCAGCACGGCTTCGGCCCGCAGCGCCCCGCCCAGCAGGACGCCCAGCGCGCCGAACGCCAGCGTTCCCAGCACCAGCAGCAGCACCGCCGAAAAGAGCCCGGACAGCGAAGGCGACCAGCCGAGGAACGCCGCCACCACGCCGAGGATCAGCGACTGGAGCACGACCACCAGCAGCGCCGCCGCGAGGCGGCCCGCCACCAGCAGCCAGCGGGGCAACGCCGTGGCCGAAAGGCGCTTCAGCACGCCGTAACGGCGGTCGAAGCCGAGGGCGATCGCCTGGCCCGTGAACGCCGAGGACATCACGGCCAGCGCCAGGATCCGGGGGGTGATCCAGTCCACTTTGGACGTCGAGCCGAGCGAAGCCGCCGGCAGGATGTTCAACAGCGACAACCCGATCAGCAGCGCCAGCGGGATGAGCAGCGTCAGCAGCACCTGCTCGCCGTGGCGCAGGGTCAGGCTCGCCTCCACGCGGGCGTGGGTCCGCAGCATCCGGCCCAGCGATCCGCGCCCGGGGGCGGGGGTGAACGTTCCCGGTGCGAACGTCATGCCCGCAGCTCCCGTCCGGTCAGCTCGAGGAAGACCTCTTCCAGGGTCCGCTTGCCGACCTGCAGTTCGTCCGGCAGCACGCCCTGCTGCGCGCACCACGCCGTGACCGTCGACACCACCTGCGGGTCGACCGAGCCGACCACCACGTACGTCCCCGGGGCCGACTCGCGGACCGCGTAGCCCTCCGGCAGCGCCGCCGTCAGCAACGCCGTGTCGAGGCGGGTGCGGGCCTTGAAGCGCAGGCCCGCGTTGCCCGTCTCGTCCATCGTCAGCGACTGGGGCGCGCCCGAGACGACGACCTTGCCGTGGTCCACGATCACCACCGTGTCGGCCAGCGCCTCGGCCTCTTCCATCAGGTGCGTGGTCAGCAGCACCGAAACGCCGTCGGCGCGCAGCGCGCCGAGCAGGTCCCAGACCAGCCGCCGGGCCTGCGGGTCCATGCCCGCCGTCGGTTCGTCGAGGAACACCAGCTCCGGCCGCCCGACCAGCGCGCACGCCAGGGAAAGCCGCTGCTGCTGGCCGCCGGACAGGCGCTTGAACGGCGTCCGGCGGACCGACGACAACCCGAGGACGTCCAGCAGCCAGGCCGGGTCGAGCGGGGTGGCCGCGCAGGACGCGACCAGCTGCAGCATCTCGTCCGCGCGGACGCCCGGGTACGCGCCGCCGCCCTGGGGCATGATGCCGACGCGGGGGCGCAGCGCCGCCGACTCGCGCACCGGGTCGAAGCCGAGCACCTGGACCGAACCCTCGTCAGCGCGGAGGAACCCTTCGCAGACCTCGACGGTGGTGGTCTTGCCGGCCCCGTTCGGGCCGAGCAGCGCGAGCAGGCTGCCGCGCTCCATCCGCAGGTCGAGGCCGTCGACCGCGCGGGTGGAGCCGTAGCTTTTGACCAGCCCGCTGATCTCGACGGCAGGGACACTCACATCGGGTCACGATACGGCGTCGACGGGCTCGGGCACCGGCGGGGACGGCTTGGCGAGCAACACGGGCGCGAGCCGCCGCACGATCAGCATCCCGCCGCCGCAGACGACGATCGCCGCGACGTAGGCGAACGGCAGCACGTACGGGCGGCCGTCGAAGGTGCTGCCGGTGGGCGGGAGCAGGAACGGCAGGGCCGCGCTGACCACCGTCGCGGCGACGCGGAAGCGGGACGTCCCGGCCGCCGCGGCCAGCGGGATCACCGCCCACAGCAGGTACCACGGCTGCAGGTTGATCTGCAGGACCATGACCGCGCCGAGCGAGACGCCGAGCCCGATGATCGGCCGGTAGCGCCACTTGAAGCTGTCCCACAGGAACTTGACCGTGATCGCGACCGCGACCGCGTAGCCGAGCATGCCGAAGATCGGCACCAGCGCGCTCGTGTGGTTGCCGAGGTTCAGCGAGATGCCGAGCACGCCGGCCAGGTTGGCCAGCTCGTTGCTCGGCGAGATCCAGCTGTGCACCAGCCCGGGCGCGGCGAACGTCGCCCCGAACCAGCCGAAGCCCAGGCCGGTGCCGAAGCAGACCGCCACCAGCACCACGCCGAACCACAGCGCCATCGGCACCCCGGCCACGAACAGGTCCTTGAGCCGGCCGTGCCAGCGCCGCGCCACCATCACGGCGAAGAACGGCAGCGCGAACACCGCGGGCAGCTTGACCGCGACCCCGAGGGTGATGATCGCGACGCCGAGGGCGATGTACAGCAGCTCCCCGCGCGCGAGCGGCGGCGGGGTGTCGCCCTTCACCCGGATCGGCAGCCGCCGGATGCCCACCTCCAGCCCGGCGAGCATCAGGCCGATGGCGAGCGCGTCGTTGTGGGCGCCGGCGACGAAGTGGAAGATCAGCAGCGGGTTCAGCGCGCCCAGCCACAGCGCGGTCGCGGGCTGGACGCCGAACCGGCGGGCCAGCCGGGGCAGCGCCCACACGATGAGGACCACGCCGGCCAGCGCGAGCAGCCGCTGCAGCAGCACGCCGACGGCGATGCTGTTGCCGGCGAGCGGGGCGAGCCAGCCGCCGAGGCGCAGCACCAGCGGCCCGTACGGCGCCGGCGTCTCGCGCCACATGTTGGAGACGCCCGAGGTGTAGGGGTCGGCGACGCCGAGGGCCTGCGCCGGGCCGAGGACGTACGGGTCCATCCCGCGGTGCACGATCTCGCTCTGCGCGAGGTAGCTGTAGACGTCGCGGGAGAACAGCGGCGGGATCACCAGCAGCGGCAGCACCCACAGCGCGATGGTGCGCGCGAGCTGGCCCTGCGACGCCAGCCGTTCGCGGCTGGGCTGGGCGAACCGGCCGAGCATCAGCCAGCTCAGCACCAGGATGCCCATCCCGGAGATGGCGATGGCCAGCGACACCGTCGGGATCCGGGTGAACAGCCGCAGCACCGGGATCTCCTGCACCGGGTTGATCACCGGGGCGGCGCCGGCGCCGAGCGAACCGAGCGCGAGGAACAGCGACCCGACGGTGCCGAACCGGCGCACGACGTCCAGCCCGCGCTGCTCGCCGGGCTCGAGGGGGAGCGGTTCGCGGGGCCGCACCGGGGAAAGCGTCACCGCCTGGACACGCCCGCTCACGAGCCGTGCCACCTGCCGGTCCTGTTCACCCACTGCCACGGGTGCAGGGTATCGGTCCGCCCCGGAGTGAGTCGGATCACTGCCGCGGGCCCCGCCTTTGCGGGTCATCCGGAAATAAGACACACTTGTGTTGTGAAAAAGACGGAGGCGGGTGACCAGGCGGGCGGCGGCATGCCCCGCGCCGCGCACCCGCACGTCCCGTCGCAGGTCAGCGCCGAGGGCAAGACCCGGCACGAGGTCGCGCGGCTGCTGCTCGAACAGGGTCCCATGACCGCCGTCGTGGTCGCCGAGCAGCTCGGGATCAGCCCCACGGCCGTCCGCCGGCACCTGGACGCGCTTCTCGCGGATGGCGAAGCCGAGACCCGGGACGCGCCCCGCCGCGGACCCCGGGGCCGGGGCCGTCCGGCGAAGCTCTTCCTGCTGACCGAGCCCGGCCGCGCACGCTTCGGGCACGCCTACGACGACCTGGCCGTCTCCGCGATCCGTTTCCTGGCCGAGCACGCCGGGGAGGACGCCGTCCGCGCCTTCGCCGAGCAGCGCATCGAGAAGCTCGTCGGCCCGCACCGCTCGGCGATCACCGGACCGGGTGGTCCGGCGGCGCGCGCGGAGGCCCTCGCGACCGCGCTGAGCAGGGAAGGCTACGCTGCGTCGACCCGCCAGGTCGGTGCCCCGGCACCCGGCCAGAACGTCGGCGCCCAGCTCTGCCAGCACCACTGTCCGGTCGCCCACGTCGCCGCGGAGTTCCCGCAGCTGTGCGAGGCCGAGACGGAGGCGTTCGCGCAGCTGCTGGGCACCCACGTCCAGCGGCTGGCGACCATCGCACGCGGGGACTCCGCGTGCACCACCCACGTACCCGTCACGGCGGGTCAGCCGGCCCATCCCGAGCCGGCGAGAACGGTGTCCCCCGAGGGACACACAGCACGGATCCCGAATGGAGGGAAACCCGCATGACTGCCGCTGCCGAGCAGCGCACTCCCACCACCGCGCCACTGAGCCAGGAAGAGACCATCGAGTCCCTTGGCAAGTACGCGTTCGGCTGGGCCGACTCCGACGAGGCGGGCGCCAGCGCCCGTCGCGGGCTGAACGAGGATGTCGTCACCGACATCTCCGGGAAGAAGTCCGAGCCGGAGTGGATGCGCGAAGCGCGACTGAAGGCGCTCAAGCTCTTCGAGAAGAAGCCCATGCCCAACTGGGGTGCGGACCTCTCCGGGATCGACTTCGAGAACATCAAGTACTTCGTGCGGTCCACGGAGAAACAGGCCACCTCCTGGGAGGACCTGCCCGAGGACATCAAGAACACCTACGACAAGCTCGGCATCCCCGAGGCGGAGAAGCAGCGCCTCGTCGCCGGTGTCGCCGCGCAGTACGAGTCCGAGGTCGTCTACCACCAGATCCGCGAGGACCTGGAGGAGCAGGGCGTCCTGTTCCTGGACACCGACTCCGCGCTCAAGGAGCACCCGGAGCTGTTCCGGGAGTACTTCGGCTCGGTCATCCCGGCCGGTGACAACAAGTTCTCCGCGCTGAACACGGCGGTGTGGTCCGGCGGCTCGTTCATCTACGTGCCGAAGGGCGTGCACGTCGAGATCCCGCTGCAGGCCTACTTCCGGATCAACACCGAGAACATGGGCCAGTTCGAGCGCACCCTGATCATCGTCGACGAAGGTGCGTACGTGCACTACGTCGAGGGCTGCACGGCGCCGATCTACCAGTCCGACTCGCTGCACTCGGCGGTCGTGGAGATCATCGTCAAGAAGGGCGCCCGCTGCCGCTACACGACCATCCAGAACTGGTCGAACAACGTCTACAACCTGGTCACCAAGCGCGCCAAGTGCGAAGAGGGCGCGACCATGGAATGGATCGACGGCAACATCGGTTCCAAGGTGACCATGAAGTACCCGTCGGTCTTCCTCATGGGCGAGCACGCCAAGGGTGAGGTCCTCTCGGTCGCGTTCGCGGGCGAGGGCCAGCACCAGGACGCGGGCGCCAAGATGGAGCACCTCGCGCCGCACACGTCCTCGACGATCGTGTCGAAGTCGGTGGCGCGCGGCGGTGGCCGCACCTCCTACCGCGGCCTGGTCCGCGTGGCGAAGCGCGCGCACCACTCGCGCTCCAGCGTCGTCTGCGACGCCCTGCTGGTGGACACGATCTCGCGCTCGGACACGTACCCGTACGTGGACATCCGCAACGACGAGGTGTCGATGGGCCACGAGGCCACGGTGTCCAAGGTCAGCGAAGACCAGCTGTTCTACCTGATGTCGCGCGGTCTCGACGAGGCCGAGGCGATGGCGATGATCGTGCGCGGCTTCGTCGAGCCGATCGCCCGTGAGCTGCCGATGGAGTACGCGCTCGAGCTGAACCGCCTGATCGAGCTCCAGATGGAAGGGTCCGTCGGCTAGTCATGTCGGTTACCGAGAACAACGTTTCCGAAGCTCTTCGCGAGGGGGCCGTCATCCCGGCGGCCTCCCGCGCGGAGCGCTTCACCTCCTACGACGTCGAGGCCTTCGAGGTCCCCGGCGGGCGTGAGGAGAACTGGCGCTTCACGCCGATGAAGCGCCTTCGCGGCCTTCACGACGGCAGCGCGACCGCCACCGGCGAGATCACGCTCGAAGCCGAAGCGGCGGAAGAGCTGAAGATCGAGACCGTCGGCCGCGACGACGAGCGGCTGGGCGCCGCCGGCGTCCCGAGCGACCGGATCGCGGCGCAGGCGTACTCGTCCTTCAAGCAGGCCACCGTCGTGACCGTGCCCAAGGAGACGAAGGCGTCCAAGCCGTCCGTGCTGCGGATCCACGGCCCGGGCGAGGGCCAGGTCGCCTACGGGCACCTGCAGGTCCGCGCCGAGGCGTTCGCCGAAGCCGTGATCGTGCTCGACCACGTCGGCTCCGGCACCTACGCCGACAACGTCGAGTTCGTCATCGGCGACGGCGCCAAGGTCACCGTGGTCAGCGTCCAGGACTGGGCCGACGACGCCGTGCACGTCTCCGAGCAGCACCTGAAGCTGGGCCGCGACGCCGCGCTGCGGCACACCGTGATCACCCTGGGTGGCGACCTCGTCCGCGTCTCGCCGACGGCGACGTTCGCGGACAAGGGCGGCGACGTCGAGATGCTCGGCGTCTACTTCGCCGACGCAGGCCAGCACCAGGAGCACCGGCTGTTCGTCGACCACGCGGTCCCGAACTGCCGCTCGCGCGTGATGTACAAGGGCGCGCTGCAGGGCGACGACGCGCACACGGTGTGGATCGGCGACGTCCTGATCCGCGCGGCCGCCGAGGCCACCGACACCTACGAGCTCAACCGCAACCTGGTGCTCACACCGGGCGCCCGCGCGGACTCGGTGCCGAACCTCGAGATCGAGACCGGCGAGATCGAAGGCGCCGGCCACGCGAGCGCGACGGGAAGGTTCGACGACGAGCAGTTGTTCTACCTGCAGTCGCGCGGGATCGCCGAAGAAGCCGCGCGGCGCCTGGTCGTGCGCGGGTTCTTCCACGAGATCCTGGTCAAGATCGACGTCCCCGAGGTGCGCGAGCGCCTCGAAGCGGCGATCGAAGCCGAACTCGAAGCCGTTGGCGCCTGACCGCCCTCTCTGACTTAGGAAAACGAAGAATGGCAACGCTGGAAATCAAGGACCTGCACGCCTCGGTGACCACCGAGGAAGGCGCCAAGGAGATCCTCAAGGGCGTCAACCTGACCATCAGGTCGGGCGAGACGCACGCGATCATGGGCCCGAACGGCTCGGGCAAGTCCACGCTGTCCTACGCGATCGCCGGGCACCCGAAGTACCAGGTGACCTCCGGTGAGGTGCTCCTCGACGGCGAGAACGTGCTCGAGATGAGCGTCGACGAGCGCGCGCGGGCCGGGCTGTTCCTGGCCATGCAGTACCCGGTCGAGGTGCCGGGCGTGTCGATGTCCAACTTCCTCCGCACCGCGGCCACCGCGGTCCGTGGCGAGGCCCCCAAGCTGCGCCACTGGGTCAAGGAGGTCAAGGAGGAGATGGGCAAGCTCGAGATCTCGCAGGAGTTCGCCGAGCGCTCGGTCAACGAGGGCTTCTCCGGCGGCGAGAAGAAGCGCCACGAAATCCTGCAGCTGGCGCTGCTCAAGCCGAAGTTCGCCATCCTCGACGAGACCGACTCCGGCCTCGACGTCGACGCGCTGCGGATCGTCTCCGAGGGCGTCAACGAGTACAAGGCCAACAGCGAGGTCGGCGTCATGCTGATCACGCACTACACCCGGATCCTGCGGCACATCACGCCGGACTTCGTGCACGTCTTCGCCGGCGGCAAGATCGTCGAGTCGGGCGGCAAGGAGCTGGCCGACGAGCTGGAGGAGAACGGGTACGTCAAGTACGTCGGCAAGCCCGAGCCCGCCGCGCTCTGACGCTTTCCCTGGTGCAACACCGAGAACGAGAGGAGTCGGCCCGATGACCACCACCTCGGCCAGCTCTTTGCCACTGGACGTGGCGGCCCTGAGGGCCGACTTCCCCATCCTGTCGCGCACCGTCCGCGACGGGAAACCCTTGGTGTACCTGGACTCCGGGGCGACGTCGCAACGCCCGCAATCGGTGTTCGACGCCGAACGCGACTACGTCTTCACGTCGAACGCGGCCGTGCACCGCGGCGCGCACCAGCTGTCGGAAGAGGCTACCGACGCCTACGAGTCCGCTCGGGCGAAGATCGCCGAGTTCGTCGGCGCCGACCCCGAAGAGCTGGTGTTCACCAAGAACGCGACCGAGGGCATCAACCTCGTCGCGTACTCGATGAGCAACGCCGCCACCGCCGGTCCGGAAGCCGCGCGCTTCGTCGTCGGCCCGGGCGACGAGATCGTCATCACCGAGATGGAGCACCACGCGAACCTCGTGCCCTGGCAGCAGTTGTGCCAGCGCACCGGGGCGACGCTGAAGTGGTTCAAGGTGACTCCCGAAGGCCGACTCGATCTGTCCGATGTGGACGAGCTGATCACCGAGCGCACCAAGGTGGTCGCGTTCGCGCACCAGTCGAACGTGCTCGGCACGGTCAACCCGGTCTCGCTGCTGGTCGAGAAGGCCAAGGCCGTCGGCGCGCTGACCGTGCTCGACGCCTGCCAGTCGGTACCCCACTTCCCGGTGGACTTCCACGCTTTGGGTGTCGACTTCGCGGTGTTCTCCGGCCACAAGATGCTCGGCCCGTCCGGCATCGGGGTCCTCTACGGCCGCACCGAACTGCTCGAAGCGATGCCGCCGTTCCTGACCGGCGGCTCGATGATCGAGATGGTCCGCATGGAGGGCTCCACCTTCGCACCGCCGCCGCAGCGGTTCGAGGCCGGCGTCCCGATGACGTCGCAGGCCATCGGCCTCGGCGCGGCCGTCGACTACCTCTCGGCCATCGGCATGGACCGCATCGCGGCGCACGAGCACGAGCTCGCCGCGGCGGCCATCGAGGGCATCGGCGCGATCCCGGGGGTCCGGATCATCGGGCCGACGGACCTGGCGGACCGCGGCGCGACCGTGTCGTTCGTGATCGACGGCGTGCACCCGCACGACGCCGGCCAGGTGCTCGACAGCCTCGGCATCGCCGTCCGCGTCGGCCACCACTGCGCGTGGCCGCTGCACCGGGCCTGCAACGCGCAGGCGACCGTGCGGGCGTCGTTCTACCTCTACAACGACCTGTCCGAAGTGGACGCCCTGGTCGCCGGGGTCCGCGAGGCGCAGAAGTTCTTCGGGGTGGGGCAGTGAACCTGGAGAGCATGTACCAGGAGATCATCCTGGACCACTACAAGAACCCGCACGGGCGCGGTCTGCGCGACCCGTTCGACGCCGAGTCGTTCCAGGTCAACCCGACCTGCGGCGACGAGGTGACGCTGCGGGTGAAGCTCGACGACGGGAAGGTCGCCGACGTCTCCTACGACGGCCAGGGCTGCTCGATCAGCCAGGCGTCGACGTCGGTCATGACGGACCTCGTCGTCGGCCACACGGTCGAGGAGGCGTTCAGCACCATGGACGCCTTCGTGGAACTGATGCAGGGCAAGGGAAAGGTCGAGCCGGACGAGGACGTGCTGGAGGACGGGGTCGCCTTCGCGGGCGTCGCCAAGTACCCCGCCCGCGTGAAGTGCGCCCTCCTCGGCTGGATGGCTTTCAAGGACGCCGTCGCCCGGACGAGCAGTGGAGCTGAAAAGGCATGACCGAAGAAACCGCCACCCGTGAGGGGCGCACCGCCGCCGACCTCGACGCCGAGACCACCGCGAAGCAGGACCTCGACCTGGCGAAGATCGAGGACGTCGAAGAGGCCATGCGCGACGTCGTCGACCCGGAGCTCGGGATCAACGTCGTCGACCTCGGCCTGGTCTACGACATCCGCGTGGAGCCGGACAACACGGCGACCCTGGACATGACGCTGACGTCGGCGGCCTGTCCGCTGACCGACGTGATCGAGGACCAGACGAACGCCGCGCTGACCAGCGGCGGCCTGGTCAAGGACTTCCGGATCAACTGGGTCTGGATGCCGCCGTGGGGCCCGGAGAAGATCACCGAGGACGGCCGCGAGCAGCTGCGCGCCCTCGGCTTCACGGTCTGAGGCTTTTCTCGTCGAGCGGGTCACCTTCCGAGGTGGCCCGCTTGGCGTATAACGACCTATACCGCGCGTGCCAGGCCAGAGCATAGACGCCGAGGGCGATGAAGAACCCGCTGCCGGCGCCGGTGACGGCCAGGTAGGTCGCGTTGCCGAAGACGCCTGCGCGGGTCATCGGGTCGTGCTGGGCCAGGAACGGCAGCACCTGCGCCAGGACGCCGACGAGCGCGCCGGCCGCCAGGATCGTGATGACGAGCTTGCGATGGCGCCCGGGTGGCGGAGCGGGCTCGGTGGGCGCCCGGCGGTACCAGTTCCGCAGCCACCAGCCGAGGACCGCGGCGCCGGCGATCGTGCTGACCAGCTGGATCAGGCGTCCGACGTCGACGCCGGTGACGAGCGGGGTGCTCAGGAACGCGAACCCGTCGTTCTCGTGGGTGAACGCGTCCCAGCCGACGTGCGTGGCGGCGCCGAGGACCAGGGAAAGGGCGATCCAGCCCGGGTTCCGCCGGCCGAAGGTCCGGGGGAGCCGTTCGGCGAGCGGTCGCGGTACCAGCGCCAGGAGCGGCCGCTTCAGCAGGACGTGGAAGACGGCGAGCAGGGCGAGGGCGAGCAGCGGGTCGAGCCAGAGGACCGACGCGAACTCGTGGGTCCGGGTCAGGCCGACGCCCGGCAGCCGCGGCACGAACCAGAAGACGTCCGGCGCGACCGACCCGGCGACGAGCGCGGACGGGACCAGCGGCCGCCTCGCCAGGGGCAGGACGGCGGCCGGGTGACAGAGCGTGAACGGCACGAAAGCTAGTATCCCGGGGTGCTCCTGCGGTCGATCCTCCTGTTCCTGGCCGCGGCGGTCTGCGAAATCGGCGGCGCCTGGCTGGTCTGGCAGGGCGTCCGCGAAAACCGCGGCCTGCTGTGGATCGGCGGCGGAATCGTGGCCCTCGGGGTGTACGGCTTCGTGGCGACCCTCCAGCCGGACGCCCACTTCGGCCGCATCCTCGCCGCATACGGCGGGGTCTTCGTGGCGGGTTCGCTGGCCTGGGGGATGGCCGCCGACGGCTACCGCCCGGACCGCTACGACGTCATCGGTGCGCTGCTGTGCCTGGCCGGGGTCGCGGTGATCATGTACGCGCCCCGGACGGGGTAACGCCGCAGGTGGGCGGGCGATAGATCGGCGTGACCGAACTCGCGTTCCCGCCCGCGCCACCCGGGCGGCCGGCGCCGCGCCTGCTTTCGCCCGCCCTCGTGGGGTGGATCGTCGTCGCCGTGCTCGGGCTCGGGGTCGCCGTGGCCCAGGTGGGGATCGTCTTCTTCGCCTATCGCGATTACCAGGTTCCGGGCGCGGCGATGAACCCGACGCTGAAACCCGGTGGCTCGGCCCTCGTGCGGGCCCGCGACGGCGAAGACGTCCACCGCGGCGACGTGGTCATGTTCGACCGCGGCGCCTTCGCCCACCCGGACAGTTCCGGGCGCAGCGTCTTCCGGGTCGTCGCGGTCGGCGGGGACGTCGTCGCCTGCTGCACCGGCGGGGCGCTGACGGTCGACGGCAAGGCGATCACCGAGACCTACCTCAGCCAGGACCAGTACGCGCACGACGCGGCCGCCACCACGCCGTACCTCGTGCGCCTGCACGAGGGCCAGGTGTTCCTGCTCGGGGACGAGCGCGGCCGGGCCCGGGATTCGCGCTTCCTCGGTGTCGTACCGGTTTCCGCGGTCACCGGGTTCGTGGTCGGCACCGGCCGGATCTCCCGTCCGGCGCCGCTGGCGCGCACGACCGCCTTCACCGACGCGGGCCTGCCGGGTGCGCCGTTCGAAGACACCCTGTACACCGCGCTGCGCTGGTGGCTGCTGGGCGGCGTGGTCCTGCTCTTCGCCGGAGTCACCGGGATGGTCGTGACGCTCGTCCGGCGCGCCGGAAGACGACGAAGAGCAGCCGCAGGCCCACCAGGGCGCTGATCACCAGCAGGTTGTAGCCGAACACCTGGTGCAGCGTCAGGTCCGCGGCGACGCGCGGCCCGCCCGAGCCGGTCAGCAGCAGCACCGCCATCAGGCCGGTCGCCGCGCCGGTGCAGGCCAGCAGGATCTCGTGGACCAGGCCGGTGACGACTTCGCGGTCGCGCTCGTCGGAGAACAGGCGGACGTTCACCGACAGCCTGCCCTCCTCCAAGGCCGCGCCGATCCGGTCGATGCGGCGGGGGATGCGGCGCAGCACGGGCAGCAGCGCCGTCAGCTCGCCGAGCGCCGTGCGGCCCAGCGGGCCCGGCCGCAGCCCGGCGCCGACCTGCTCGACGGCGAACGCGCGCGACTCCGCGACGATGTCGAAGCCGGGGTCCAGCGCGGCGAGGGTGCCCTCGACCGTCGCCAAGGTGCGGAACACGGCGGCCACCGGCGGCGGCACGCTCAGCCGGAAGTCCGCGACCACCCGGAACAGGCCGGTGAACAGGTCGAGGTCCGGGGTGCGGCCGGGGCCGAAGTGCCGGGCGACCAGGGCGCCGAGGGCACGTTCGAGGCGTTGTTCGTCGATTTCGCCGGTGCGGTCGACGATTTCGAGGAGCCCGTCGCGCAGGCCCGCCGGGTCGCCGCGGTCCAGGGCGAGCACCAGGTTCTGCAGGCCGCCGCGCAGCCCGGTGTCGAGCCGGCCGACCGAGCCGAAGTCGAGCAGGCCCAGCCGGCCGTCGGCCAGCAGCATCAGGTTGCCGGGGTGCGGATCGGCGTGGAAGACGCCGCCGATCATCACCTGGTCGAGCAGGCAGCGCAGGAGCGAGCGCGCCAGCCGCTTGCGCTCGGCCGCCGGGAGGGTGTCCTTGGCCGTCGCGAGCGGTTGGCCGTCCAGCCGGGACATCACCAGCACGCGGCCGGTGGAGAGTCCTTTGTGGACTTTCGGCAGCACGACGTCCGGGGTGCCCGCGGCGGCGATCGCGGCGAGGTTGCGGGCCTCGATCGTGAAGTCGAGCTCCTCGGCCAGTGCCGCGGCGAACCCGTCGGCCAGCTCGGCGACGCCGAGCGAGCGCGCCCAGCCGGCACGGTCCTCCAGCGCCGCGGCCACCCGCCGGAGGATGGCGATGTCGCGCTCCGCCTGCTCGCGCACACCCGGCCGCTGCACCTTGACGACGACGTCTTCGCCGCTGCGCAGCTTGGCCCGGTAGACCTGCGCGACCGACGCGGCGGCGAGGGGTTCGGGGTCGAACTCGGCGAAGACGTCGTCGGGGGAGCCGCCGAGTTCGTCGGCCAGGACGGCCCGCACGGCGTCCGCCCGGGCGGGTGCGACCTGGTCCTGCAGCCGGCCGAGCTCGTCGACGAACACCGGGGGCAGCAGGTCGGCGCGGGTGGAGAGCAGCTGGCCGAGCTTCACGAACGTCACGCCGCCCTCTTCCAGCGCCCGGCGCAGGGACCGCGCGAGCTTGGCGTGCCGGCCCGGCGCGAGGCCGGGTTCGCGCCGGCCGGTCAGGTGGCGGCCGAGGCCGTGCTTGACGGCGATCCGGCTGATTTGCGCGTACCGGCGGGTGCGGGAGAGCCGGCCGCGCACCCGGCCGAGCCCGACGCCGTGCGGCAGGGCCAGCTCGGCGACGAACAGGAAGACCAGCGTCGCGAGGAAAGCGCTGCCGGCCAACGGGATCAGCAGCCCGAGCGCCGCACCGCCGTGGTGCAGCAGGGAAACGGGGAACGCCTGCCCGATCCCGCCCGCGACGAGCCACCCGAACGCGGCGGCGCACAGGGCGCGGACGGCGCCGATCCGGACGCCGAGCACCCGCCGGGACGCGACCACCAGCGGCCACAGCAGGAGCACGTACAGGGGGAGGGTCAGCAGGCCCAGCAGGATGTCCATCGATGCCCTTTCGCCGGAACCGAGCAGACCACGGCGGCCGGCGCGGTGACCTCACGCGGCGGCGGGAGGCGGCTCCCTCCCGCGAGGGAACGACTTTCGGCCGTGGCCGCCGCGAAGGTGGCCTTCTAACCTGATCGCGCGAACCACGGTGAAGTGCTCCCTGAACCGGACGAAGGAGACACGATGAACGGACGCGTGATCGGCCGGGTCGTGGCCCTGGCCACGGCGGTCGCGGCCCCGCTGGGCCTCGGGCTGGTCTCGGCCCCGGCCGCCTCGGCGGCGGCTGTCACGACGCTGTACTACAGCTCTTCGGGCGCGCCGGACTACGTCACCCAGATCGACCAGGGCGCGGCCAACTGGAACGCGGCGGTCACCGACGTGAAGCTGGTCAAGCGGAACACGAGCGCAACGATCGTGTTCCACGAAATCACCAGCGGCGGCTCGTACACGAACACGAACGGCCACGGCCGCGGCCAGATCTACCTGGACAAGAGCCAGGTGGCCGAGGGCTTCGACCCGACCCGCATCGCGGCCCACGAGCTCGGGCACAACCTGGGCCTGCCGGACCACTACACCGGCCCCTGCACGGAACTGATGTCAGGCCACGGCCCGGGAACGGCGTGCAAGAACGCAAAGCCGTCATCAGCCGAGGCGGCGAAGGTCCAGTCGTTGTGGGTGAACGGATTGGTGGCCGGAGCGGAGAGCCGGGCGGTCGCTTACTGAGCTGTTTCGGGGTGGCCTCCGGTTCGGGGGCCACCCTTTTACGGCCCACGCTCAGCGTGACGCCGGGGCTGACCCACCTCCACCGCGAGAGGGAGGCGCGCCCAGGGCCCGGCCTGCGAGGATCGGCCCGTGCGCATCCTGACGAGCAAGGCGACCTACCGCCGCTGGGTCTACCTCGTTCTCGGCGGCGCCATCAGCGTGCCCTACATCCTGTTCGCCGCCGTCGCCGTGCCGTCGCTGCTGCCCTTTGTCACCACACTCGGCCGGGCGACCGTCGTCGGCGGCCTGCTCACCCTGGCCGTCCTGGCCGGGACCGCGTTCCTGCCCGCCGTCCACGTGCTGGAGTCGACCGCCGTCCGGGAGCTGCTGGACGACCCGGTGCCGGACGCGCCCGCGAAACCGCACACGCGGCCGGGTCGGCGGCGGGCCGCGGCGATGTTCGTGCTGCACGTCGTCGCCGGGTGTGGTGTTGCCTTCTTCAGCCTCGCCGCGCCCGTCGCGATCGGGCTTTCCGTCAGCGCCGTCTTCACCGGCCACCTCTTCCGGACCGGGGAGGGCGACCAGGTCGCCGTGCCGAGAGGCTGGCCGTCGGTGTGGCTTCCGCTGGTCTTCGTGGTCGGCCTGGTGCTGCTGATCTACGCCGTCCGGGTGGTCGGCGGGCTGCTGCGCCGGGCCGCGATCGCGCTGCTCGGGACGACCGCCGCCGAGCGGATCGCCCGGCTCGAACGGCGGACCGAGCAGCTCGCCGAACGCAACCGGCTGGCCAGGGAACTGCACGACTCGGTCGGGCACGCGCTGAGCGTCGTCACGATCCAGGCGGGAGCCGCCCGGCGGACGTTGCGCACCGACCCGGACTTCACCGAGCGTGCGCTGGCCGCCATCGAGGAGTCGGCGCGCACCGCGCTCGACGACCTCGACCACGTGCTCGGGCTGCTGCGGGAGGAGACGGCCGGCCGGGCGCCGCAGCCGGCGTTGACCGCGCTCCCTGCCCTGATCGAGTCGACGCGGCTCGCCGGCACGGACGTCACCGCCGAGATCCGCGGCGACCTCGCCGCCGTGCCGCCGGTGGTGTCCCGCGAGGTGTACCGGATCCTGCAGGAATGCCTGACCAACGCGGTGCGCCACGCCGGTAGGGTCCCGGTGGCGGTGGTCGTCGGCGTCGCCGCGCACGAGCTGACCGCGCGGGTCGGCAACCCGCTGGGAGCCGGCCCGGGCCCGGCGGGCGGCGGGCGCGGCGTGCGGGGGATGACCGAGCGGGTGGCGGTGCTCGGCGGCGAGCTGTCGGCCGGGCCGGTGGACGGGCGGTGGGAGGTCGTGGTGCGGGTGCCGTGGGGGAGCGGGCGATGAGCGTCCGCGTGCTGCTGGTGGACGACGAGCTCCTGATCCGCGCCGGGCTGCGGGCGATCGTCGACAGCGAGGACGGCCTTGCGGTGGTCGGCGAGGCCGCCGACGGCGCCGAGGTGCCCGGCCTGGTGGCCCGGCTGCGCCCGGACGTCGTGCTGATGGACGTGCGGATGCCGGCGGTGGACGGGATCCGGGCCACCACGCACCTCATGTCCACTGTGGATTCGCCGCCGAAGGTGATCGTGGTGACCACCTTCGAGAACGACGACTACGTCTACGACGCGCTGCTCGCGGGCGCCAGCGGCTTCCTGCTCAAGCGCGCCCGGCCGGAGGAGATCGTCGCGGCGATCCGGACGGTGGCGGCGGGGGAGTCCCTGCTGTTCCCGGCGGCGATCCGCCGCCTGGCCGCGCGGCACGTCCCGGCGTCGGCCGGGGACGGCCTGGCCACCGCCGGGCTGACCGAGCGCGAGCGGGAAGTGCTCCGCCTGATGGCCGGCGGTCTGTCCAATGTGGAAATTGCCGGCGAGCTGTACCTGGGCGTCCAGACGGTGAAGACGCACGTGGGCAACGTGCTGGCGAAACTCGGGGCGCGCGACCGGACCCAGGCGGTGGTCCGGGCCTACGATTCCGGCTTCGTGACGCCGTCCGGCTGATTCGGGCAGGATGGACCGCATGACTGCCGCATACGACGAATTCGCCGAGGCGTACACGGCCGAGAACGACGACAGCCTGATGAACGCCCACTACGAGCGGCCCGCGGCGCTGGCGCTGGCCGGGGAGGTGGCGGGACGGCGGGTCCTGGACGCCGGCTGCGGCTCGGGCCCGCTGTTCGCGGCCCTGCGGGCGCGGGGCGCGGCCGTGACCGGGATCGACCAGAGCGAAGGCATGCTGGCGCACGCCCGGCGGCGCCTCGGTGACGACGCGGACCTGCGGGTCGCCGACCTGGCCGGACCACTGCCGTTCGGCGACGCGGAGTTCGACGACGTCATGGCGTCCCTGGTGCTGCACTACCTGCGGGACTGGGCACCGACGCTGGCCGAGGTCCGGCGCGTGCTGAAGCCCGGCGGCCGGCTGATCGCGTCGGTGAACCACCCGATGATGGTCAACCTGACCCACCGCCACGAGGGACCGCGGCCCGACTACTTCGAGCAGTACACGTGGACGGACGAGTTCGAGCTGCACGGCCGCAAGGCCCACATGACGTTCTGGAACAAACCGCTGCACGCGATGACCGACGCGTTCACGGCGGCGGGGTTCCGGATCGCGGCCGTCAGCGAGCCGCATCCGGTGCCGGCCGCGCGGGAGCTGTTCCCCGGGGATTTCGAAATCCTGGACACGTTCCCGAGCTTCCTGTTCTTCGTCCTGGAAGCCGGGTAGGTCTCAGTCCAGGCAGAACTCGTTGCCCTCGACGTCCTGCATGTTCTGGCACGACTCGTTCTCGTCGTCGGCGAGCAACAGCTGCCCGCGGACAGCGCCGAGCGCCACCAAACGGGTGCACTCGGCCTCGAGCGCCGCCAGCCGCTCGTCGCCGACGAGGCCCGTGCCGATCCGGACGTCGAGGTGCACGCGGTTCTTCACGACCTTGCCTTCCGGCACGCGCTGGAAGTACAGCCGCGGGCCCACGCCGGCCGGGTCGGTGGCGACGACACCCGAACTGTGCAGCTCGTACCCCAGCACCTCGCACCAGAACCGGGCGACCCGCCCGGGATCCGCGCAGTCGAAGGTGACCTGGACCTGCCTGACCGACGTCATACCGCCCACCCTAGGGCGCACGGGCAAGCGGATTTCAGCCGAGCTCGTCGAGCCGGGCCTGGATCGCCGCCGCCATGGCCGCCGGGTCGCCGTCGGCCGGGTGCAGCACCAGGTCCGGGGCCGCCGGACGCTCGTAGGGTGCGTCGATGCCCGTGAACCCGGTGATCTCCCCGGCGCGCGCCTTCGCGTACATGCCCTTCGGGTCGCGCGCCTCGCACACCTCCAGGGGCGTGTCGACGAACACCTCCACGAACGGCAGCCCGTCGTGGACCGCCCGCGCCCGGGCCCGGTCGGCCTCGTACGGGCTGATCAGGGACGCGATCGCCACCACGCCCGCGTCCGCGAACAGCCGGGCCACCTCGGCCACCCGCCGGACGTTCTCCGCGCGGTCCTCGGGGCTGAACCCCAGCCCGGCGTTGAGCCCGTGCCGCAGGTTGTCGCCGTCGAGGAGGTACGCCGGGCGCCCGGCCGCGACCAGGCGGCGTTCCAGCTCGACCGCCACCGACGACTTGCCCGACGCCGACAGCCCGGTCAGCCACACCGTCGCGCCGCGGGTCGGGCGGTCCTCCCGCCGGACCGCCGCCGTGTGCCAGACCACCGGGGACACCGGAGCGCCGGTGATCATGCCCGCCGCGACCGTGTCGCCCGTGTGCTCGTCGACCAGCAGGAAGCCACCGGTGGCCCGGTTGCGGCGGTACGGGTCGAACAGCAGCGGCGAACGCGTGCGCAGCCGGATGCGGCCGATGTCGTTCAAGGACAGCGCTTCCGCCGTCTCGTCGCGGTGCAGGGTGGTGACGTCGAGGCGGTACTCCAGCCGCTCCACCGTGCCCCGCGTCTCGGTGGTCGTGTGCCGCACCGCGTAGGAAGCACCGGGAGTCAGCGCCGCCCGCTCGGAGAACCAGCAGACCAGGGCGTCGACCTCGCGGGCCGCCTCCGCGCGGTTGCCCGGGCGGCACAGCATGGCCCCGCGGCCCAGATCGAGGTCGTCGGCCAGCTCCACGGCCACCGCCTGGCCGGTGAACGCCTCCTCGAGGGACTTGCCGCCCGGGCCCCAGACCGCGCGCACCTTCGACGTGAACCCCGAGGGCAGCGCCACCACCTCGTCACCCGGCTTGAACACCCCGCCGGCGATGGTGCCCGCGTAGCCGCGGAAGTCGGACCGGCGGATGACGTACTGCACCGGGAACCGCGCGTCGATCAGGTTGCGGTCGGAAGCGACGTGCACCTCTTCGAGCTGGTGCAGCAGCGAAGTGCCCTCGTACCACGGCATGCTCGCGCTGCGGTTGACGACGTTGTCGCCGTGCAGCGCCGAAACCGGGACGAACGTCAGGTCGGCGACGTCGAGTTTCATCGCGAACCGGCGGAAGTCCTCGCGGATCTCGTCGAACCGTTCCTGCGACCACCCGACGAGGTCCATCTTGTTCACGCACACCACGAGGTGCCCGATCCCGAGCAGCGACGCGAGGAACGCGTGCCGCCGCGACTGCTCCAGCACGCCCTTGCGCGCGTCGACGAGGATCAGCGCCAGGTCGGCGGTGGACGCGCCGGTCACCATGTTCCGCGTGTACTGCAGGTGCCCCGGCGTGTCGGCGATGATGAACTTCCGCCGCGGGGTGGCGAAGTAGCGGTGGGCGACGTCGATGGTGATGCCCTGCTCGCGTTCGGCGCGCAGGCCGTCGGTGAGCAGCGCGAGGTCGGGGTAGTCCTCGCCGCGGTCCCGGCTGGCGCGTTCGACGGCGGCGAGCTGGTCGGTGAAGATCGCCTTCGAGTCGAACAGCAGCCGGCCGATCAACGTCGACTTGCCGTCGTCGACGCTCCCGGCGGTGGCGATCCGCAGCAGCTGCATCAGAAGTAGCCCTCTCGCTTCCGGTCTTCCATGCCGGCCTCGGAAATCCGGTCGTCGGCCCGGGTCGCGCCGCGCTCGGTGACGCGGGTGGCGGCCACCTCGGCGACCACTTCGGACGGTGTCGCCGCCGACGACTCGACGCAGCCGGTGCAGGTGGCGTCGCCGACGGTCCGGAAGCGCACGGTCGCCTCGTACGGCGTCTCGCCGTCCACAAGGGACAGGAACCGGGTGGCCGCGAGCAGCATGCCGTCGCGCTGGACCACCGGGCGTTGGTGCGCGTAGTACAGCGGCGGCAGGGCGATCCGCTCGTCCCGGATGTACTGCCAGATGTCCAGTTCGGTCCAGTTCGACAGCGGGAAGACGCGGATGTGCTCGCCACGCCGGTGCCGCCCGTTGTAGAGGTTCCACAGCTCCGGGCGCTGCGCCCGCGGGTCCCACTGGCCGTGCTCGTCGCGGAAGCTGAACACGCGCTCCTTCGCGCGCGCCTTCTCCTCGTCGCGGCGGGCGCCGCCGAACACGGCGTCGAAGCCGCCCTCGCGGATCGCCCGCAGCAGCGTCGCCGTCTGCAGCCGGTTGCGGCTCGCGCGCGGCCCGGTCTCCTCGACGACCCGGCCGGCGTCGATGTCGTCCTGCACGCTCGCGACTTCGAGGCGCAGCCCGAGGGCGGCGACGGTCTCGTCGCGGAACCGGATCACCTCGTCGAAGTTGTGCCCGGTGTCGACGTGCAGCACGGGGAACGGCAGGGGCGCAGGCCAGAACGCCTTCGCGGCGGCGTGCAGCATCACCACGGAGTCCTTGCCGCCGGAGAAGAGCAGGACCGGGCGTTCGAAGGTCGCCGCGACTTCGCGGAAGACGTGCACGGCCTCCGCTTCGAGCGCGGCCAGGTGCGAGAGCTCGTACGAGGTCACGGACACCGGAAAAAAGTAGAACATGTTCTTGTCTTTGGTCAAGCGGTGCGGGACGCTGTAGGGCATGGACCTGGGCGTGCTCGAAGAGATCAAGCGGCTGAAGTACCGGTACCTGCGCGGGGTGGACCTGAAGCTGTGGGACGAGGTGGCCGGCACCTTCACCGTCGACGCCACGGCCGACTACGGCACGCACGCCGTCGGCGGTGAGGGCAAGCGGTTCGAGGGCCGCGACGCCATCGTCGGGTTCCTCACCCAGAGCCTCGGCAACGGCATCATCACGGTGCACCACGCCGGTCAGCCCGAAATCGACGTCGACGGCGACACCGCGACCGGGCGGTGGTCGTTCACCGACAAGGTCATCGTGCCCGACCACAAGGTGATCATCGAAGGCGCCGCGTTCTACGAGGACACCTATCGCCGGGAGGCCGACGGCGCCTGGCGGATGACGCACATCGGGTACGTCCGGACCTACGAGTCGATGATGTCCTGGGACGGCATCCCGGGCTACCGGCTGCTCGCGAACCGCTGGGCCGTTCCGGCATGATCGAGAACGAGTTCTCGTTGACCCGGCCGTTCGCCGACGCCATCGCCGAGGCGGAGAAGCTGATCGCCGGAGCCCCGCCCGCGCAGACCGAGCAGGGCCTCCTGGAGGGGTACGACTACCTCGCCGGCAGCATCCGGGCGTCACTGCAGATGGCCTGGGCCTACCAGCGCGACTTCCCGTACTTCACCGCGTCCACCGGGCCGTACACGAAGATGGGCCTGGACAACCCGGACACGCTGTACTTCAACGCGAACATCCGCGACGACCGCGAGTACCTGGTCACCGGCGTCCGCGGCAGCACCGCCGACCTGAGCTTCCAGGTCCTCAACGGCGACTACTCGCCGGTCGAGGTGCCCGACAGCCTCACCGCGTTCGACGACCGCCAGCTGGAGATCGGCGCGGACGGCCGGTTCGAGCTGCGCTTCGGCCCGGCCCGCGAGAACCCGGGGCCGAACTACTTCACGCTCGGCGCGGGCTCGTCGATGCTCGTCGTCCGCGAGGTCTACAGCGACTGGGCCACCGAACGCCGGGGCGAGATCCGCATCCGGTGCGTCGACACGGCGGGCCAGGCGCCGCCGGTGCCGGACCGGAGCGCGCTGGCCAAGCGCTACGGCGTCACCGGCAAGATCCTGCTGAGCCGGCTCAAGACGTTCCTGGCCTTCCCGAAGTGGTTCTACGACAACCTGCCGGTGAACACGCTGACCGAGCCGCGCTCGACGCCGGGCGGGCTCACCACGCAGTTCTCCTCGGCCGGGCACTACGAACTCGGCCCCGAAGAGGCGATGATCGTCACCGTGCCCCGCTGCGCGGACGCGCCCTACCAGGGCATCCAGCTCGGCAGCCGCTGGTACGTCTCGCTCGACTACATCAACCACCAGACGAGCCTCACCGCCGACCAGGCGCATGTCGACCCCGACGGCAAGATCCGGTTCGTGATCGGCGAACGCGATCCCGGCCTGGCGAACTGGCTCGAACTCACCGGCCACGACCGCGGGTACGTCCAGATCCGCTGGCAGCGGCTCGCGCGCGACCTCGGCCCGGACGACGGCCCGGTCGTCGAGGTGGTCAAGACCGACGAACTGCCCGACCGGCTGCCCCACCACGCCGACGCGCGCGTGACGCCGGAGCAGTGGGCGGCGAGGATCGCGGCCCGGCAGGACGCCGTCGCCGCCCGGATGCTGGGGTGAGCGTGGACAACCTGCTGCAGGACAAGGTGGTCGTCGTCTCGGGGATCGGACCCGGGCTCGGCCGGTCGATCGCCGTGCGCAGCGCGCAGGCCGGCGCGGACGTCGTGCTCGCCGCGCGCACCGAGTCGCGGCTCACCGAGGTGGCGAAGGAGGTCACCGACCTCGGGCGCCGGGCCGTGGCGGTCCGCACCGACATCGACGACGCCGACTCCGCGGCGAACCTGGTGACCGAGGCGGTCAAGGCGTTCGGCCGGGTGGACGCGGTGGTGCACAACGCCTTCGCCGTCCCGCCGCTGACCGATCTGGCCACTGTGGACCTCGACGCGGTCCGCGCGGGCTTCGAGACGGCGGCGATTTCCGTGCTGCGGCTGACCCGGCTCTTCCTGCCCGCGCTCAAGGAGAGCAAGGGCTCGCTGGTGATGATCAATTCCGCCGTGCTGCGGCATTCGCGGCGGACGTTCGGGGCCTACAAGATGGCGAAGTCGGCGCTGCTGTCGCTGTCCCAGAGCCTCGCCAGCGAGTTCGGGCCGGACGGCGTGCGCGTCAACACCGTGGCCCCCGGGTACATCTGGGGCCCGAACCTCCAGTGGTACTTCGCCTACCTGGCCAAGGAACGCGGCATCACGCCCGAGGAGGTCTACGCCGAAACGGCGTCCACAACGGACCTGCGCAAGCTGCCCGAGCCCGACGAGATCGCCGACGCCGTGGTGTTCCTGGCCTCGCCGATGGCCCGCGCGATCACCGGGCAGTGCCTCGACGTCAACGGCGGCGAGTACCACCACTAGGAGGATCGATGCTCCCCGGCCGCGAAGACGTGGGCACCGTCGAGGACCTGCACGCCTCGGCGTCGAAGCTCACCGGGCTCGCCGACTTCGGTGCGGACGAGTACGTCGAAGGCCTGCGCGTGCTGCTGGAGTCGTACGAGGCGGACGCCGAGCTGACGCCGTACGGCAACAAGGTGCACCGGGCCTTCCTGCGCGGCGCTCTGGTGGCGCGGCTGCTGAGCGAAGCGTCGTGGAAGCAGAACCCGGCGTACGCGGAGGTCCGCGTCGAGCGGCCGATCTTCGTCACCGGCTTGCCGCGCACCGGCACGACGGCGCTGCACCGGCTGCTCGCCGAGGACCCCGCGCACCAGGGGCTCGAAGTGTGGCTCGCCGAGGTCCCGCAGCCGCGGCCGCCGCGGGCGTCGTGGGCGGACAACCCGATCTTCCAGGGGATCCAGGCCGGCTACGAACGCCACCACGTCGAGCACCCGGAGTTCATGGGGGTGCACCACATGTCCGCCGACCAGGTGGAGGAGTGCTGGCAGCTGCTGCGCCAGTCGATGCGCTCGGTGTCCTTCGAGTGCCTCGCGCACCTGCCGCGGTACTCGCGCTGGCTGGCCAAACAGGACTGGACGGACGCCTACGCCCGGCACAAGCGCAACCTGCAGCTGATCGGGCTGCCCGACGCGGGCCGGCGCTGGGTCCTCAAGAACCCCAGCCACCTCTTCGCCCTGGACGCCCTGATGGCGAACTACCCGGACGCGCTGGTGATCCAGACGCACCGGTCGCCGCGCACGATCATGGCGTCGATGTGCAGCCTGGCCGAGAAGGCCGCGGACGGCTGGTCGGACAGGTTCCGCGGCGAGGTGATCGGCCGCGGGCAGCTCGACCTGTGGGCGCGCGGAGCCGACGAGTTCGGGTGGGCCCGCGCGCGGCACGACCCGGCTCAGTTCTTCGACGTGCGGTACGAGGACTTCGTCGCGGACCCGATCGGCACGGTGTCCACTGTGTACGACCACTTCGGACTGGAGTTCACCCCGCAGGCGCGGGCGGCCATGACGTCGGTGCACGAGGCGAGCCGGACCGGCGACCGGAAACCGGTGCACCGCTACAGCCTGGCGGACTTCGGGTTGACGCCCGAGGAAGTCGACGAGCGGTTCGCAAGCTACCTGTCGGCCCACGGGTCGTGGGGGGGGTTGGGGGGTTGTTGCCCCCCGACACACAACCCCCCCCCCCGGGGGGGGGGGGGGGTGTGGGGGGGCCCCCCCCGCCACCGCCGGGGGGGGCCCCCCCAG